>NZ_JBDQQT010000007.1:0-239417 GCF_039888625.1 Pseudomonas sp. CAU 1711
TGCGGGTCTGCTTGCGCTTGCCGGCGTACTCGGCATCGGCGAAGGTCATCTGCTTCATCGGGAAACTCGGGCAACGGGATCGGCGTATTTCACCAGATTCGGGAAGTCTTCTTCAGAATTTCCCTAGGGGCTCACTTAGGGATAACTAATCGCAGAAGGTGCAATGGTTCCAGGAGCAGCCGTTGGTGACCGGCAGGATCAGCGAGTGGGCCTCGCTCGGCGGGCGGAACACCGGCTCGATATAGGCGATGGGAAATTCGGCAGACATGACTCGAGACATAGGTTAGTCAATGATCTCGCGAGCTAGAGCCAGGTTAGGCGAAAGCAGGCGAGGCAGCAGAGTTTACAGACGGTAAATGAGCATGCCGAGACGCCGCGTCCCGGCCTGCTTTCAACAACGCATGGCCGACGCGCCGCAGATCATCAGCCGCCGATGATTTTCATGATGGTGGCACCGCCCGCAAAGGCGACTTCCTGCTTGTCCGCCAGGGCGCGCACCAGCAGGCGCTGCAGGGCCGGCAGGGCCTGGTGGCGGGGCTTGTCGAGCAGGTCGCCGACATAGTGGCGGTTGCTCGACGACAGGCAGCCATGCAGCCAACCGGTGGACGACAGGCGCAGGCGCGAGCAGGTGCGGCAGAACGGCACGCTCTCGTTGGCGATCACACCGAAGAAGCCGCGCCCGGGTATCTCGTAGCGCAGCGCGGTGGCATCCAGCGGCGCCGGGGCCTGGGCGAACTCGTGTCGTTCGCCGATCCTCGCCAGCAGCTCATCCATGCCGTAGAACTGCTGCTGGAAACCCGCGCCGTCGCGGGCCAGGTGGCCCATGCGCATCAGCTCGATGAAGCGCAGCTCGAAGCCGCGCTCCAGGCAGTAGTCGAGCATGGGCAGCACCTGCTCGTGATTCTGCCCGCGCAGCGGCACCATGTTGATCTTGACCTTCAGGCCGGCGGCACGCGCGTCCTCCAGGCCCTGCAGCACGGTCGCCAGGTCGCCGCCACGGGCGATGCGGGTGAAGGCCGCGGGGTCGAGGGTATCTAGGGATACGTTGATGCGCCTGAGGCCGCACTCCAGCAGCAGCGGCAGCTTGCGCGAGAGCAGCTGGCCGTTGCTGGTCAGGCCGATGTCCTGCAGGCCGAGGCGGCTGACTTCGCGCAGGAAGTGGTCGAGCTTGGGGCTGACCAGCGGCTCGCCGCCGGTGATACGCAGGCGCTCGATGCCGGCCGCCTCGATCAGGTAGGCCACGCCGCGCACCAGGGCCTCGGCGGACAGCTCGTCCTGGGCCGCGACCAGGCGCTTACCGTCCGGCACGCAGTAGGTGCAGGCGTAGTTGCAGGCGGCGGTAAGGCTGACGCGCAGGTTGCGGAAGCGACGGCCCTGGCGGTCGACGATCATCGGAAAACTCCGGGCATGTTCACTCCGGAGTGTAAGCCCGCCGCCGGCTGCGGAAAACGCATCATTGGCGGGCTGAATGTCACGTCAGGCAGCCGGCGTTTCGCTGTCGCGTTTGCGCTTGTTGCCCATGCGCACGCCGATGTCCATGAGGAACTGGAAGAAGGCGTCCTGATCCTCCAGCACGTTACTCCAGAACGGGTGGTGATACAGCGCCACGGCGCCGTGCACCAGCGCCCAGGCGGCGCAGTAGTGGAAGTACGGCGGCACGTCTTCCAGCTTGCCTTCCTCGATGCGCCCCTCGATCAGCTGGGTCAGGCGCTCGAAGTTGGAGGCGCGAATCTTGTGCAGCTGCTCGACCATCTCCGGCACCTGGTTGCCCTTGACCACCTTCTCTTCCAGGCGGTCGAACAGGCGGTAGCGCTGCGGGTCGCGCATGCGGAACTCGAAGTAGGAGCGCGACAGCGCCTCCTTGTCCTTGGCCACGGACTCGGAGTGGAACAGCGCATTGAGGTCGCGCTCGTAGTCCAGCATCAGGCGCAGATAGATCTCGGCCTTGGACTTGAAGTGCTTGTAGATGGTGCCTTTGCCGATTCCGACCGCATCGGCGATCATCTCGACAGTCACGCTGTCTTCACCCTGTTCAAGGAAGAGCTTGAGCGCGGTATCGAGAATTTCCTGCTCGCGGCGACGGAATTCACGGACTTTGCGAGGTTCTTTGTTCATAAAGTGACTACAGGACGAAGAATCGAGGCGCGATATTATGCCTGTTCAGCACGAAAATGCACGGATCATCGGCCCAATGCCCGATCTAAGCGACGAATTCCCCCTCTCTCCCGGCCTGCGCTACCTCAATCACGCGGCTGTTTCCCCCTGGCCCAGGCGCGCCAGCGAGGCCGTGCGGCGCTTCGCCGAAGAGAATGCCAGCCTGGGCGCGCGCGATTATCCGCAATGGCTGCAGGTCGAGAGTCGCCTGCGCGAGCGCTGCAAGCGCCTGCTGAACGCGCCGAGCACGGCCGATATCGCGCTGGTCAAAAATACCTCGGAAGCCCTCTCCTTCGTCGCCTTCGGACTGGACTGGCGGGCCGGCGACCAGGTGGTGGTCAGCGACGAGGAGTTCCCCTCCAACCGCATCGTCTGGGAGGCGCTGAAACCGCGCGGTGTGGAAGTGATCCAGACGAGCCTCGCCGGCAGCGACCCCGAAGGCGCCCTGCTGGCGGCCTGCGGCCCGCGTACCCGCCTGCTGGCGATCAGCTCTGTGCAGTACGCCAGCGGCCTGCGCCTGGACCTCACGCGCCTGGGCGCCGGCTGCCGTAGGCTGGGCGTGCTGCTGTGCGTCGACGCCATCCAGCAGCTCGGCGCCCTGCCCTTCGACGTGCAGGCCTGCGACTGCGCCTTCGCCATGGCCGACGGCCACAAGTGGATGCTCGGCCCGGAAGGACTCGGCCTGTTCTACTGCCGCAGCGACCTGCGCGAGCAGCTGACCCTGCACGAGTACGGCTGGCACATGCTGGAGCACGCCGGCGACTACGACCGCACGGACTGGCAGCCGGCGCGCACGGCACGCCGTTTCGAGTGCGGCAGCCCGAACATGCTCGGCGCCATGGCCCTGGAGGCCAGCCTGGCGCTGCTCGAGGAAGTGGGCATGGAGCGGGTGGCGGCGCAGCTGGAAGAACGCATGCTGCAGCTGCAGGAGGGTCTGCTGCGAATCGCCGGCGCGAGCCTGCACAGCCCGTTGAACCCGGCCCGCCGCGCCGGCATCCTGACCTTCAGCCTGGCCGGCTGGGAACGCCAGGCGCTGTTCGCCCGCCTGCGCGCGCAGCAGGTGATCTGCGCACAACGCGGCCCCGGCATCAGGTTTTCCCCGCATTTCTACACCGATCCTGCGGTGATCGAGCAGACTCTGGCCCTGCTGGACCAGTTGCGACAAGGCTGAGTGCTCAGCAGGCGCGACGGTATTCCAAATACGTTTAAGAAACTCTCTCAACCAATCTGGACGATTGGAAATACTGGCCAATACTTCAAGTACTGGTGCGCGGCATCTCCCCCCAAGTGCCCCGCCAGTCTGGGTACCGTGGATCGCGTACCTTGTTTTACTCCTAATGGTCTTGACCCGGATTCATCCCCCAGAACCCGGGTTTTTTTTGCCCGCGATTTATTAAAGTGGTTGCCAAACAGGTGATCCACGCGCTTGATCGCGCTTGACGCAGGAGTTACCCAGCAAGCTCCCGCCAAAACTGATCAGCGCCAAACGAGCACCTCGAAACAAGGCGTGACACAGCTAACCAAGGGGGTCAGCCCCCGTGCCGACCAACCTCACCCCCGCTCAACAGCCGCCGGCGCTATCTCGAACGGACTGGCACTGCGCCGCTGATTTCGGTCTTCCCGCGGCGTCGCGCCGAAGAAGTTGCGGTAGGCGCTGGAGAAGTGCGGTCCGGAGGAGAAACCGCAGGACAGCCCGATCTGGATGATCGACTTGCTGGTCTGCATCAACAGCTGGCGCGCCTTGTTCAGGCGCAGCTCCAGGTAGTACTGGCTGGGCACGCGGTTGAGGTACTGCTTGAAGATGCGCTCCAGCTGCCGCCGCGACACGCATACATGCTGGGCGATCTCGTCGGTGGTCAGCGGCTCCTCGATGTTGGCCTCCATCAGCAGCACCGCCTGGGTCAGCTTGGGATGGCTGGAGCCGATGCGGTTCTGCAGCGGGATGCGCTGGCGCTCGCCGCCCTCGCGAATGCGCTCGACCACCAGCTCCTCGCTCACCGCGCCGGCCAGTTCGGCGCCGTGGTCGCGGGCCAGCACGGCCAGCAGCAGGTCGAGCACGGCCAGGCCGCCACAGGCGGTCAGGCGGTCGCGGTCCCAGTCGAACAGGTGGCTGGTGGCGATGACCTTGGGGAAGCGCTCGGTGAAGTCGTCCTGCCAGCGCCAGTGCACGGCGGCGCGGTAGCCCTCGAGCAGGCCCAGCTGGGCCAGCGGGTAAACCCCGGCGGACAGGCCGCCGATGATGCTGCCGGCGCGCGCCAGCTGCTTGAGGGCCAAGGCCAGGGGCGGAGCGACCTGGGCCGGCGGCTCGTCGGCCAGCAGGAACAGGCGCTGGCAACCCTCCAGGCGCCCGACCCAGGGCTCGCCCGGCATCCGCCAGGCGCCGTCGGCCGGCGTTTCCGCCTGGAGGAAGCGCAGCTCGTAGGACACTTCCGGATGGACGCGCTGCGCCACGCGCAGGGCTTCTTCGGCCAGGGCCAGGGTCATGGGCCTGGTTTCCGGCCAGATCAGGAAACCGATGCAGTGGGCAGTGGCAGTCATGGGCAGAGTTTAGTGCTTACTTCAGACTGCCGGAAAGGAACTGCTTCAGGCGCTCGGACTGCGGGTTGGCCAGCACCTCCTTCGGGCAGCCGGTCTCTTCCACCAGGCCCTTGTGCAGGAAAATCAGCTGGTTGGAGACCTCGCGGGCGAAGCCCATCTCGTGGGTCACCACCACCATGGTGCGGCCTTCCTGGGCCAGGTCCTGCATCACCTTGAGCACTTCGCCGACCAGCTCGGGGTCCAGCGCCGAAGTCGGCTCGTCGAACAGCATCACCTCCGGCTCCATGGCCAGGGCGCGGGCGATGGCCACGCGCTGCTGCTCGCCACCGGACATATGGGCGGGGTACGCATCCTTCCTGTGCGCCACGCCGACCTTGGCCAGGTAGTGCTCGGCCTTCTCGATGGCCTCCTTCTTCGGCACGCCGAGCACGTGCACCGGCGCCTCGATGATGTTCTCCAGGGCGCTCATGTGCGACCACAGGTTGAAGTGCTGGAACACCATGGACAGGCGCGAGCGCATGCGCTGCAGCTGCTTGGCGTCGGCGGCCTTGAGCGCACCGTCCTTGTTGGCCACCAGCTTGAGCTCCTCGCCGTTGAGCAGGATCTTGCCGCCGTGCGGCTGCTCCAGCATGTTGATGCAGCGCAGGAAGGTGCTCTTGCCCGAGCCGCTGGAGCCGATGATGCTGATCACGTCGCCGGCCTTGGCCGCCAGGGACACGCCCTTGAGCACTTCGTGGGCGCCGTAGCGTTTGTGCAGATCCTGAACTTCGAGTTTGTACATGGTTGGCTTCTCGTGTGGATCAGTCGCTCAACAGGCGACCCTGACGAATGGGTTGGGTGCCGGCCACCTTGGCCAGCCAGAGCCCGGGTTGGGCGAAGCGCAGGCGCTCGCGCACGTAGAGCACTCCGGAGGTGGACGCCCGCACGACACTGTGACGGTCCTCCAGCGGGTCGATGACCTCGAACAGCGGATCGCCGGCGGCGACGCGCGCGCCAATCGGCTGCAAAAAACTGACCACGCCGGCATGCGGCGCATAGGCGTACTCGGCACCGGCGAAGGGCGTGACGGCGCAGCCGGGCGCCGGCGCGGGCGGCCAGGCGCCCTCGATCAGCCCCTGCTCGGCGAGGCAGGCGAGGATGCTTTCGGCACTGGCCTCGGCGCGCTCGCGCTCGGTATCCGCCATGCCGCCCAGCTCCACGGTCGCCGCCTGGCAGGCCAGCGGCACGGCTGCCTGCGGGAAGCGCCGTGATAGGCGCAACCAGGCCATCGAGCAGGCCTCGTCGAAGGAGCTGCCGCCGGTGTCCTCGGCTACCAGCACGGCGCCGGCACCGAGGCGCGCGGCCAGCGAGGCGAAGGCCTCGGCCTGCTGGGGAATCATGTACAGGTGCACCACGGCATCGAAGTCGCAATGCAGGTCGAGCACCAGATCGGCGTCACAGGCATGGCGCAGCAGCAGGCGCTGGAGGCCCTGCAGCTCGGAGCCGGCCGGCGGCAGGGCCTCCAGGGCGGCGCGCATGCTCTCGCGGATCAGCCGCACATTGGCGGCGCCATCCGCTCCCAGGCGCCCCTCCAGTTGCGGCGCGACCAGTGCGGCCAGGTCGACGAAGTCGCGGTTGAAGTTCTTGCCGCTGCCCAGCTCGAAGCGCCCCTGGCTGGTGGCCTGGAACATCTGGCCGAGGCCGATCGGATTGGCCACAGGCACCAGCTCGATCACCCCGGTCAGCCGCCCCTGCCCTTCCAGCTCGGCCAGGCGACGCTTGAGCTCAACCGCCACGCGCATGCCCGGCAGCTCGTCGGCGTGCAGGCTGGCCTGGATATAGGCCTTGCGCTCGCCCGCGCCGAAACGGAACACACTCAGGGTGCGCTCGGTGCCGGGGCAGCCCCAGGGCAGGCGGTGGTCGATGCGTTGCATGCCGGTCGTCGCCTCAGTGCTTGCGCGGGGCCAGGTAGGCCAGCCAGCGGCGCTCGGCCAGCTTGAACAGGCGCACCAGGATGAAGGTCAGCACCAGGTAGAACACACCGGCGGTGATATAGGCCTCGAACGGCAGGTAGTACTGCGAGCTGACGGTCTTGGCCGCGCCGGTGATGTCGATCAGGGTCACCACCGAGGCCAGGCTGGTGGTGTGCAGCATCATGATCACCTCGTTGCTGTACTGCGGCAGCGCACGGCGCAGTGCCGACGGCAGGAGGATGCGCCGGTACAGCTTGGCGCGCGACATACCCATGGCCTTGGCCGCTTCGATTTCGCCATGCGGCGTGGCCTTGAGGCTGCCGGCGAGAATCTCGGCGCTATAGGCGCTGGTATTGATGGCGAAGGCCAGGCAGGCGCAGAAGGTGGCGCTGGACAGGTAGGGCCACATGAAGCTCTCGCGCACCACCTCGAACTGGGCCAGGCCGTAGTACAGCAGGTAGAGCTGCACCAGCATCGGCGTGCCGCGGATGGCGTAGGTATAGAGCCAGGCCGGGAAGTTGATCACGGCCTGCTTGGAGACGCGCATCAGCGCCAGCGGCACGGCCAGCGCCAGGCCGAAGGCCAGGGCGATCACCAGCAGCTTGAGGGTGACCAGCACGCCGCCGAAATACAGCGGCAGGCTGTCGAGTACCACGTTGTAATCGAAAAGCATGGTGGCTCCCTCAGATCTCGGCGGCTTTCACGCCGACCGAGTAGCGGCGTTCAAGATGGCGCAGCACCAGCAGCGACACGCTGGTCATGACCAGATAGATGGCGGCTGCCAGGAGGATGTAGGTGAAGGGCTCGCGGGTCGCGTCGCCGGCGCTCTTGGCGCGGGCCATCATGTCCTGCAGGCCGACCAGGGAGATCAGCGCGGTGGCCTTGACCAGCACCAGCCAGTTGTTGGTCACGCCGGGAATGGCCAGACGGATCATCTGCGGCACCAGAATGCGGAAGAACACTCGCAGCGGGCTCATGCCATAGGCCAGGCCGGCCTCGCCCTGGCCCTTGGGGATGGCCATGAAGGCGCCACGGAAGGTTTCGGACAGGTAGGCGCCATAGATGAAGCCCAGGGTACCGACCCCCGCGATGAAGGGGTTGATGTCGATGTAGTCTTCGTAGCCCACCAGCGGGGCGATGCGATTCACCAGATCCTGGCCGCCGTAGAAGATCAGCAAAATCAGCACCAGATCGGGAATGCCGCGGATCACGGTGGCGTAGGTCTCGCCCATCAGGGCCAGCCACTTCATGGGTGACAGACGAAAGGCCGCACCGAGCAGGCCGAGCGCGATGGCCACCGCCATCGACAGCAGGGCCAACTGCACGGTGAGCCAGGCGCCGTCGAGAATGGTCGAGCCGTAGCCGTTGAACATGGAATCTATCCTCTGAAACGCAGGAGGAGGCCCTATCGAGGGCTGGGGACGCGGCGCAGCCGACGGCGCGCCTGGCGTCGCCTCACCCTCTCCGCCCAGGAGAGGGTGGGGACAGCGGCGTTACTCGCCGTAGACGTTGAACTGGAAGTACTTATCCTGCACTTCCTTGTACTTGCCGTTGGCCCGGATGGCGGCGATGGCGGCATTGATCTTCTCGGCGGTGGCGGTGTCGCCCTTGCGCACAGCGATGCCTGCGCCGTCGCCGAAGTACTTCGGCTCGGTGTAGTCCGGACCTACCAGGGCGAAGCCCTTGCCGGCGTCGGTCTTGAGGAAGCCGTCGTCGATGTTGACCACGTCGGCCAGGGTGGCGTCCAGGCGACCGGCGGCCAGGTCGAGGAAGATCTCGTTCTGCGAGCTGTAGCGCACCACCTCGATACCAGCCGGAGCGTACTGCTCGGTGGCGTAGCGGTCATAGATGGAGGCGCGCTGAACGCCGACCTTCTTGCCTTTCAGATCGACCAGCGGGTCCTTCAGCTCGGTGCCGGCCTTCATCGCCAGCTTGGCGGGGGTGTGGTAGTACTTGTTGGTGAAGTCGACCGACTTCTTGCGCTCGTCGGTGATCGACATGGACGACAGCACGGCGTCGAACTTGCGCACCTTGAGGGCCGGAATCAGGCCGTCGAACTCCTGCTCGATCCACTGGCACTTGACCTTCATCTCTTCGCACAGGGCGTTGCCGATGTCGTAGTCGAAGCCGGTGATGTTGCCTTCCGGGGTCTTGTAGGCGAAGGGCGGGTAAGCCGCCTCGATGCCGATGCGCAGCGGTTTGTCTTCTGCCTGGACCAGCGCACTGAAAGCGGTCAGCGCCAGCGCGCCGAGCAATAGGATCTTCTTCATCTTGTGCTCCTTCGATTGGATACCGCGATTGGCAGAACTGCGACTCGCCATGGCCATGGGTGAATTGTAGAAAGAGTCACCGTCTTTGCCGCCGCGCAAGCGCGAGCAAAGGGACTGGCCAAGTGGGCGGCATTCTATCGACAGGGGTAAGGTCGATATTTCTTGAAAGCGACAACAAATTACAGAAGCACAGGAGCGGGCAAGACCGTATGTTGACATTCGCCGCAAGACATGCAGTAAAAGAATAGAGACAAAACAGAATTATCAAGCACTAATCGCGCCAAATAATAAAAATATCAATGAAATCATAACATTACAAATACAAATAATGCACTGGTACGGTGCGGGAAGGCTTCCGCACACCCCATTCGGGTGCAGGCGTTACCAATCGTCACCCTGCCGCCGACTTCTTGTGAGAGCAGTCGCATATCGACATCACGACGACCAGCGCCTGGCTCATTTTGATTAGCCTAGCGCGCCGCCAAACTGCCCTCCGGACTTCATGCCCCAGCACTTCCTCCTCCTCGCGCGCGCTATCGCGCTGACCAGCGTCGTGGCCACAGCCGCAGCGGCGACGCCGGTTGCAGCCAACGCTCCCAGCGAACGACTGGCGGAGCGGGGAGGCTGGACCCTCAACTTGCGGGATGCGGACATCCGCGACTTCATCGAGCAGATATCCAGCATCGGCGGCCAGACTTTCATCGTCGACCCCAGGGTCAAGGGGCGAGTCACTGTCATGGCGCAGCAGGCGATGACCCCCGATGAGGTCCACCAGCTGTTCCTCGCGGTGATGACCACTCACGGCTTCGCCGTGGCCGCCCAAGGCAATCAACTGAGCATCGTGCCGATAGTCGACGGCCGCACCCTGCCCGGGCAGCGGGGCAACTTGGAAACCCGCGTGCTGCAGGTGCAGCAGGGCTCGGTCGGCGAACTGATGCCGATGATTCGCCCACTGGTCGCCAACCACGGCCACCTGGCCGCCGTGCCTTCCTCCAACAGCCTGATCATCAGCGACGCCCCCGCCAATATCGAGCGCATCCACGGCATAGTCGAGCAACTCGACAGGGGTAGCCTGCATGACTTCACCCTCTACGAGCTACGCCATGGCTGGGTGCAGGAAATGGCCGAAGTGCTCGCCGCCACGATCAAACAGCAGCAGGCCGGCGGCGCCCAGGTGATCGCCGATACCCGTGGCAACCGCCTGCTCCTGCTCGGCCCCAGCGCCGCGCGCACGCGCCTGCTGCAGCTGGTGCAGAGCCTGGATACGCCCAGCGCGCGCTCGGCCAATGCCCGGGTGATTCGCCTGCGCTATGGCGACGCCAAGCAGCTGGCCGAGACCCTGGGCGAGCTCGGCGACGGCCTCGACAAGGGTGCCGAGGCCGCTCGCCCCGCACTGGTACGCGCCGACGAGGGCCTCAACGCCATCGTCATCCTCGCCGAGCCGGAGCGCGTCGACACGCTCGAAAGCCTGGTCCGTCAACTCGACGTGCCGCGCGCCCAGGTGCTGGTGGAGGCAGCCATCGTCGAGATATCCGGCGACGTCAACGAGGCGCTGGGCGTGCAATGGGCCATAGGCGCCCATGGCGACTCGGCTCTGGGCGGCGTCAACTTCGGCAACACCGGCCTCTCGGTGGGTACCCTGCTCGGCGCCATCGCCAACGACAAGCAGGGCGAACTGGCGAGCCAACTGCCCAATGGCGCCATAGTCGGCGTCGGCAGCGACGGTTTCGGCGCCCTGATCACCGCGCTCTCCTCCACCGGCAAGAGCAACCTGCTGTCCACTCCGAGCCTGCTGACCCTGGACAACCAGGAGGCGGAGATCCTGGTCGGGCAGAACGTGCCCTTCCAGACCGGCTCCTACGCCACCAGCGCCTCGGGGGCCGGCAACCCCTTCACCACCATCGAGCGCAAGGACATCGGCATCACCCTCAAGATCACCCCGCATATCAACGAGGATCTCACCCTGCGCCTGGTGATCGAGCAGGAGATCTCCTCCATCGCGCCCAGCACCCAGGCGGTGGACCTGGTGACCAACAAGCGCTCGATAAAGAGCACGGTGCTGGCCGAGAACGGCCAGGTGCTAGTGCTCGGCGGACTGATGCAGGACGACGTCACCCGCAGCGAGAGCAAGGTACCGCTGCTAGGTGACCTCCCAGGTGTCGGCGGCCTGTTCCGCTCCACCCGGGAGACCCGCCAGAAACGCAACCTGATGGTCTTCCTGCGGCCCAGCGTGGCCCGCGACGGCGCCGGCCTGGCGGGCCTGAGCGAAGGCAAGTACCGCGACCTGCGCCTGCTCGGCGGGCCCCGACAGCGCCTGCCCGAACAGGCGCAGCAGTTGTTCGACCGGCAACCGGCGGAACAGCCCCCTGGCGTTCCGGCACAGGCCTTCTCCGCGCCCGAGCGAGCCGAGCCCGAAGTGCCCATCCTCGACGGCCGTGGAGGCGAGGAACTGCTCCCACCACGCGCGCAGGCGCCAAGCGACGAGCCGCCGCGCCGCCATACCATCGAGCTGATCCGCGGCAGCAGCGCGGAGTTCATGCGCGCCCTGCTGCAGCGTCACCCCGGCCAGCCGCTGCGCCTGGAGCAACGCGGCCAGGGCGGCGAGAGCGAGTACGCCATCCTGTTCAGCAGCTATCCAAGCCGCGAGCTGGCCCTCAGGGCCCTCACCGACCTGCCCAGCGACCTGCCGCAGCGTCAGGCGAAAGTGATCGCCGAGCGCTGAGGCAGCCAGTCGACATAACGGCAGCGACCTGGTCTACGTTCGCAACGAGACCCGCGTCTTAATCCCAGCCATCTCCCGCCTGCACATCCCCGGCTGTGAACCAGATAGCGCTTTGCCAGCGCTCCGCTCCCTAGACTGCGCGCCGTTCCCCCCTGCGGGGTCAATGGAGAGATCGCATGTCGAAACTATGGATATCCGCCGCCCTGGTCGCGGTGATCTCCGGCGTCACTGCCGGCCTGCTGCTGACGCAGGAACCACAACCGGCGCAGAAGCAAGCCGGAAAAGATGTCGACCAGACGCAGCCGAGCGACACGCCGGCCGCCGCGCCCCTGGCCAGCGCCGAGCAAACCGTCGCCCCCGCCCAGCCGCAGGCCCAGGCCCCGGCCCCCCTGCAGCGCGAGCTGAAGCTGTGGGACCAGCAGTCCCTGGTCGCCGGCGAAAGCCACGGCGTGCCGGTGCACGAAACCCAGATCGATCCCAGCCTGCTGCAGGCCATCGGCCTCGACCAGACCCTCACCCTGGGCCTGCCGGGGCGCCAGCAGCCCGTGCGCGCCACCCTCACCGAGACCCGCAACAACGGCGGCGCCGCGGTCTGGCAGGGCAAGCTGCTGGACGGCAGCGACGCCGACAACCTGACCCTGGTCAGGGGCGCCCTGGAGACCCACATCACCGTCAACACGCTGGACGGCACCCTGTCGATGATCATCGACAACGCAACCGGCAAGACCGTGATCACCGACGAGAACGAACTGGTGCTACGCGCCGACCCCAACGACGCCGTGCCGTTCGGCGCCGGCGAGCTACCGCCCATGGCGCCGCCGGCGCGGGGCTGAGTCTTCCCACATCACAAGGATTGCCGATATGAAGAAACTGCTCACCGGCCTGAGCCTGGCCCTGGCCGCCCAGGCAGCCCAGGCCAACCCGCAGACCGTCGACATCATGGTGCTCTACACCAAGGACGCGCTGGCCCTGCCCAATGGCCGCGACATCGACGCACGCATCGCCAGCTACATCGAGTACGCCAACAACGCCTATGCCAAGAGCGGCGCCAACCTGCGCCTGCGCCTGGTGCACAAGCAGCTGCTCGACTGGGCCACCTACTACGACGTCTCCAGCAGCAACCTCAGCCGCTTCACCAACGATGCCCAGGTCCAGCGCCTGCGCGAGCAGTACGGCGCCGACGTGGTGCAACTGCTCAACCGCACCACCAACGGCCAGGGCTACGGCGTGTGCGGCATCGCCTGGCTGGGAACCGGGGCGAAGAATAGCGACCAGTTCTACAGCAACGCCAAGGACATGGCCTACGGCCTGACCGGCGTCGACTGCAGCCTCAGCACCTTCGCCCACGAGGCCGGTCACAACATGGGCCTGCGCCACTCCTACGAGCAGGACCTGCAGGACGGCTACTACCAGAACCACAGCGGCACCCACGAGTGGAGCCGCGGCTACGGCGTGCAGGGCCAGTTCAGCACCATCATGGCCTACCCCCAGGTGTTCGGCGCGCGCCGCCAGTCGCCGCTGTTCTCCACCCCGCGCCTGGTCGACGCCGAGTGCGCCAACCAGGCCTGCGGCCAGCACGACCATGCCGACGCCGCCCGCGCGCTGAACAGCATGGCCGTACAGATCGCCAACTTCCGCCCGACCAAGGTGCCTAACACCGGCACGCCGACCAACCCGCAGCCCGAGCTGCCCTGGTGCAGCAAGCCGGCGCTCAAGGGTCTGGTCGGCAACGGCGAGTTCCGCACCAGCGAAGGCTGGCGCGCACTGTTCGGCAGCGCCGAGCTGGCCCTGGTCAACGTCGCCACCGGCTGCCGCGACAACGCCCTGCAGTTCAACACCCAGGGCTTCGACCTGCTGGCCACGCCGGTCAGCGGCTTGCGCAGCGGCGTGCAGTACCGGCTCAGGGCCAAGGCTATGCTCAAGGCCGCCAACAGCCGCGAGAACGTGCGCCTGGCCATTCTGAACGAGGACGCCGAGGGCCGCCTGAGCTACAGCGGCGAACAGTCGGTGAGCCTGTCGGTGACCGGCAACGAGTTCAGCCGCCTGGAGAAGAGCTTCACCTACAAGGTGGGCAGCAGCGTCCCGCGCAATCAGTACGTCGCCATCTGGACCGACAGCGGCAACGGCCTGCTGGCCGACGAGGTCGAACTGGTCGAGATCGCCGCCAAACCGCCGGTGGTGCCGCCGGCCCCCACCCAGTTCGGCTGGAACTTCGAGAACGGTATCGGCGGCTGGTCCGGCTTCCACGGTAGCGCCCGTGTCAGCAGCTTCGCCAGCGGCGGTCGCCAGGCACTGGAGGCCTACAACCGTCAGTACGAAGGCTCCGGCGCCAGCGCCAGCCTGCTCGGCAATGTCCAGGCCGGCCAGCGCTACCGCTTCAGCGCCGATGTTACCGTCGGCCGCAGCAGCAGCGTCAGCGCGGTGGCCTACGCCTATCTGTACCTGGAGGACAGCAGCGGCCGTGGCCAGTACCTGTCGCTCGGCCAGAAGCAGACCCGTGGCGGTACCTGGAGCAAACTGCAGCAGGACATCCAGCTGCCGGCCGGCACCTACCGCCGCATCGACCTGCTGATGCTGGGTACCCAGAAGGGCCAGTCGCTGTTCGTCGACAACGTCGCCCTGAACAAGCTGTAACGCCCCACAGGGCCAGGAGCCCCATGTCCGCGCGAGCGGGCATGGGGCTTTTTCGTTCCCGCCATCGCCCGAGACGCGCCCTGCACCATGGCGGGCAGGCTGGCACCTCATAAACGAAAAAAAACGGCTTGTGGCTGTAATGCTGTTCACTTAACGGCATCACGGCCACGGCCGGACTTTTCCTGGTTCAGGTCTGCGGCTGTCGTTCTCCCTCTCCCCCCTGGGAGAGGGCCGGGGTGAGGGCCAGGCAACGAGTAGGCGATAGTCCCTCACCCCCCAGCCCCTCTCCCGGCGAGAGAAGGGAGCGCTCTCAAGACACCGCGACATCCAGGTCATGGTATTGCGCAGTGTTCTTCGCTGCTGGCCCAAGCCAGAAAAGCGCCGCGACTATGTAAAGGAAGTCGCGGCGTTTTCTTAAGTCAACAGCATTACGGCTTGTGGCCGGGGTTGTGCACGCCTCGCGGGCCGCCCGGTCAGGCGGCCTGCATGGTGCGATGGGTCTCGATGAGGTGTTGCACCACGCCGGGGTCGGCCAGCGTGGAGATGTCGCCGAGGGCATCGTATTCGGCGACGGCGATCTTGCGCAGGATGCGGCGCATGATCTTGCCCGAGCGGGTCTTCGGCAATCCCGGCGCCCACTGGATGACGTCCGGCGAGGCGATCGGGCCGATCTCCTTGCGTACCCAGTTCTTCAGTTCCTGGCGCAGCTGCTCGGAAGCCTCCTCGCCGGCATTCAGAGTCACGTAGACGTAGATGCCCTGGCCCTTGAGGTCGTGCGGCATGCCGACCACGGCGGCCTCGGCGACTTTCGGGTGGGCGACCATCGCGCTCTCGATCTCGGCGGTGCCCATGCGGTGGCCGGAGACGTTGAGCACGTCGTCCACCCGCCCGGTGATCCACCAGTAGCCGTCCTCGTCGCGGCGCGCGCCGTCGCCGGTGAAGTACATGCCCTTGAAGGTCTTGAAGTAGGTGTCGACGAAGCGATCGTGATCGCCGTACAGGGTGCGCGCCTGGCCCGGCCAGGAGTCGATGATCACCAGATTGCCCTCGGTGGCGCCTTCCAGGATGTTGCCCAGGTTGTCGACCAGCGCCGGCTGCACGCCGAAGAACGGCCGCGCGGCGGAGCCCGGCTTCATCGGATGGGCGCCCGGCAGCGGGGTCATCAGACAGGCACCGGTCTCGGTCTGCCACCAGGTGTCGACGATCGGGCAACGGCCCTGGCCGACGTTCTCGTAGTACCAGTGCCAGGCCTCGGGATTGATCGGCTCGCCCACCGAACCCAGCAGACGCAGGCTGGATCCATCGGCACCGGCCACCGCGGCCTTGCCCTCGGCCATCATGGCGCGGATCGCCGTGGGGGCCGTGTAGAGGATATTGACCTTGTGCTTGTCGATGATCCTGGCCACGCGGGTGACGTCCGGATAGTTCGGCACGCCTTCGAACATCAGGGTAGTGGCGCCGTTGGCCAGCGGACCGTAGACCAGGTAGGTGTGGCCGGTGACCCAGCCGATGTCGGCGGTGCACCAGAACACTTCGCCCGGACGGTAGTCGAACACCCGCTCGTGGGTCAGCGAGGCGTAGGTCAGGTAACCACCGGTGGTGTGCAGCACGCCCTTGGGCTTACCGGTTGAGCCGGAGGTGTAGAGGATAAACAGCGGCTCCTCGGCACCCATTTCCTTGGGCGCGCAGGTGCTACCGGCGACCTTCATCAGGTCCTCGTACCAGACGTCGCGGTGAGAGTTCCACTTGATCTCGGCGCCGGTGCGCTTGGCCACGATGACTTTCTGGATGCTGCGGGTTTCCGGGTTGGTCAGCGCGTCGTCGACGTTGGCCTTGAGCGGAGTCTTCTTGCCGCCGCGCAGGCCCTCGTCGGCGGTGATCACCAGCTTCGACTGGCAGTCAATGATGCGCCCGGCCAGCGCCTCCGGCGAGAAGCCGCCGAACACCACCGAGTGAATGGCGCCGATGCGGGTACAGGCGAGCATGGCCACCACCGCCTCCGGGATCATCGGCATGTAGATGGTCACCACGTCGCCGCGGTGCACATCCTGGCCGCGCAGGGCGTTGGCGAACTTGCACACCTGCTCGTGCAGCTCGCGGTAGGTGATCTCGCGGTGCTCGGCGGGATTGTCGCCTTCCCAGATGATCGCCACCTGATCGCCGCGAGTCTCCAGATGACGGTCCAGGCAGTTGGCGGAGACGTTGAGGGTGCCGTCGGCGAACCACTGGATATCGACGTGATGGTCGTCGAAGGAGGTCTGCTTGACCTTGGTGTACGGCTTGATCCAGTCCAGACGCTTGCCCTGCTCGCGCCAGAAGCCATCCGGGTTGACCACCGACTGCTGATACATGGCCTTGTAGGTGGCCTCATCGGTCAGGGTATGGGCGGCCACCTCGGGGCGCACGGGGTAGAGGGAAGCAGCGGTCATGGCAGTACCTCGAAGGGCGGTTGTTTTTGTATGGGCCCTTTTGTATCCCCCCCCTCCCCCTGGAGCCATTCGACCATGGTCTTACCGCGAAAATAGGCGAGCCTTCGTGCATCGCTGACGCTGGCCATAGGGCGTTTCTTGACGCATGAAGCCAGGCGCCGCCGGACCAGGCCGCAATCCCGCGATGACGCAAAAAAAAACGGGAGCCCTACTGGACTCCCGCACTCGATCAGTTGAGCAAAACCACGGAGGCAACCTGCCTGCCGTGGCTACAACCTCACCAGCGTTCACCTGGAACGCACGTCCCATTGTCGCCAGAAACAAGCGCTTGCTCTGTTTAGCTTGGGTTAACGCCGTGCAACGAAATGTAAACGCTGGCCGGCCGCAGGCGCCCACGGCAGAATGCCGCCATGAATCATCCCGCCTTCTTCCAACTGCAGGCAGATCTGCCCCACTGGCTGCCCGACAGCCAACTGGTGCTGGCCCGCTTCGACCCCAGGCTGCTGCGCGCCGAGGATTTCGCCGCCTGCGCCGTGCCGATGGTACGCGGGGTGGCCAAGCGTCAGGCCGAGCACCTGGCCGGACGCCTGTGTGCGCGCGAGGCGTTGCGCCGGCTCTGCGGCCAGGCGCTGCTGCCCGGGCGCGATGCCGAGGGCGTGCCGCTGTGGCCGGCCGGCATCTGCGGCTCCATCAGCCATGGCGCCGGCCGAGCGGCCGCGCTGGTGGCATACAGTCGGGACTGGGCAAGCCTGGGCATCGATCTGGAGCAACGCCTGAGCGAGGAGCGTGCGGCGCGGCTGGCCTGCGAGATCCTCACCCCGGCTGAGCTGCAGCGCGCCGCACGGCTGTCGCCGCAGGCGCTGGCCGAGCGGGTGAGCCTGACCTTCTCGCTCAAGGAGAGCCTGTTCAAGGCGCTCTATCCGCTGGTGCGCCAGCGCTTCTACTTCCAGGATGCCGAACTGCTGGAGTGCGACGCCGCGCAGGCGCGTCTGCGCCTGCTGATCGACCTGCACCTCGACTGGCCGGCCGGCCGTGAACTGGATGGCCACTTCAGGATGCAGGATGACCTGCTGCTGAGCCTGGTGCCGATCAGCCCTGCCAGGCGCTGACGAAATCGGCCGGCTGCAGCGCCGGCGGCACGCGCCGCTCGCCCTCGAAGCTGCCGAGATAGAGGAAGCCGACGATCTTCTCCTGTACCGTCAGGCCCAGCCCGGCCCGAACCCGGGGATTGTGGGTCAGCTCGCCGGTGCGCCACATGGCGCCGAAACCCAGCGCCTGGGCCGCCAGCAGCACGCCGTGGGCGGCGCAGCCGGCGGACAGCACCTGCTCCTCGTGCGGCACCTTGGGATGCTCGCTGAGGCGGGCAATGACCACCATCAGCAAGGGCGCGCGTAACGGCATCGCGCGGGCCTTGTCCAGCGCCTCGGGCTTGGCCTCGGGATTGCTCGCCAGCAGCGCCTGGGCGAACAGCTCGCCAAGGCGCGCGCGGGCCTCGCCCTCGACCATAAGAAAACGCCAGGGCCGCAGTTGGCCATGGTCCGGCGCGCGCAAGGCGGCGCGCAGCAGCAGTTCGCGCTGGGCGGCGTCCGGCGCCGGCTCCAGCAGGCGGCCTACGGAAACGCGGTTGAGCAGCAGATCGAGGGCTTGCATGGCCTTCTCCTGGGATAACAGGCCGGCATTCTAGCCGATTACGCGACCTGTTCCGGCAACAGGGGCGGTTGCAGCGGCGGCAGGCCGTGGGCGGCACGGGCCGCATCGCAGTGGGGATTGTGCCGCCCGTCTTCCCAGCTGGCGGTGAATTCGCGGCAGGTGCTGGAGCGCTGCTCGTACATGCTGCAGCGCGTGGCGCCGCCCACATCGCCGAGCAGTGCCTGGCAGCGCGCCGGCTTGGCGGTGGTGCCGATCATGGCCACATGGTGCGGGGTGATCTGCTCGACCATGGCATCGGGCACGCTGCCACCGGCGGATTGGCACTCGCCCCAATAGAAGGACACACGAAAATACGCGCAGCAGGCGCCGCACGTGAGACAGGGATTGCGTTCGGACATGATGGGAGGACTCAGAGAACCGGCGAGGGCCGGCGACCGTGGCGCTATTCTATGAATCGGCTCGGCGCTGTGAAGCCCCCGGTCGACGGATTTTACAGCCCGGTCGGCACGGGTAGAATGGCGCCTTCGTTTCCGCCCGAGCGAGCCACATGGCCCTGCCGACCCTGCGCATCATCGGCTTCATCATCGGTCTCTTCCTCATCACCCTGGCCGTCAGCATGGTGATTCCCATGCTGACCCTGCTGGCCTTCGAGCGCACCGACGACCTCGACGCCTTCCTCTGGTCGAGCCTGATCACCTTCGTTGCCGGTCTCGCCCTGGTGCTGCCCGGCAGGCCGAAAAACGCGCAGCTGCGCCCGCGCGACATGTACCTGCTGACCACCGCCAGCTGGGTGGCGGTGTGCGTGTTCGCCGCCCTGCCGATGGTGATCATCGCCCACATCAGCTACACCGACGCCTTCTTCGAGACTATGAGCGGCATCACCACCACCGGCTCCACCGTGCTGGTGGGGCTGGACAAGATGTCGCCGGGCATCCTGATCTGGCGCTCGCTGCTGCACTGGTTGGGCGGCATCGGCTTCATCGGCATGGCGGTGGCCATCCTGCCGCTGCTGCGGGTCGGCGGCATGCGCCTGTTCCAGACCGAGTCCTCGGATTGGGGCGAGAAGGTCATGCCGCGCTCGCACATGGCGGCCAAGTACATCCTGCTGATCTACCTGGCCCTCACCGGGCTGGGCCTCCTGGCCTTCTGGGGCGCCGGCATGTCGCCCTTCGATGCCCTCAACCACTCGATGGCATCGATCTCCACCGGCGGCTTCTCCACCTCCGACCTGTCCCTGGCCAACTGGTCGCAACCCGCCGTGCACTGGGTGGCGGTGCTGCTCATGATCCTCGGCGGCCTGCCCTTCATGCTCTATGTCGCCACCCTGCGCGGCAATCGCCGCGCCCTGTTCAAGGACCACCAGGTGCGCGGCTTCCTCGGCTTCCTGCTGCTCACCTGGCTGGTGTTCGGCACCTGGCTGTGGCTGCACTCCGAGCACAGCTGGTGGGACGCCTTGCGCATCGTCGCGGTCAACGTCACCTCGGTGGTCACCACCACCGGCTTCGCCCTGGGCGACTACACCACCTGGGGCGGCTTCGCCGTGCTGCTGTTCTTCTACCTGACCTTCGTCGGCGGTTGCTCCGGCTCCACCGCCGGCGGCCTGAAGATCTTCCGCTTCCAGGTCGCCTATGTGCTGCTCAAGGCCAACCTGACCCAGCTGGTGCACCCGCGCGCGGTGATCAAGCAGCAGTACAACAATCACAACCTGGACGAGGACATCGTCCGCTCGCTGATCACCTTCTCCTTCTTCTTCACCATCACCATCGGCGTGCTGGCCCTGGCCCTGACCCTGGTCGGCCTGGACTGGGTCACCGCGCTGACCGGCGCCGCCACCGCGGTGTGCAACGTCGGCCCGGGCCTGGGCCCGATCATCGGTCCGGCCGGCAACTTCGCCAGCCTGCCGGACGCCGCCAAATGGCTGCTGACCGCCGGCATGCTGCTGGGTCGCCTGGAAATCCTCACCGTGCTGGTGCTGGCCACCCGAACCTTCTGGAAACACTGAGGCCGATGTCCCTATCCACCCTGCGCGTCCTCGCCTTCATCAACGGCATCTTCCTGATCACCCTGGCGGTGAGCATGCTGGTACCGGTGGGCACCCTGCTGGTATTCGAACGCCATCAGGACATCAACGCCTTCCTCTGGCCGAGCCTGATCACCTTCGTCGCCGGCATGGGCATGATGGTCCAGGGCAAGCCGCAGCAGACCCACCTGCGCCCGCGCGACATGTACATGCTGACGGTGTCGAGCTGGCTGCTGGTATCGCTGTTCGCCGCCCTGCCCTTCGTGTTCAGCCAGCACATCGGCTACACCGACGCCTACTTCGAGAGCATGTCGGGCATCACCGCCACCGGCGCCACGGTGCTCACCGGGCTGGACGCCATGTCGCCGGGCATACTGATCTGGCGCTCGCTGCTGCACTGGCTGGGCGGCATCGGCTTCATCGGCATGGCGGTGGCGATCCTGCCGATGCTGCGCATCGGCGGCATGCGCCTGTTCCAGACCGAGTCCTCGGACCGCTCGGACAAGGTCATGCCGCGCTCGCACATGGTCGCCAAGTACATGGTGGTGGCCTATGTCGGCCTCAGTGCGGTGGCGGTGCTGGCCTTCTGGCTGGCCGGCATGGGCCTGTTCGACGCGATCAACCACGCCATGTCGGCCATCGCCACCGGCGGCTTCTCCACCTCCGACGCCTCCCTGGGCAAGTGGCAGCAACCGGCCGTGCACTGGGTGGCGGTGCTGGTGATGATCCTCGGCAGCCTGCCCTTCGTGCTCTATATCGCCGCCCTGCGCGGCAACTTTCGCGCGCTGCTGCGCGACGAGCAGGTGCGCGGTTTCCTCGTCCTGCTGCTGGGCAGCTGGCTGATGCTGACCTGCTGGAAATGGGCCACCACCGACCTGCACTGGCTGGACGCCCTGCGCCACGTGGCGGTCAATGTCACCTCGGTGATGACCACCACCGGCTTCGCCGTCGGCGACTACCATCTGTGGGGGCCCTTCGCCAGCATGCTGTTCTTCTACCTGGGCTTCGTCGGCGGCTGCTCCGGCTCCACCGCCGGCGGCCTGAAGATCTTCCGCTTCCAGGTCGCCTACATCCTGCTCAAGGCCAACCTCAAGCAGCTGATCCACCCGCGCGCGGTGATCAAGCAGCAGTACAACCGCCATCGCCTGGACGAGGACATCGTCCGCTCGATTCTCGCCTTCGCCTTCTTCTACACCATCACCATCGCCGGCCTGGCGCTGGCGGTGGCCATGTGCGGAGTGGACTGGATCACCGCGCTGAGCGGCGCGGCGGCCATGGTCTCGGGCGTCGGCCCGGGCATGGGCGAGGTGATAGGCCCGGCCGGCAACTATGCCAACCTGCCGGAGCTGGCCAAGTGGATACTGACCATCGGCATGCTGCTCGGCCGCCTGGAGATCCTCACCGTGCTGGTGCTGCTGTTCCCGGCCTTCTGGCGCCACTAAGCGGGCGCCGACCTCCATCGCCTGGAAAGAAATGCGCTACGGGCACCAGTGAATCTGCAGCGGCGCCCTGAGCAGTGCGCGAACCGGCAGTTCCTCGGCCGCGCCGGGCTGCAGGGCGCGGGCCAGCACCGCCAGCTTGAGCGAGCCCTGGATGGCCAGCAGCGACGAGCGCGCAGCGGCCAGCACCGGCAGGGTCAGGCTCAGGCGCTCGACCGGCGCGCTCGGCGCGCGCATCGGCAGCACGCGGCGCGGGCAGTCGGCGCTCAGCGCCTGGTCCAGAGCGGGGCTGCCCGGAAACAGCGAGGCGCTATGGCCGTCCTCGCCCATGCCCAGCAGCAGCACGTCGGCCGGCGGCAGGCCGGCGTATGCAGCCTCGGCCAGCTCGGCGGCCTGGGCATGGCTCGCCGCCGTGCGATACAGGCCGACGCAGCAGGCCGCGGAGGCCGCGCCGCGCAGCAGATGACGGCGCACCAGGGCCTCGTTGCTGTCGGCATGCGACGGCGCCACCCGGCGCTCGTCGACCAGCCCCACCAGCACCCGCTGCCAGGGCAAGGCCTCGCGCGCCAGGCGCTCGAACAGCGCCACCGGGCTGCGCCCACCGGAGACCAGCAGCAGGGCGCGGCCGCGCTCGGCAATCGCCGAGCTCAGGGCATGCGCCACCTGCAGCGCCAGTGCCTCGGCCTGGGCCGCCGCATCGGCGTGCTGATGCGCGATCACCCCGCCCGGCAAATTCAGCTCGCCCAGCTTCATCGCAGCGCCTCCAGGCTGGCGGTAAAGGCGCTGGCGCCCTGCTCCGCCGTGCTGAAGCTGGCGCGCATGAAGGCGAACAGCTCGCGCCCGCAGCCGGCGGCGGGCGGCGGCGCCGCCAGCGGCGTGCGGGCGGCCAGTTCGGCGGCGTCGACCAGCACGCGCAGCTCGCCGCTGCGACCGTCGACGCGGATCGGGTCGCCGTCGCGCACCCTGGCCAGCGGCCCGCCATCGAAAGCCTCGGGGCACACATGGATGGCCGCCGGAATCTTGCCCGAGGCACCGGACATGCGCCCGTCGGTGACCAGCGCCACCTTGAAGCCGCGATCCTGCAGCACACCGAGGAAGGGCGTGAGCTTGTGCAACTCGGGCATGCCGTTGCAGCGCGGGCCCTGGAAGCGCACCACGGCGACGAAATCGCGCTCCAGCTCGCCGGCCTGGAAGGCGGCGGCCAGCTCGGCCTGGTCGTGGAACACCCGCGCCGGCGCCTCCACCACCTGGTGCTCGGGCGCCACGGCGGAAAGCTTCATCACCGCCCGGCCGAGATTGCCCTGCATCAGGCGCAGGCCGCCCTCGGGCGAGAAGGGCCGCGCCGCCGGGCGCAGGATGCTCTCGTCGAGGCTGGCGCCGGCCCCCGCGCGCCACACCAGGCGCTCGCCGTCGAGGAAGGGCTCCTCGGTGTAGCGACGCAGGCCGGGGCCGGCCACGGTCTGCACCTGCTCGTGCAGCAGCCCGGCGTCGAGCAGTTCGCGGATCAGCAGCGCGGTGCCGCCGGCGGCGTGGAAGTGATTGATGTCGGCCTTGCCGTTGGGATAGACGTGGGCCAGGGTCGGCACCACCTCGGACAGCTCGGCCATGTCCTGCCAGGTCAGCTGGATGCCGGCGGCGCGGGCGATGGCCGGCAGGTGCAGGGTATGGTTGGTCGAGCCACCGGTGGCGTGCAGCGCCACCACGGCGTTGACCAGGCAGCGCTCGTCGACGATATGGCCCAGCGGCAGGTACTCGCCGCCCTGGCGGGTCAGCCGCACCACGCGCTGCGCGGCGGCGCGGGTCAGCGCCTCGCGCAGCGGCGTATCGGGATTGACGAAGGAGGCGCCGGGCAGGTGCAGGCCCATCACTTCCATCAGCATCTGGTTGGTGTTGGCGGTGCCGTAGAAGGTGCAGGTGCCGGGGCTGTGGTAGGCGGCCATCTCCGATTCGAGCAGCTCCTCGCGGCTGGCCTTGCCCTCGGCGAAGCGCTCGCGCACCGCCGCCTTGTCCTTGTTGGACAGGCCCGAGGGCATCGGCCCGGCCGGCACGAACAGGGTCGGCAGGTGGCCGAAGCGCAGCGCGCCGACCAGCAGGCCGGGCACGATCTTGTCGCACACGCCCAGGCACAGGGCGGCGTCGAACATGTTGTGCGACAGCGCCACGGCGGTGCTCATGGCGATCACTTCGCGGCTGGCCAGGCCGATCTCCATGCCCGGCTCGCCCTGGGTCACGCCGTCGCACATGGCCGGCACCCCGCCGGCCACCTGGCCGACCGAGCCGACCTCATGCAGCGCCTGCTTGATCAGTGGCGGATAGTGCTCGAAGGGCTGGTGCGCCGAGAGCATGTCGTTGTAGGCGCTGACGATGGCCACGTTGGCCGCGTCGGGCAGGCGCAGGGTCTGCTTGTCGTGGCCGCTGCAGCCGGCCAC
Source organism: Pseudomonas sp. CAU 1711 (assembly GCF_039888625.1). Classification (NCBI taxonomy): domain Bacteria; kingdom Pseudomonadati; phylum Pseudomonadota; class Gammaproteobacteria; order Pseudomonadales; family Pseudomonadaceae; genus Pseudomonas; species Pseudomonas sp. CAU 1711. Next base: position 24,238 of record NZ_JBDQQT010000007.1, read on the forward strand.
GCCGTGGGCGAAGTTGGCGCACTGCAGCTTGCCGCGCTGCGGGCCCTGCTGCGCGGCCGCCTCGATCAGCGCCAGGTAGTGCGCGCGGGTGGCGCGGCTGCGCTCGACCAGGCGCTCGGTGACTCGCAGTACAAGGGGATGCATGTGTCGGCTCCTCTGTTCCCTACCCACCACTTTACCGCCGCGCGGCGCTGAAATCTTTGGTCGGAATTTCGCGGCTGCCCCGGCGCCCGGGCGGCGCTACCTTAACGGCCTGCACTGTCGACGAGAAGACCGATGGACTCGATCACCCAGGCCGTGCTCGGCGCCACCCTGCAGGGCGCCCTGCTCGGCCGCTGGCAGGGCCGCCGCGCCCTGCTCTACGGCGCCATGCTCGCCACCCTGCCCGACCTCGATGTGGTCATCGACTATGGCGACGCCGTGGCCAACATGACCGAGCACCGCGGCTTCAGCCATTCGCTGCTGCTGCTCAGCGTCCTGGCCGTGCCGATCACCGCAGCGGTGCGACGCTGGCGGCCCAACCCGGCCTATTCGAGCACACGGCTGTTCCTCGCCATATGGCTGGTGCTGATCACCCATCCGTTGCTGGATGCCTTCACCGGCTACGGCACCCAGCTGTTCTGGCCGCTGACGCCGCCCCCCATCGCCTGGTCCTCGATCTTCATCATCGATCCGCTGTACACCCTGCCGCTGCTGGTGGCCGTGGCCGCCGGCCTGTGGCGCGGCCTGCGCGGGCGCTGGCAGTGGCTGGCCTATGGGGCGCTCGGCCTGTCCAGCCTGTACCTGGCCAGCACCCTGGCCGGCAAGCAAATGGCCGAGCGGCACGTCGAAGCCGAGCTGGCGCGCCAGGGCATCCAGGCCGAACAGCTGTTCAGCACGCCGACGCCGTTCAACAGCCTGCTGTGGCGGGTGATAGTGATAGATGGCGACGATTACCACGAGGCGCTGGTCGGCTGGCTGGACCGGGCCCCTCCGCGCCTCGAGCGTATTCCGCGTGGCGGCGAACTGGCCGCGCTGCTGCGCCACTCGCCGCAACATCAGCGATTGGACTGGTTCACCCACGGGGTGCTGCGCTACGACCGGGTCGACGAGCAGTTGATAGTCACCGACCTGCGTCTGGGCATGACCGGCTTCCACCCCTTCCGCTTCGTCTTCGCAGAGCGCCGCGACGGCCGCTGGCAGCCGCTGGCCGAAGTCGATCGCCTGCCCTTCAGCCGTGGTCATCCCGAACATCTGCTGGTGCTCTGGCGGCGCATCTGGAACGAGGGCCAGCCGCTGTCGCTGCTGGCCTGGGCCGACGAGCTGAGCCGACCAACTGGCGTGCGCCCCTGACGCTGCCGCGCATCCGACGGGAGAGGGGCGCCCCGGCCGTTGTGGCCCGGATGCAATCCGGGGTCGGTGCTGCCTGTTTCCCGGATTGCATCCGGGCTACCACGCTGCACAAACGAAAAGCCCGGCATTGGCCGTAATGCTGTTCACTTAGCGGCATCACGGCCACGGCCGGATTTTTCTTGGTTCAGGTCTGCGGCTGCTGTTCTCCCTCTCCCCCTGGGAGAGGGCCGGGGTGAGGGCCGGGGTGAGGGACTCGCCGAAACACCCTCACCCCCAGCCCCTCTCCCGGCGGGAGAGGGGAGCACTTAGGACACCTTTTACCGGGAGAACATCCAAGCGAGGGCATTGCGCAGTGTGCCCTCAGGCAGACACAAGCCAGAAAAACGCCGCGACTCTGTGAAGAAATCACGGCGTTTTCTTAAGTGAACAGCATTACAGCATTGGCCGGGCTCTGGGCTTACCGATCAGGCATTGCTGGCCTGCGCCGCGGCGCCGGCCTGCTTGATGCGGTAGCAGATCCAGATGAACAGGATCCACACCGGCATGGCGTACACCGATACCTGGATGCCCGGGATCATCAGCATCACGCCGAGGATGAACAGCACGAAGGCCAGGCACAGGTAGTTGCCGAAGGGGTACCAGAAGGCCTTGAAGCCCGGCTCCACGCCCTTGGCCAGCATGGCCTTGCGGAACTTCAGGTGGGAGAAGCTGATCATCGCCCAGTTGATCACCAGGGAGGCCACCACCAGCGACATCAGCAGCTCCAGCGCGCTCTGCGGGGCCAGGTAGTTGACCAGCACGCAGAGCAGGGTCACCGCCGCCGACAGGGCGATGGCCAGAACCGGCACGCCGCGCGAGTTGACCTTCAGCAGCGCCTTGGGCGCATCGCCCTGCTCGGCCAGACCGTAGAGCATGCGGCTGTTGCAGTACACACCGCTGTTGTAGACCGACAGCGCGGCGGTCAGCACCACGAAGTTGAGCACGTGGGCGGCGGTGTCCTCGCCGATCAGCGAGAAAATCTGCACGAAGGGGCTGCTGGCGTAGGCGTCGCCACCGCTGGTCAGGGTCTTGACCATCTCGTCCCAGGGGTGCAGCGCCAGCAGGATGGTCAGCGCGCCGATGTAGAAGATCAGGATGCGCCAGACCACCTGGTTGATCGCCTTGGGGATCACCTTGCGCGGCTGGTCGGCCTCGGCGGCGGTGATGCCGACCAGCTCCAGGCCGCCGAAGCTGAACATGATGATCGCCATCATCATCACCAGCCCGGACACGCCGTTGGGGAAGAAGCCGCCATGGCTCCACAGGTTGCTGATGCTGGCCTGCTCGCCGCCAGTGCCGCTGAACAGCAGCCAGCCGCCGATGAGGATCATGCCGATGATGGCCACCACCTTGATGATGGCGAACCAGAACTCGGTCTCGCCGAAGGCCCTGACGTTGACCAGGTTGATCAGATTGATCAGCACGAAGAAGGCCGCCGCCGTGGCCCAGGTGGGTATCTCCGGCCACCAGTACTGCACGTACTTGCCGACCGCGGTGAGCTCGGCCATGCCGACCAGCACGTAGAGCACCCAGTAGTTCCAGCCGGAGAGGAAGCCGGCGAACGGGCCCCAGTAGCTGTGGGCGAAGTGGCTGAAGGAGCCGGCGACCGGCTCCTCGACGATCATCTCGCCGAGCTGGCGCATGATCAGGAAGGCGATGAAGCCGCCGATGGCATAGCCGAGGATCATCGACGGGCCGGCGCTCTGCATCACCCCGGCGGAGCCGAGGAACAGGCCGGTGCCGATGGCGCCGCCGAGGGCGATCAGCTGGATATGGCGGTTCTTCAGGCCACGCTCGAGCGGGCCGGTGTGGAGATGCTCGGACATCAGCGAGCGCTCCTGGGGGAAAGACCAGTGCGAGGCATGGGTTCACCTGTCTGTCGGAATGAGCCGCCGGACTCGTGATCCCGCGGAAACTGTCGGCCGCCGTGCGGCGGCAGCGGCGCAGTATACACCCGCCCGGCAAGCGTCCAAGGCCACCTAGCCGAACAGGGCCAGGGCCAGCAGTACCGCGCATTCGCCCAGCTCGACCAGGGCCCCGGCGGTGTCGCCGGTGGTGCCGCCCAGGCGCGCGACGCAGGCGCGGCGCAGCAGCCAGAACGCCAGCGCGGCGGCGGCCAGCGCCAGCAGGCCGCTCCAGCCCAGCAGCAGCATGGCCAGGCCGTGCAGTGCCAACAGCTGCGGCAGGCGCTCGCGCGGCAGATGCCCGGCGAGCGCCGCACCGAGGCCGCCGGCACGCACGTAGGGCGTGGTCAGCAGCAGCAGCGGCAACAGCGCGCGACCCAGCCAGGGCGCCAGCAGCAGGCAGGCCCAGGCCCCCTGCTCCAGCAGCAGCGCCAGGGCGGCGAACTTGAGCAATAGCAGCAGCACCAGCACGACCACGGCGATGGGCCCGCTGCGCGGGTCCTTCATGATGTCGAGCGTGCGCTCACGATCACCGTGGCCGCCGACCCAGGCGTCGGCCGTGTCGGCCAGGCCGTCCAGATGCAGGCCGCCGCTCAGCCCGACCCAGACAGCGAGCAGAAGCGCCGCCTGCAGCAGCGCCGGGGTGGCGCCGAGCAGCCCATGCAGCGCCAGCAGCAGGCCGCCGAGCAGCAGCCCCACCGCCGGGTACCAGAGCAGCGAGCGACCGACCTGCTCGGGCTCCGGCATGCCGGGCAGGCGCACCGGCAGGCGGGTGAGGAATTGCAGGGCGATCAGCGCGGGCTGCGGCAGCATCAGGCTTCGGTCAGCGCCAGGCCGGCCTCGACCTGCAGGCCGTGCAGCGCGCCGTAGCCCACTTCCACCTGCAGCAACTGGTTTTCCGGCAGATTGCGCGCGCGCGCCAGCAGCAGGCGCATCACCCCGCCGTGGGTGATCAGCAGCACGCGCTTGCCATCCAGCTCGGCCTGCAGGCGCTCGACAGCGCCCAGCACGCGCGCGGCGAAGTCCTTGACCGGCTCGGCGCCCGGCGGGGTGAAACGGTAGGGGTCGTTCCAGAACTCGCCGAGGGCCTGCGGGTCCTCCAGCAGGATCTCCGCCGAGTTGCGCCCTTCCCACTCGCCGAAGTGCAGCTCGCGCAGGTCGGCCTCGATGCGCAGCGGCAGGCCCAGGCCTTGCGCATATTCGCGGGCGAACGACTCGCAGCGCTGCAGCGGCGAGCTGATCACCAGGTCCCAGCCGCTCTTGCCGGCCAGGGCCAGTTGCATCTGCTGGCGGCCCTGCTCGGTCAGCGCGTCGTCGCTGCTGCCGCGAAAGCCGGGGCCGGCGTCGGTCACGCCGTGGCGCAACATATCCAGGGAAAGGGTCATTGTCTGTCCTCAACGAGTGCTTCGGAAAAGGTCGCCATGCCGCCGTGCAGCGCGCAGGCCAGTTTGATCAGGGGCAGCGCCAGGGCCGCACCGCTGCCCTCGCCCAGGCGCAGGCCGAGGTCGAGCAGCGGTTCGCCGCCGAGTTCGGCCAGCAGCGCGGCATGGCCCGGCTCGGCGCCGGCATGGGCGAACAGCAGCCAGGGCCGCACGCCGGGGTTCAGGCGCACGGCGCAGAGGGCCGCCGCGCTGCAGATAAAGCCGTCGACCACCGCCGGGATGCCGGCCTGGGCGCAGGCCAGGTAGGCGCCGGCCAGGGCCGCCAGCTCGAAGCCGCCGACCCGGCGCAGGGCCTCCAGCGGCTCGGCGAGCGCCGCGCCGTGCAGGCTCAGGGCGCGTTCGATCACCGCCTGCTTGCGGCCGACGCCGGCGCCATCCAGGCCGGTGCCGGGGCCGGTCAGCTGGGCCGGGGGCAGATCGCTCAGGGCGCAGGCCAGGGCCGTGGCGGCGCTGGTATTGCCGATGCCCATCTCGCCGGCCAGGAATAGATCGCAGCCTTCGCTCAGCGCCTGCTGCAGCGTCTCGCGCCCGGCCTGCAGGGCGGCGGCGCACTGCTCGGCGGTCATCGCCGGCCCGGCGGCGAAGTTGGCGGTGCCGGCGCCCAGGCGCATATGACGCACGCCGGGCAGCTCCAGGTCGGGATCGATGGTGCCGAGGTCGACCAGGCGCAGCGGCACGCCCTGCTCGCGGGCCAGCACGCTGATCGCCGCGCCGCCGGCGACGAAGTTGCCGAGCATCTGCGCGGTGACCGCCTGCGGGTAGGCCGACACGCCTTCGGCCACCACGCCGTGGTCGCCGGCGAACAGGGCGATCTGCGGGCTGCCGATGGCCGGCTTCTCGCGGCCCTGCAGGGCGGCCAGGCGCACGGCCAGGGCCTCCAGCACGCCGAGGGCGCCGGCCGGCTTGGTCAGCTGCGCCTGGCGCGCCAGGGCGGCGGCCTCGGCGCCGGTGTCGGGCTGGCGACAGGCTTGCTGCCACCAGGGTGAAGCGGTCATAGCGGCGCTCCTTTGAGCAGCATGGGCAGGCCGGCGACGCAGAACTGCACGCGCTCGGCCCGTTCGGCCACGGCCTGGTGTAGCCAGCCGGCCTCGTCGACGTAGCGGCGGGTCAGTTCGCCCAGCGGCACCACGCCCAGGCCGGTCTCGTTGCTGACCAGGATGATGCGTCCCGGCAGCTCGCCCAGGCATTCGAGGAAGGCGTCGCGCTGCATGGCCAGGCGGCTGTCGTCTTCGAGCATCAGCAGGTTGGTCAGCCACAGGGTCAGGCAGTCGACCAGCAGGCAGCGCCCGGGGGCAGCATTGTCGCGCAGGGCGCGGGCCAGTTCGAGCGGTTCTTCCACCAGGGCCCAATGGGCCGGGCGCGAAGACCGGTGGTGGGCGATGCGCCTGGCCATCTCGCCGTCCCAGGCCTGGGCGGTGGCGATATAGCTGACCTGCAGGCCACTTTCGGCGGCCAGCTTCTCGGCCAGGCGGCTCTTGCCGGAACGGGCACCGCCGAGGATCAGTTCAAGCATGTCGGCACCTCTGCCAGCCGGCCCTCACCCCAGCCCTCTCCCGGAGGGAGAGGGAGCTGATCGGGATTGCGTTGAAATCGGTGTTCGAACACCCGCACGGAACCACCCCCTCTCCCCCCGGGAGAGGGTTGGGGTGAGGGAGTCGCCACCCCCTCACAACCCACATAACTCGCGGAGCAGCCGAGTATCCAGGTGCGCCTCGACCAGGTCGGCCAGGCGCTCGATATCGCGTTCGCGGCGCGCATGGTAATCCACCTGGCGCGCCTCGCGCAGGCCGGCCCAACGCAGCAACTCGGCGCAGGCGGCCGGTTGCTCGAACAGGCCGTGCAGGTAGGTGGCCATGACCTGGCCGTCGGCGCTGAGGGCGCCGTCACTGCGGCCATCGTCCAGGCGCACGACAGGTGCGCTCAGCGCCGGGCCGCTGCTGACCCCGGCATGGATCTCATAGCCGCTCACTTCCAGCTCGCCCAGGCTCAGGCGCCCGCGCACATTGCGCAGCTGCTTCTCCGGCTCCAGCACCGTCGTGTAGTCGAGCAGGCCGAGACCCGCGCTGCTGCCGGCCGGGCCTTCCAGGCCGTGCGGGTCGTCGATGCGGGTGCCGAGCATCTGCAGGCCGCCGCAGATGCCCAGGACCTTGCCGCCGTAGCGCAGGTGGCGGGCGATGGCGGCGTCCCAGCCGTGCTCGCGCAGGCGCGCCAGGTCGGCGCGCACGCTCTTCGAGCCGGGCAGGATGATCAGGTCGGCCGGCGGAATCGGCTGGCCGGGACCGACGAACCGCAGGTCCACCTGCGGGTGCAGGCGCAGCGGGTCGAAGTCGGTGTGGTTGCTGATCCGCGGCAGCACCGGCACGGCCACGCGCAGCACCTCGCCGGCCTTGTCCGGCTGCAGTACCTGCACCGCGTCCTCGGCCTCCAGATGGAAATCCATCAGATAGGGCAGCACGCCGAGTATCGGCTTGCCGGTTCTTTGCTCCAGCCAGTCCAGCCCCGGCTGCAGCAGGGCGATGTCGCCGCGAAAGCGGTTGATCACGAAGCCCCTGACCCGCGCCTGCTCGCTCGACGATAGCAGCTCCAGGGTGCCGACCAGGTGGGCGAACACGCCGCCCTTGTCGATATCGGCGATGAGGATCACCGGGCAGTCCACCGCCTCGGCGAAGCCCATGTTGGCGATGTCCCCCGCCCTGAGGTTGATCTCGGCCGGCGAGCCGGCGCCCTCGACCATCACCAGCGGGTACTGCTGGCACAGCCGGGCATGGGATTCCAGCACCGCCTCGCGGGCCACGCGCTTGTAGTCGTGGTAGGCCACGGCGTGCATATTGCCGATGGCGCGGCCGTGGATGATCACCTGGGCGCCGGTGTCGGAGTTGGGCTTGAGCAGCACCGGGTTCATATCGGTATGCGGCGCCAGGCCGGCGGCCTGGGCCTGCACCGCCTGGGCGCGGCCGATCTCGCCGCCGTCAAAGGTCACCGCGCTGTTGAGCGCCATATTCTGCGGCTTGAACGGCACCACGCTCACGCCCTGGCGCTTGAGCCAGCGGCACAGGGCGGTCACCAGCGTGCTCTTGCCGGCATCCGAGGTGGTGCCCTGGATCATCAATGTGGTCACGCCGGCATCTCCTGCAGCGCCTGCTCCAGACGCTGCCAGCCGGCCTCGTCGGCAGGCAGGCCGAAGCGCAGGCAGCGGCTTTCGGCGAACAGCCGGACCAGGATGCCGCGGCGGGCGAAGTAGCCGTGCAGGCCGACCGCCTGCGGGTGGCCGACCAGCTGGAACAGCGCCGTGCCGCCGGCCGGGGCCAGGCCATGGGCGCTGAGCAGCACGGCCAGGCGCAGGCCGTCGCCGCGCAGGCGCTCGCGCTGGCGGGCCTGGCCCTCGGCGTCGGCCAGCAGCGGCATGGCCAGCGCCCGCGTCGGCCCGCCGACTGCCCAGGGGCCGAGCTGGTCGTCGAGGTGCTCCAGCAGCTCGCTCGCGGCCAGCACGAAGCCCAGGCGAATGCCGGCCAGGCCGAAGAACTTGCCGAACGAGCGCAGCACGATCAGCCCCGGCAGATGACTGTCGGCGGCCAGGCTGTGCTCGGGGCTGCAGTCCATGAAGGCCTCGTCCACCAACAGCCAGCCGCCGCGTTCGGCCAGGCGCGCGTGCCAGCCCAGCAGGCGCTGGCGCTCGATCAGCCGCCCAGTCGGGTTGTTGGGATTGACCAGCAGCAGCACGTCGAGACGCTCCAGGGCGCGCTCCACCGCGGCCTCGCTCAGTTCCTGCAGTAGATGGCCCTCGCGGCGCCAGGCGTGGGCATGCTCGGCATAGGCCGGGGCCAACACCCCGACCCGCGCGGCGGGCCGGCGCAGACGCGGCAGGGCCTGGATCGCCGCCTGCGAGCCGGCCACCGGCAGCGCGGCCGCGGCGCCGTAGTAGGCGCATGCCGCGGCGAGCAGACCGTCGTCCGGCTCCGGCAGGCGCCGCCAGGCGCTCGCCTCGATGGCCGGCAGCGGCCAGCCATAGGGCGCGATGCCGGTGGACAGGTCGAGCCAGTCGGCCAGGGCAATGCCGTAGCGCCGCGCCGCCTCGCGCAGCCGTCCGCCATGCTCAAGCAAGGTAGGCCTCCAGCAGCACCAGGGCGCTCAGCCACAGGCCCACACCTAGGTAGACCAGATTGAGCGCCCGCTCGATATCGCGGGCCCGCGCCGCAGGGCCTGCGCCGAGCTGCGGGCGCTGCTCCTCGACGCCGTGATAGACGGCCGCGCCGCCCAGGCTGACGCCCAGCGCCCCGGCGCCGGCGGCCATCACCGGGCCGGCGTTGGGGCTGTCCCAGGCCGGCGCCTGGCGGCGCCAGCAGCGCAGGGCCTGACCACTGCGGCCGAGCAGCGCATAGGTCAGCGCCACCAGGCGCGCGGGCAGGTAATTGAGCGCGTCGTCGATGCGCGCGGCGGCCCAGCCGAAGCGTTCGAAACGCTCGTTGCGGTAGCCCCACATGGCGTCCAGGGTGTTGCTCAGGCGATGCAGCAGCACGCCCGGCGCGCCCAGCACGGCGAACCAGAACAGCGAGGCGAACACCGCGTCGGCGCCGTTCTCCAGCACCGACTCGGTGCCGGCGCGGGCCACGCCGCTGGCGTCCAGTTCGCTGGTGCGGCGGCTGACCAGATAGCCGACCCGCCTGCGCGCCTCGGGCAGATCGCCCAGGCGCAGGGCCTGGGCCACCGGCAGCGCATGCTGGGCGAGACTCTTCAGGCCGAGGGCGAAGTACAGGACGAGGATATCGACCAGCCAGCCCAGGCTGGACAGGCTCAGCAGCCAGACCAGCAGCACCGGCGGCAGCACCGCCAGGCACCAGCCGGTGACGCCATGGCTGCGCCAGCCACGGCCGCCGGCGTTGAGGCGCGCCTCGATGCGCCGCGCCAGGTTGCCGAAGCCCACCAGCGGGTGCCAGCGCCGCGCCTCGCCCAGCCAGGCGTCCAGGCCGACGCCGGCCAGGGCGGACAGCGCCAGGCTCATGGGCGCCGCCCCCAGCGGTCGGCGAACACCAGCTGGTCCAGCGCCCGTTCGCTGGCCCAGCCCTCCTGCACCAGCATCGGCCGCTGGTAGAACTCGCCCACCGGCCCCAGGCAGAGCACCGCCACCGGCTGGCTGCCGGCCGGCATGCCGAGCAGCTCGGCCAGCGCCAGCGGATCGAACAGCGACACCCAGCCCAGCCCCAGGCCCTCGGCGCGGGCCGCCAGCCAGAGGTTCTGGATGGCGCAGGCGAGCGAGGCCAGGTCCATCTGCGGCATTGTGCGACGGCCGAACACATGGGCCTCGCGCCCGTCCATCAGCGCCGCCACCAGCAGCTCGGCGCAGTCGCGAATGCCCTCGACCTTGAGCCGCATGAATTCGTCGCTGCGCTCGCCCAGGGCCTCGGCGGTGCGCACCCGCTCGGCCTCGACCAGGCCATGGATGGCCTCGCGCAGCTCGGGCCGGGTGATGCGGATAAAGCGCCAGGGCTGCATCAGGCCGACGCTGGGCGCCTGGTGCGCCGCCCGCAGCAGGCGCGCGAGCAGCTCGGGCGCCACCTCGCCGCCGGCGAAGTGGCGCATGTCGCGGCGCTCGGCGATGGCGCGGTAGACCGCGGCGCGTTCCTCGGGGCTGAAGGCGTGGTCGCTCATGGCTGCAGCAGCTCGGCCGTCGCCCTGGGGTTGGACGGCAGGTAGAAGTGGATATAGGAGGCGGTCAGGCGGCCGCTGCGGTACACCGCCTCGGCCACCGCCTTGCCGTTCGGGCAGACGCCCCTGGCCAGCGGCGCCGCGGCGCAGTCCAGCACGGAATGGTGGTAAGTATGCCCGCGCAGCATGCCTTCCGGCAGCTCCACCTGCTGCAGGGCCAGGGCGGCCAGGCGCGGCTGCATGCGCGCGCTGCCCGGCAGCAGGCCGAGCAGCTCGGCGCCCTCGCCCTGCTTGTCGGTCAGCGCGTCGAGCAGGTAGAGCATGCCGCCGCACTCGGCGAGCAGCGGCTTGCCGGCGCCATGGTGGGCGCGGATGGCCTGCAGCATGGCGCGGTTGCCGGCCAGGGCCGCCAGGTGCAGTTCGGGATAGCCGCCGGGCAGGTACAGGCTGTCGACCGCCGGCAACGCCGCATCGGCCAGTGGCGAGAAGAACACCAGCTCGGCGCCCAGCGCGCGCAGCAGGTCGAGGTTGGCCTGGTAGAGGAAGGCGAAGCTGGTGTCGCGCGCCACGCCGATGCGCACGCCGCGCAGCAGCGGCTCGATGACCTGCGCGGCGGGCGCGGCAAAGCTCACCGGCTCGGGCAGCAGCATGCCGGCGCTGGCCAGCAGGGCATCGGCGGCGGTGTCCAGGCGGGCGTCCAGGTCGGCCAGTTCCTCGGCCTGGATCAGCCCCAGGTGGCGGCGCGGCAGCTCCAGCGCGGCGCAGCGCGGCAGGCCGCCGAACCAGCGGATCGACTCCGGCAGGCTGTCGCGCAGGATGCCGTTGTGCCGCTCGCTGCCGGTGCGGTTGGCCAGCACCCCGGCGAACGGCAGGTCGGCCTGGAAATGCGCCAGCCCATAGGCCAGGGCGCCGAAGGTCTGGGCCATGGCGCCCGCCTCGATCACCCCCAGCACCGGCACGCCGAAGCGCCGCGCCAGGTCGGCGGCCGAGGGCGCACCGTCGAACAGGCCCATGACGCCCTCGATCAGGATCAGGTCGGCCTCGCCCGCCGCCTGCCAGAGCAGGCGCCGGCACTCTTCCTCGCCGACCATCCACAGGTCGAGCTGGTACACCGGCGCGCCGCTGGCGCGGGCGAGGATCATCGGGTCGAGGAAGTCGGGGCCGCACTTGAACACCCGCACCTTGCGCCCGGCGCGCGCGTGCAGGCGCGCCAGGGCGGTGGTGACCGTGGTCTTGCCCTGGCCGGAAGCGGGGGCGGCGATCAGCAGGGCCGGGCAGCTGCGAGCGCTCATTGCCCTCTCCCCGGCCCTCTCCCGCACGCGGGAGAGGGAGAAGTGAATCCGCGGCCATTACGAGCGACTCCCCTCGCCCATTTATGGGAGAGGGGCTGGGGGAGAGGGTAGTGACTCAAAACTCCACCCCTTTCTGCGCCTTCACCCCGGCCTTGAAGGCGTGCTTGACCAGGCCCATCTCGGTGACGGTATCGGCCGCCTCGACCAGGCCCGGCTGGGCGCCGCGGCCGGTCACCACCACATGCTGGGCCAGCGGGCGCGCCTCGATATCGGCGAGCACTTGGTCCAGCTGCAGGTAGCCGTGCTTGAGGGCGATATTCAGCTCGTCGAGCACCACCAGGCCGATGCTGTCGTCGGCCAGCAGACGGCGCGCCACCTGCCAGGCCTCGGCGGCCATGGCGATGTCGCGCTGGCGATCCTGGGTCTCCCAGGTGAAGCCTTCGCCCATGACGAACCACTGCACTTCATCGGGGAAGCGGCGAAAGAAGGCCTCTTCGCCGGTGCTGGCGGCGCCCTTGATGAACTGCACCACGCCGACCCTGATGCCGTGCCCCAGGGCGCGGGCGACCATGCCGAAGGCCGAGCTGCTCTTGCCCTTGCCGTTGCCGGAATGCACCAGCAGCAGGCCGTACTCGTCCTGGGCCTGCTCGATCTTCTGGTCGATCAGCGCCTTCTTGCGCTGCATGCGGGCGCGGTGGCGGGCGTCGCGTTCGGCCGATTCGCTCATCTGGGGCTCCTGGGCGCGCGGGCGCCGTGCACGCCCGAGGCGGGCGCAGTCGATCGGGGCAGGAGGGACAAAGGCGGCGGCCGGGCACGGGCCCGCGACCGCAGAGCCCGCCGCACTGCCGTGGAAAACGCGACAGGCCGGTCTCCGGGCTCGCGAGCCGGGCCTGGGGCCCGCAGGTCGCGCCTTCCCGTGCAGAGGCACAGTGGCATAGTGCGACCCTTGTCTCGCCTACCGTTGCGGGGGCAGCGCCGGATTGCTCGTCAACGAATGGACCGGCTTCCCTGTTTCACCCCTCGCACGCCATGCGTCGGGGGCACCTGTTGCTGGCGCGCAGGGTAGAGGCTGGGGCCGGGAGCGTCAACGCCACGGCGCCTCAGTGGCGCGCCTGCGTGCCGGCTCAGCGCTTGCGGCACAGGGTCAGGCCGTCGCCCAGCGGCAGCAGGCTGAGGTCGACGCGGCTGTCGCGCTTGAGCGCCCGGTTGAGCGACTGGATGGCGCGGGTGTCCTGGCTGTCCGGGCTCTGCTCCAGCACCCGCCCGCTCCACAGCACGTTGTCGAACAGGATCAGCCCGCCCCTGCGCACCAGCGCCAGGGCATGCTCCAGGTACACCGGGTAGTTGGCCTTGTCGGCGTCGATGAAGATCAGGTCGAAGCTCTCGACCTCGCCGGCGCGTTCCAGGGCATTCAGGCTCTCCAGCGCCGGCGCCAGACGCAGTTCGATGCGCTCGCCGACGCCGGCCTCGTACCAGTAGCGCTCGGCGATGGCGTTGTACTCGCCAGGCAGGTCGCAGCAGATCAGGCGGCCGTCGGCCGGCATCGCCTGGGCCATGCACAGGGCGCTGTAGCCGGTGAAGGTGCCGATCTCGAGAATCTTGCGCGCGCCGCTGATCTGCACCAGCAGGGCCATGAACTGACCCTGCTCGGGCGCTATCTGCCAGCGCGCCATGGGCAGCTGCGCGGTCTCTTCGCGCAAGCGCTTCTGCAGCGGCGACTCGCGCAGGGAGACGTCGAGCAGGTACTGGTAGAGGGCGTCGTCGAGGCTCAGGGTGCGGTTGGTCATGGTTGCTGCGCCAGGTGCCGGCCGGCCAGCACGCGCTTGCCGGTGAGGAAGGTCTTCTGCCAGTAGGCCTGGCTCAGATGGTCCAGGCGCACCGTGCCGCCACTGGACGGCGCGTGGACGAAACGCCCCTCGCCGACGTAGATGCCGGCGTGGCTGACCTTGCCGCCGCCATCGGTGGCGAAGAACACCAGGTCGCCGCTCTGCAACTGGTCGCGGTTCACGCTGGGCGCACGTATCAGGATCATCTCGCGGGTCGAGCGTGGCAGGGCGATGCCGGCCGAGTTGCGGTAGACGTAGCCGATCAGGCCGCTGCAGTCGAAGCCGCTGTCCGGTGTATTGCCGCCGTAGCGGTAGGGCGTGCCGACCAGGCCGATGGCGCTGATCAGCACATCGCTGGCGCTGGCGTCGGTCGTGGCGAAGGGGCTGGGGGAATGTTCGACGGGAGGGTTGCCGGCGCAGGCGGTGAGCAGCGCGGCGAGGGCTAGCAGGGAGAGACGAGCCGTGAAATGCATGGGGCGGGCGTCCTGGCCGGAATGCGCCCTACTCTGCCGGCTCGCGGCCACGGGTGCAAGCCCGCGGCCGGATGCGCTAGCGCTGCTGGGTCTCGGCTTCCTGCTCCGGGGCCAGGGCCAGCACGCGCTTGGCCTCCATGTAGCTGCGGCTCCAGTAGCTGTCGTCGAGGCTGTCGATGCGCACGCCGCCGCTGCGGCTGCTGCTGGAGTGGATGAACTGGTCGTCGCCCAGGTAGATGCCGGCGTGGCTGACGCGGCCGCGGCCACGGTTGTTGAAGAAGATCAGGTCGCCCGGCTCCAGCTCGTCGCGGGCCACCAGCGGCGCGTCGAGATTGATCATCTCGCGGGTCGAGCGCGGCAACTGCATGCCGGCCTCTTCCCTGAACAGGTAGCCGATGAAGCCGCTGCAGTCGAAGCCGGTCTTGATCGAGGTGCCGCCGAAACGGTACTTGGTGCCGACCAGCGCCAGTCCTTCGCTGAGGATGCTGTCCGCCAGCGAGGGCAGTTCGTAGGGCTTGTCGTCCGTGATATCAGCGGCCAGCTGCTCGTCGGTCATGTACTCGACCGGCTCCTGCGACTGCTGTTGGGCCAGATCCATCTGGGACTGCGGCGCCTGGCTGGCGCAGGCCGCCAGCAGGGCTGAGAGTGCAATGGGCACGAGGGGTGCGAAGCGCTTGAGCATGGGCACGACCGTGTCTTCTGGTTCTTGGATGGTGGGCGACTATGCCGTCTGTCGGCATGATTTGCAAATTCAATGCCCGGAAATGTGACTCAGTAGTTCCGGCATAACGTCTGACGCCCTCCCCGACAGACGGGCATCCACCCAGCGGCTGATATCGGTGCGCTGCGGGTTCACCTCCACGGTGAAACCCCCGTCGCGCCTGGCCTGCGCCAGCGGCTCGACGATATAGGGGAAGCTCGCCGTGGTGCCCACCGCCATGACCAGTTCGAAGCCCTCGCGCACCTGATCATAGAGTGTGCCTATGGCCCGTTCCGGCAGCATCTCCTCGAACAGCACCACCGGCGGGCGCAGCACGCCCCCACACTGGGCACAGCGCGGCGGCAAAGGTCGGGCGAGGTGCTCGGCCAGCTGCGGGTCCTCGGCGCCGCAGGACTGGCAGAACAGCGGTGCCAGCTCGCCGTGGATCTCGATCAGCCGTTCGACCGGCGAGCCGGCGGCGCGGTGGTAGCCGTCGATATTCTGGGTCAGCACCCAGCAGCCCGGCTTGCGCCGCTGCAGTTCGGCGATGGCGGCATGCCCGGCGTTGGGCTTAGCGCTCAGGCAGGCCTCGCCGAGCTGCGCCAGGTACTTCCAGCACAGCGCCGGGTCGCGCTGGAGCATGGGCCCGGACAGCGCCGCCTCGATCGGCAGACCCTCGGCGGTGAGGCCGTTGTACAGCCCGCCGAGGCCGCGATAGGTCGGCAGCCCGGAATCGGCCGAGAGCCCGGCACCGGTGATGATCAGGATGCGCTCGGCGCGCTGGATGGCCTGGGCGACGCGAATGATGTCCTGTTGCATGGCATTGTCTCCTCGGACCGCAAAGCGTAGCGAGCGGGTGTCAGCTCGGTGCGGCCGGAGCACAGGAACCGGAATGTACAGCTAGTACATTCAGATGACTCGCTCCGCTCGCTCTGGCGAGCCGCACTAACTTGCGTTCAGTCGGCGTACCGACTGTCCGAGCACCGCCCGCATCGGGATCACGCCCGCGCAGTAGCTTTTTCAGTGATTGACCGTATGCGCCAGCATCACCGACAGCTGGCACAGCGGCCGGCCGCTCTGCTCGTGCCACAGGTTGAAGGCTTTCTGCACGGCGGCCAGTTCCTTGAGGCTGGTCGGCGCCTTGTCGACTATCTTCTGGGCCTTGAGCGCGGCGACCATGTCGTCGGTGGGGATGAAGGTGTCCTTGCCGACCATGCGCAGGAAGCGTGGCGCCGACTGTCCGCCGAGCTGGCTGCCGTGCTTGGCCAGGTACTTCCACAGGCCGACGATGTCGGTCACCGGCCAGTCGGCGATCAGCGCGGCGAAGCTGCCCTTGTCCTTGCGCACGTCGAGCACGAACTGGGCGTTGCGCGGCACGCTCTTGAGCTTGCCCAGGTGACGGATCAGGCGCTGGTCCTGCATCAGCCGCTCCAGGTGCTCGCCGCCCATCAGCACCACCTTGTCCGGGTCGAAGCCGAAGAACACCTCCTCGAAGGCCGGCCACTTGGCATCCACCAGGCTGTGCTTGAGACCGGCGCGGAACACCCGCAGGGCCATCAGCGACAGGTAGCGGTCGTCGCCCAGCGCGCGCAGCTCGGCGTCGCTCCTGGGCTGAGGCAGCATGGCCTCCAGTGCGGCGGCCGAGCCGAAGCGGTTGAGACAGTATTCGTGGAGCCACTGATAGTCGCGCATGCCGATCCTCCTGCTGGCCGCACAGGTTGCCCGCACCCTCGCCAGCGCGCAATATCGCCCGCCATGAACGATCCGCTCGAAGCTTTCTTCCAGCACTGCCAGGCCCTGCTGCAAAACGACGCCGGCACCCTCGCCCGCCTGCGGGCGGCCGGTTTCGCCTGCACGACCGACCATTGGCAATTCCGCCTGCCGCAACTGCACCAGTGGCTGGCGCCGCAACTGGACTACCCGAGCTTTCGTCGGGCGCTCTATGCCGGCACGCTGAACAGCCGACTGCAGGCGCTGGGCGGCGAGATCGCCATCGCCGACAACCGGGGCAACACCGACCTCAGCCTGTACTGTCTGCGCCGTCTTTCCTGAACAGGTGGCGGGTCGCCTCGGCATACAGCGCCGACTCGGCGAACTCCGTCGCATCCAGCACCCGGCCGACCAGGATCAGCGCGGTGCGGCGAAAATCCTTGCCGGCCACCCGCGCCTCGATATCCGCCAGGGTGCCGCGCACCCAGTCCTGATCCGGCCAGCTGGCCCGATGCACCACGGCGATCGGGCAGTCGGCGCCATAGTGCGGCAGCAGCTCGGCGACGATGCGCGACAAATGCTGCACGCCGAGGTGGATGGCCAGGGTCGCGCGGTGGCTGGCCAGGGCGCCCAGTTCCTCCCCTGCCGGCATCGGCGAGTTGTGCCCGTAGCGGGTGAGGATCAGCGTCTGCGCCACGCCCGGCAGGGTCAGCTCGGCCTCCAGCAGCGCCGCGCAGGCGGCCGTGGCGGTCACCCCGGGAACTATCTCGAAGGGAATGCCCAGCGCGCGCAGCTCGCGGAGCTGCTCGCCGATGGCGCCGTACAGCGAGGGGTCGCCGGAATGCACGCGAGCCACGTCCTGCCCCCTGGCATGGGCCTCGGCCAGCAGCGCGATGATCTCACCCAGATGCAGTTCGGCAGTATTCACCACCCGCTCGGCGCTGTGGCCCTGCAGCACGGCCGCGGGCACCAGCGAGCCGGCGTAGAGGATCAGTGGGCAGCTGCGGATCAGCCGTTGGCCCTTGACGGTGATCAGCTCGGGGTCGCCGGGGCCGGCGCCGATGAAATAGACGGTCATGGCAGTTTCCTCTTCAGGCGCGGGCGATGGCCAGGGTGGCAACGGCGCTGCGCCGCTTCGCACAGACGAGAATGGCGGGACGCCCGGCGCGCTCGCTGGCGCAGGCCAGGGCGCTGGCCTCGGCCACACTGGCGGCGCCGGTTAGCTGGCGCACCGACTCCGAGCCTTCACTCAGCCGCGATTCGTAGAGTGCCAGTCGCTCGGCGGCGTAGAACTCCAGGGATAGATTCAGCTCGGCGGCCAGTTGCAACAATCCGGGCTCCTCGTGCTTGTGCGCACTGCTGGCCAGGCCATGCAGCGCGCTCAGCGGCAGCGCGAGCCGTTCCAGGGTCTGTTCCAGCAGTTCGCGCAGCTCGCTCGCCGTGCAGCCACGCCGGCAGCCGAGACCGGCGATCAGCACCGGCTCAGGCGCCCGGCCGTTCGCCACGGGCGAAGAACCAGGCGGCGGCCAGACCGAGGGCGGACCAGAACAGCGCGTTGGTCAGCAGCGAGGCGAGGATAAACTCGCGCCCCAGCGCTTCGGGGGCCAGGCTCTGGTGCACCTGCGGCTGCGGCGCGCCGATCAGATGCGGCACGGCCAGCAACGCCAGGCCGACGCCACGCACCGTCCAGCCACGACCGAAGGCGATCAGTCCCAGGCCGGCGGCGCTGGCGACGACGGTGCCGAGCCACCAGTACTGGCGCAGCTGCAGGTCGGCGGCGGCCGTGCCCGGCAGCTCCGGCGGCAGGCCGGCGGACGGCGCCAGGCTGAACACGACGAAGCCGCCCAGGCCCCAGAGCAGGCCCTGCCAGATGCGGCGCGGCGCGCGCAGGCTGAACAGGCCGGCCAGCACCAGGGCGAAGCCGACGGCCACCACCAGGTTGCTCAGGCCGGTGGCCAGGCTGCGCTGCCAGCCGTCCTCCGGTGCCCAGGCCTCGCCGTCGTGGCTATGGCCGGCGGCCTCCTCATGCTCATGTGCATGGGCGGTGACGGACGCCACATGGCCATGCTCGGCCACCGGCTCGGCGCTCTCGTAGGTCTCCGCCTCGAGGATCAACGGGGTAACCCACAGGCTCTGCAGCAGGGTCAGGAGGATGGCGGCCAGCAGGCCGGCGAAGCCCGCGGTCTGGGCGATGCGCTTGATCACGACGGGGGCTCTCAGTGGCAGGGGAAGGCGGCGCTGTGCCGGGTGTCGTGGGCGGCGTTGTGCATCGCCTCGATGGGCGAGAAGCCGGCGAAGAAGATCAACAGCGCGCCGAGCAGGCAGCTGCCGGCGGCGATGATCAGACGCCTGGACAGGGGGAGCGAGACGGCGACGGAGGACGACAGCGTGCGGCTGGACATGAGAAGCACCTTCCAAGGGTTGTCGGACCGGTAGAAGGAACGCAGCACGAGAACGGCCACGGAGGCCACGGGCCGGCGTACGCCCGCCCACCGCGGGTTGCCAAACAGGGGATTCAGGCCGGTCTCCGGGCTTGCGATGCCTTTGCAGGAACCGGGTCGGCCTTCCCATGCGCGCGGCACAGTGGCGGGGTGGACCCTTCGATCGCTTACCGTTGCGGGGGCAGCGCCGGACTCGCCCCCACTCGCGGAGAAAGGGCCCACCGGCTTCCCGTTTCACCTCGCGCACGGCGGCGCGGGGCACCTGAAACAGCCTTTCTAGAACATCATGAAGCCGCGTTCAGCGTCAACCGCGGCGGTTGACCATGCTCCGGGCACTGCGTAGCCTTGCAGCCTTTCCGAGGTTCTCCGTCCCGCGTGGGCGGAGCTAAGAGGGAACAGGGTCCTGCAAGCCCTGGCTGCCCCCGCAACTGTGAACGGATGAAATCCTTCGAAATGCCACTGCCCCGATGGGCGGGAAGGCGAAGGATCGGAACCCGAGCCTCTTACGATTTCGCCAGCCTGTGCGGCGAAATCGTAAAAGGTTCATTGTGGTTCCACGCCGTAAGCCAGGAGACCTGCCTCGCAAACCTTTCGACAACCGGGCGGGGTGATCCGGTGGTGTTCGGCCCTCGCTCCTGCGCGTGTGCCCCGCCCTGCCCGTCCGTCCTTTTCACGACGCTCCCGGGGCCGCCATGCAATCGCTCGCCAAACTTCCCGTCACCATAGTCACCGGCTTTCTCGGTGCCGGTAAAACCACCTTGCTCCGCCACCTGCTGGCCAATGCCGGCGGCCGCCGCATCGCGGTGATCGTCAACGAGTTCGGCGAGCTGGGCATCGACGGCGCCATCCTCAAGCAGTGCGCCATCGGCTGCACTGAGGAAGAGGCCGAGGGCCGCATCTTCGAGCTGGCCAACGGCTGCCTGTGCTGCACCGTGCAGGAGGAGTTCTTCCCGGTGATGCGCGAGCTGGTGGCGCGTCGCGGCGAGCTCGACCATATCCTCATCGAGACCTCCGGCCTGGCGCTGCCCAAGCCGCTGGTGCAGGCCTTCAACTGGCCGGAAATCCGCACCGCCTGCACCGTGGATGCGGTGATCACCGTGGTCGACAGCCCGGCCGTGGCCGCCGGCACTTTCGCCGCCTTCCCCGAGCAGGTGGACGCCCAGCGCAAACAGGACCCGAACCTGGATCACGAATCGCCGCTGCACGAGCTGTTCGCCGACCAGTTGGCCAGCGCCGACCTGGTGCTGCTGAACAAGACCGACCTGCTCGATGCCGACGCCCTGGCCGCCGTGCGCGCCGAAGTGACCGAGGAGCTGCCGCCTGCGGTCAAGCTGATCGAGGCCCAGGGCGGCGACCTGCCGCTCAGCGTGCTGATCGGCCTGAACTGCGCGACCGAACTGCATATCGACGGCCGCCGCACCCACCACGACGAGGAACACGAAGACCACGACCACGACGAATTCGACTCCTTCGACCTGGTCCTGCCGGAGGCCGAGGAAGCACGTCTGCTCAGCGCCCTGAAGGACGCCGTGGCCAGACACGGCATCCTCCGCGTCAAGGGCTTCGCCGCCATCCCCGGCAAGGCCATGCGCCTGCTGGTGCAGGGCGTCGGCCAGCGCTTCGACCGCCACTTCGACCGCGCCTGGGGTGAAGGCGAAGCGCGGCAGAGCCGCCTGGTGCTGATCGGCCAAGGCCTCGACCGCGCCGCCATCGAGGCGGAGCTCGTGGCGGCGCTGGCGTGATGGGGTCAAGCCGTCTGAGGCTCCCTCACCCCCAGCCCCTCTCCCGAGGGGAGAGGGGGGAGAAGCTGCACCTGGCTGAAACCCTTGCGCCGGGCCAACCCCCTCTCCCTCCGGGAGAGGGCCGGGGTGAGGGTCTCTCAAGCCACACGGAGCCCTGACCCATGCACCTGCTGCGCGCCCAGGCCGGCGTCACCCTGCCGGCCGACAGCATCGCCGACCTCGGCCAGAGCCCGGCAGAGCTGGTGATCCTCTGCACCGGCGACTCGCACCTGTCGCTGCTGGCCGAGGTGGCGCGCGAGCTGCCCGAGGACTTTCCCAGCCTGCGCCTGGCCAGCCCGGCGCAGCTGCCCAACCACGCCTCGGTGGACTTCCATGTCGAGCAAGTGCTACGCCACGCCCGGGTCATCCTGATCTCGGTGCACGGCGGCGTCAGCTACTGGCGCTACGGCATCGAGCGTCTGGTCGAGCTGGGCCGCCAGGGCACCAGGATCATCCTGGTGCCCGGCGACGACAGCCCCGACCCCGAGCTGACCAGCCTGAGCAACGTGCCGGCCGAGGACAGCCAGCGCCTGTGGCAGTACCTGCGCCAGGGCGGCGCGGACAACGCCCGCCACCTGCTGCACTACATCGCCAGTCGCTGGCTGGGCGGCGACTACCCCTGGAGCGAGCCGCGCGCCCTGCCGCGCACGCTGATCCATCATCCACACCACAGCGAGGCAAGCCTCGAGCACTGGCGCGCCGACTGGCAGCCGGGCCAACCGGTAGCGGCGCTCTTGTTCTACCGCGCCCAGGTGCAGGCCGGTAACACCGCCTTCGTCGACACCTTCTGCCAGCGCCTGCAGGCCCGGGGCCTCAACCCGCTGCCCATCGCCGTGGCCAGCCTCAAGGAAGCCGAGTGCCTGACCCGGGTCGAGGCCTGGCTGGACGAGACCGAGGCGGCGGTGATCCTCAACACCACCGGCTTCGCCCAGTCCAATCCGGAGTCTCCCCAGGAGCGACCGTTCAGGCGCGACGTGCCGGTGCTGCAGGCGCTCTGCGCCCTGGATAGCGAGGAGCAGTGGCAGGCCAGCGCCCAGGGCCTGGGCCCGCGCGACCTGGCCATGCATATCGCCCTGCCCGAGCTGGACGGCCGCCTGATCACCCGGCCGATCAGCTTCAAGGGCGTGGCCGCGCGCAGCGAGCGCAGCCAGAGCGACGTGGTGCGCTACCGCCCGCACCTGCCGGGCATGGACTTCGTCGCCGAACTGGCCCTGCGCTGGACCCGGCTCGCGGGTAAGGCCAACGCCGACAAGCGCGTCGCCCTGATCCTGGCCAACTACCCGACCCGCGACGGCCGCATCGGCAACGGCGTCGGCCTGGACACCCCGGCCGCCGCGCTGAACATCCTGCGCGCCCTGCAGCAGCAGGGTTATCCGGTCGACGGCCTGCCGCACGACGGCACCGCGCTGATCCACCAACTGCTCGGCGGCGTGACCAACGACCTCGACAACCTCGACTTGCGCCCCTGCCCCCAGAGCCTGGCGCTGGACGACTATCAGCGCTGGTTCGCCAGCCTGCCTGCGGCCAACCAGCAAGCCGTGCTGGAGCGCTGGGGCCCGCCCGAGCAGGACCCGATGTACCGCGCCGGCCGCCTGATGATCGCCGGCCTGCGCCTGGGCCTGTGCTTCGTCGGCATCCAGCCGGCGCGCGGCTATCAGGTGGACGCCGCGGCGGTGTACCACGACCCGGACCTGGTGCCGCCGCATTCGTATCTCGCCTTCTACTGCTGGCTGCGCACGGTCTTCGCCTGTGATGCGCTGATCCACGTCGGCAAGCACGGCAACCTGGAGTGGTTGCCGGGCAAGAGCGTCGGCCTGTCCGAGGCCTGCTGGCCGAGCGCGATCCTCGGCCCCTTGCCCAACCTCTATCCCTTTATCGTCAACGACCCCGGCGAGGGCGCCCAGGCCAAGCGCCGCACCCAGGCGGTGATCCTCGATCACCTGATGCCGCCGCTGACCCGCGCCGAGAGCTACGGCCCGCTGCGCGACCTGGAACGCCTGGCCGACGAGTACTATGAGGCCAGCCAGCTCGACCCGCGCCGCGCCCTGGAGCTGCGCGGCGAGATCCAGCGCAAGGTGCGCGAAGCCAGCCTCGACCGCGAGCTGGGCTTGCAGGCGGGCGACGATCCGGACAGCTGGCTGCCGCAGCTGGACGCTTACCTGTGCGACCTCAAGGAATCGCAGATCCGCGACGGCCTGCACTGCTTCGGCGAATCGCCCAGCGGGCGCCTGCGCCGCGACACCCTGTTGTCGCTGGTGCGTATCCCGCGTGGCGACGGTCATGGCCGCCACGCCAGCCTGCTGCGCGTTCTGGCCCAGGACCTGAATCTGGACTTCGACCCGCTCGGCGGCGAACCGGCCGAGCCCTGGCAGGGCCCGCGCCCGGACTGCCTGCAGGCGCTGAGCGATGAGCCCTGGCGCAGCCGTGGCGACACCCGCGAGCGCCTGGAGCTGCTGGCCCTGCAGCTGATCGAGCAGGCCGACTCCTCTGCGCCAGGCCCGGCCAGCGAACTGGTGCTGGACGAGCTGCGCGGCCATATCGCCCCGCTGCTGGACGGCTGCGGCGCCGCCGAGATAAACGGCCTGCTCGCCGCGCTCGAAGGCCGCTTCGTGCCGCCGGGCCCCAGCGGCGCGCCGAGCCGCGGCCGCCTCGACGTGCTGCCTACCGGGCGCAACTTCTATTCGGTGGACGTGCGCCATCTGCCCACGCCCACCGCCTGGCGCATCGGCGTGCAGAGCGCCGAGCGCCTGCTCGAACGCCATCTGCAGGACGAGGGCGAGCATCTGCAGCGCCTGGGTCTGTCGGTGTGGGGCACCGCGACCATGCGCACCGGCGGCGACGACATCGCCCAGGCCCTGGCCCTGCTCGGCGTGCGCCCGGTGTGGCAGCCCGGCAGCCAGCGGGTCGAGCGCATCGAGGTACTGCCGCTGGAACAGCTCGGCCGCCCACGGGTGGACGTGACCCTGCGCGTGTCCGGCTTCTTCCGCGACGCCTTCGCCAACCTGATCCGCCTATTCGATCAGGCCGTGCAGGCGGTGGCCGAGCTGGACGAACCGGAGCATATGAACCCGCTTTCGGCACGGGTGTGGCAGGAAACCCTGGCCCATCAGGACCAGGGCCTGGACCCGGTCGAGGCACGCCGCCAGGCCGGCTGGCGCATCTTCGGCGCCAAGCCGGGGGCCTATGGCGCCGGCATCCAGAACGCGGTGGACGAGCGCCTGTGGCAGACCCGCGCCGACCTGGCCGAGGTCTACCTGAACTGGGGCGGCTACGCCTACGGCCAGGGCGCCGAGGGCCTGCCGGCCCGCGCGCAGTTCGCCGAACGCCTGCAGCGGCTGCAGGCGGTGCTGCACAACCAGGACAACCGCGAGCACGACATTCTCGACTCCAACGACTACTACCAGTTCCAGGGCGGCATGCTGGCGGCGGTCGAGACCCTGCGCGGGGCCAAGGCCGCTAGCTACTTCGGCGACAGCAGCCAGCCGGACGACCCGCGCATCCGCACTCTCAAGGAAGAACTGGGCCGTGTGGTGCGCGCCCGCGCAGTCAACCCCAAGTGGATCGCCGGGATGAAACGCCACGGCTACAAGGGCGCCTTCGAGCTGGCCGCCACGGTCGACTACCTGTTCGGCTTCGACGCCACCAGCGAGCTGGTCGACGATCACCAGTACGCCCTGCTGGCCGACGCCTACCTGCTGGACAAGGACACCCGCGACTTTATCCAGCAGCACAACCCCGGCGCCCTGCAGGACATGCTCGAACGCCTGCTCGAAGCCCAGCAGCGCGGCCTCTGGCAGCAGCCCGGCGAGTACCGCGCGCAACTGGAAAACCTGCTGCTGGATGCGGAGGAATCATGAGCGCCGCAGCACTCTCCGTAGGAGCGAGCTCTGCTCGCGAATTCCACTGGCGCCTGGGAGCATTTCGCGAGCAGAGCTCGCTCCTACACCCCTGCACCAGACTCATTGCTCAGGAGACAGGGCCATGACCCACTTCCCCCTGGCCGCCGTGGTCGGCGCCGACGAGTTCAAGCTGGCCCTCTGCCTGGCGGCTATCGATCCAGCCCTCGGCGGCGTGCTGATCGAAGGCCCGCGCGGCATGGCCAAGTCCACCCTGGCGCGCGGCGTGGCCGACCTGCTCGACGGCGGGCGCTTCGTCACCCTGCCGCTGGGCGCCAGCGAGGAGCGCATCGTCGGCAGCCTCGACCTCGACGCCGCGCTTGGCGAGGGCCGCGTACGCTTCTCCCCCGGCGTGCTGGCCAATGCCCATGGCGGCGTGCTCTATGTCGACGAGGTCAACCTGCTGCCCGACCATCTGGTCGACCTGCTGCTCGACGTGGCCGCCAGCGGCACCAACCACGTCGAGCGCGATGGCCTGTCGCACAGCCATCCGGCGCGCTTCGTGCTGATCGGCACCATGAACCCCGAGGAAGGCGAACTGCGCCCGCAGCTGCTCGACCGCTTCGGCCTCAAGGTGCAGCTCGGCGGCGCGCCGCAACCGGCGCTGCGCGCGGAAATCGTGCGCCGGCGCCTGGCCTTCGACGACGCTCCCGAGGCCTTCCTCGCCCAGTGGCAGAACGAGCAGGACGCCCTGCGCCAGCGCTGCATCGAGGCCCGCCAACGCCTGGCCGAAGTCCCGCTGGACGACTCCAGCCTGGAGGCCATCGCCCAACGCTGCTTCGCCGCCGCCGTGGACGGCCTGCGCGCCGACCTGGTGTGGCTGCGCGGCGCCCGCGCCCATGCCGCCTGGCGTGGCGCCAATCACATCGAGGCGCAGGACATCGACGCCCTGGAGCCTTTCGTCCTCGCCCATCGCCGCCGCGCACACACTCCGCCGACCGCCAGTCAGCCGCCGGCATCGAGCCAAACCCAGCAGCCCGCGCGACAGGAGAACGGCGAAGGCCAGTGGGGCGCGCTGCCGCCACAGGCCGTGGCAGTCGGCGAGCGGCGCGAACCGCCCGCCTGGCCAAAAAAGCCCTGAGCATCCGCCCGCGCCAGGCCCCAGGCGCGGATGCCCTACCCCTCCCCGGCCAGGCCCAAGGCGGACGCAGCGGCGCACGCGGCTCCGGCACGCCCGTGCGCATCGACTGGCCGGCGACCCTGGCCGACGGCCGCCCACGCAAGCGCGCCGACCTGCACTGGCAGACCCGCCGCCTGCGCCCCGGCGAACTGTGGCTGGTCATAGTCGACGCCTCGGCCAGCACCCGCCGCCACGGCGCCCTGGCCCAGGCCAAGGGCCTGCTCGCCGAGCTGTTCGCCAGCGCCTACCGCCAGCGCGCGCGCCTGGCCGTGCTCGAAGCCGGCGGCGCCGAAGCCCGCTGGTTATGGCAGGGGCAGAAGGCATCGGCTGAGCTGCACGCCTGGCTGCAGCAACTCGGCGCCGGCGGCGGCACCCCGCTTATCGAGGCCCTGCAACTGGCCAGGCCCTGGCTGCTGCGCCGGCAGCGCCACAAGCCGGGCGAGCGCCAGCGCCTGCTGCTGCTCACCGACGGCCGCCTGCGCGACTGGCCGGCCCTGGCCACACTGCCCTGCCCCGGCCTGCTGCTGGATATCGAACGCGCGCCCATCCGCCTCGGCCGCGCCCGCCAGCTGACCCTTGAGCTGGGCGCCGACTACCTGCATATCGACGACCTGGCGCCAAGCACCCGCGCGCCCATCTGGAACAGACCATGAAAGAACTGCTGCTGGTCGGCATCGGCGCCGGCGACCCGGACTACATCACCCAACAGGCGATAAAGGCCCTGATCCGCAGCGACGTGATCTTCCTGATGGACAAGGGCCCGGCCAAGCACAAGCTCAACGCCCTGCGCCGGGAAATCTGCGAACGCTTCCTGGGTGACCACAACCCGCGCTTCGCCGAAGGCCAGCAACCGGAACGCGAACGCGACGCCGCCGACTACCGCGCCAGCGTCGACGAGCTGAATCGCGACAAGCAGGCGGTGTTCGAGCAGCTGATCGACGAGCAGATGAGCGACGGCGAGACGGCCGCCTTCATGGTCTGGGGTGATCCCTCGCTGTACGACAGCAGCATACGCATCATCGAGGCCATCGCAGCCACGCGCAGCGACCTCAGCTACGACGTGATCCCCGGCATCACCAGCCTGCAAGCCCTCACCGCCCGCCACCGCATACCGCTGAACCAGATCGGCCGCGCCGTGGAAATCACCACCGGCCGCCTGCTGGCCGAAGGCTGGCCGCAGGGCGTGGATAGCGTGGCGGTGATGCTCGATGCCAGGGACACCTACCTGCGCTTCGTCGGGCAGGGGCTGCAGATTTATTGGGGAGCGTATGTGGGGACGGCGGACGAGATTCTGATTTCTGGTCTGCTGGATGAGGTGGCGGGGCGGATTGCGAAGACTCGCGCGCAGGCGCGGGAGAGGAATGGGTGGATTATGGATAGCTATCTATTGAAAACTGACCAACAGATGAAGGCATAATGCCGCAATCCTCTGCAAATGGTCAGAAAAAGGCCTGCCAGATCTGTCCACCAAGAGCAAAACACTCACAAATAACTAGCACGCGAAGGATTGTTAGAGTGACTAGCCTTTTAAATGTAAAGGAAGAAATTCGCAGTTCGGTTCTACAAAACTCAATGGCATCAGAAATTGCAAATGCCCTTAATGGGTTATTCACCATTGAATATTTCAAGCGATCCCAGATACATAACAAACCCCACACCATCCTTCATTGCAAACCAACACGAAACGTTGCAGACGCACTACTACTAGACCGAGAAGTTCTGGCCCTCGGATTAAGCGTCACAGACATTCAAGTCAGAACCCTTCATGCAGCGCAAGATATAATAAACAAAAGCAATGGACGCCTCGACCAGTTCTTTATAATAATAGTTCATGCCGACAAGAATGGAGATAACAAGCTAAGAGCTTGGGGACGAGAACAAGGATACAAAGTCGTCCCAATTTTTAGAGCGAAAGCAGGAGCACTTCCAACTTCCGAGACCTTGAGACGAACTCTTGCGCAAGATCTATTCACTCAAGACCCATTCTCTCTAACAGGCCCAGTCTTAGCAGACTCAGAATTTTTTGGACGACGCAACAACGCAATAGAAACACTCAGGCAACTCCAAACAGGAAGAATTCTCTCTCTATTCGGAATTCGCAAGCTCGGCAAAACCTCCCTTATCAACAGAGTGGTTAACTTAGCACGAGAGGCCGGCTCCCCTCAGATAGCAATGATTGACTGTTCTGTAGAGGGATTCAACAAGCTGAGCGCATCAGATGCACTAAAAGCCGTTGCAAAACTATGCAAGTTAGCCGGCAACAGAGGGTACGCACATATATCAGAGGCACTAAAAAGAAGCGACCAAGATCTAGTACCCGTTTTCGATGATTTATGGACTCAAAAGAAACCAACACCACTAGCAATCATATTCGACGAAGTAGATTATGTAACACCTGCTTCCCCCACACAAAAACACTGGAAAAAGGACTTCAACGTCTTTTGGCGTGAATTTCGAGTAGTTTATCAAGAGGCCCAAAGGATGGGCTTCCCGATATCAGTACTTGTCTCCGGCGTATCATCTCAAGCTTTCCGTGCAGAGAGCTTTGATGGTATTGAAAACTCCGTCCTGCACTTTGTTCCAGAAGGGTATCTCCCCCCCTTTGCGAGAGATGCCTCCAAAGCGATGATAAAGGATCTATGCAAACGCTGCGGGTTAATATTAAACAGCCCAGATCAAGACAGAATCGCCCAAGCCTGTGGGGACCTCCCGTACTGGGTTCGCATGGCAGGCTCTTATATTCACCGCTCAATTGACATCCAAGGAAGGCCTAGAGAACTAGAAGCTGAGTTAGTAGAGAAGCTTCTTGATGAGTTCGTACAAGCAGAGGGAGCAGATGCTGCCAGAGTTGCGCTAGAAGACTTAAGAAGAAAATACCCCGAACCAATCGAATTACTAAAATACGCAGTCAGCGTCCCAAACATATCTCTAGCCGAAGGGAAACTTCTAGCCAGATATGGTCTAGCATCTCAATCAGCAGGAACAGTAAAAGTCACCAGCACCATGATTCGGGAGGGATTGCAGATCATCACAACCCCCCACATCCCAACACAAGCAGATACAGCAGAAGAAATAGAAGACAGCTTAAAAGCTCTGAACCTAGCATCCGAAGAGTGGGCAGAAGAGCTTTCCATCCTAAGCAGAAGACGAAATCTTGTTGAAAGAAAACTTAGAGAGTTCGTTCACTTCGCATTAAAGCTCACCGTCGAAAAAGGTGAAAACTGGGTAGACAAAGTACTAAAAGCCCTCCCCGAGCGACAAAGAAATGAGCTAGCACAACTTTCGGGAGACTCACTCCTAAACAAACTTTTCTGGAAGGATCTTGGAGCAATCATAACGAAATACTGGAGCTCTTTTGAGAAAACCTTAGGAGATAAACGACGATTTGAGACGGCCATGGACTTGGTTAATGATCGTCCTGACGCCCACGCAAAACCTGTAGATGCGGCTGACATAGCGCTATACAGGCGAGAACTTACTTGGTTAGAAGATCGCCTAGCATAGATTTACAAAACAATCGGGGACGACACGTTTTCGACCGAAGCGTCGAATCTAAATCGTAACGCTCCCCCTCACTCCGGTGCCGCTCCGGGGGCCGACTTACAAGGGCCATCCATGCCCCTTTAAGCGGGGACGCCCAGTCCCCTCGCCGCCTCCATGCGGCTCGTCCCACTGCGCAACACCTCCACTCGGCCTCCCGACGGGGTTCGGACTCCGAGTTGCTTGGTAGTTCTTTCCGCATTCTTGCGGACTCGCTTTCGTAGGGTGGACTCGCCGCAGGCAGTCCACCACACCGGAACGGTGTACTGCCCTTCGGGCGAGTACACCCTACAGATACAGACGCGAACCTTCAGGCAACTCCCCCGCCCCCTTCAGGAGGCCGAACGGAATCATTGTGTAAGGGGTTGAGCGGCATGGATGCCGCGAGAGCGACGATGGCCGGGGCCGCCTAGGCAGGGATGGCCCTTCGGCGCGTGCCCCTGGAGCAGTGATGGAGTGAGGGAAACGAAGTAACAGCCGAAGGCTGGTCACCCCGCCGCAGGCGGGGCCGGATGTAGGGGGCAAGCCCTTTGGGTTCCTTTTGGCGGGGCCGGCCATCCGGGCGACTGCCAAAAGGAACCCGCCCAGCAGGGCGGAACCACTGCCCCAGCCAACACAACACCCGGCCAACGAACACCAACAGAAGCCAACTCAGTTGCCGAACCCCAGCCCCACAAGCGAGCATCGCCCCCAACCTCGCAGTCAGGAACCACGCAATGAACCTCCACCAAAAACCCGTCGACCTAGCCAAGGCCTACCGCCTCCTCAACCACGGCCCGACTGTCCTGGTCTCCGCCCGTCACGCAGGCATCGACAACGTCATGGCCGCCGCCTGGGCCTGCGTGCTCGACTTCTCCCCGCCCAAACTCACCGTGGTACTGGACAAGGCCACCCGTACCCGCGAACTGCTCGAACGCAGCGGCCGCTTCGTCATCCAGGTGCCCACCGCGGCGCAGCTGCAGCTGACCAACACAGTCGGCAACCACAGCCTCAAGGACGATCCGGACAAGCTGGCCAAGGCCGGCGTCGAGCTGTTCGAGATGCCCGGACACGACCTGCCCTTCGTCGCCGGCTGCTCGGCCTGGCTGGCCTGCGAGCTGATCGCAGAGCCGCACAACCAGAACGCCTACGACCTGTTCATCGGCGAGGTGGTCGGCGCCTGGGCGGACGAGCGGGTGTTCCACGACGGCCGCTGGCACTTCGAGGACGCCGACCCGGCCTGGCGCAGCCTGCACCACGTGGCCGGCGGGCACTTCTACGCCATCGGCGAGGCGCTCAAGGCCTGAGCGCTCAGCGCGCCAACGGCAGAGCCAGGCCGAGCAGCACGAACAGCAGCCCGCAGCAGCGGTTGAAGGCGCGGCCGCCGCGCTGCAGCCAGGGCCGCACGCGGAAGGCCAGCAGCGCCAGGGCCAGCTCGACCAGGAACCCCACCACGGCGAAGGTCGCCGCCATCACCGCGAACTGCACCAGCAGGCCGCGCTGCGGGTCGAGAAACTGCGGCAGGAAGGCGCCGTAGAACAAGATCACCTTGGGGTTGGACAGCGCCGACAGCAGGCCCTGGCGAAACAGGCCGAGCAGCGCCGGCTGTGGCGCGCCCAGGGCCATGCCCGGCAGCAGCGCCGGGGTGCGCCAGAGCTGAACGCCGAGCCAGATCAGGTAGGCGCCGCCGAGCCACTTGAGCGCCAACAGCGCGGCCGGCACGGCCTTGAGCAGCGCACTGAGGCCGAACATGGCCAGGGCGATCAGCAGGCCGAAGCCGACCACCCCGCCGAGGATGGTGGCCAGGGCCCGGCGCGCGCCGTACAGGCCGCCGTGAGTCAGGGCCAGCAGGCTGTTGGGGCCGGGCGTCAGGGCCAGGCCGAGGGTGGCGACCAGGTAGATCAGCCAGAGGTCGAAGGCCATCGTGAATCTCCTTGCAGCATGACCAATCAAAAGGGACCGGCTTCCACATAACGGAACACGGTGCCTTGGCCAGGCTCAGGGCCCTGGCTACATAAGGAACCCTTCCGCCGCTGGCGCAGCGCCCCCGAGTCGCTCCACGGCCTGCCGTACCAGGGCAGGAATCTCGGCAGCCAGATAATCCCAGAACCTGTCGCTGTGCACCGTCTCGGCCACGATGCGCGGAGGCAGAAAGCGCTGCATCTCATTGCGGAAGTCCTGCTTAACCTGAGGGTCCGAGGCCAGCGCAGCCATACGCTCACCGGCCCTGGCCAGAAAGTCCTGCACAGGCACTCGATGGTCGTCGAGCTTGATCGGCAGCAGCTGCAGCTCCGGCTGCACGCCTTGCTGCTTCAACCACAAAAGATCCCAGAGGTCGCGGTTCTTGATGCGCCCACGGCGCAGGACGAAAGCCAGGATCTTGTCGACGTAGATCTCCTCCAGCGTCTCGGCATTGAGGATCAGCCCCTGGGTACCCATGTCGACGCCATAGGGATTGCGCAGGGTCTGGGGCCGGCTCCTGTGCGTGGGGATGGCGCAGACATCGATATTGATGCGCTGGGCCGGAAGATGCTTGGCCTCGGGGCGAGTCTGGATTCGCAGCTTCCAGGTATCGACATTGCCTGTCTCCTTGCTCGGTTCGCTGACCTCCACCAGCAGCCCGTACTTGCTCTGCAGCTTGTCGATCAGCGTGGTACTCAGCTGGGCCAGATCCTCGCGGCGAAAATCGCTGCCGCCGGTGAAGTCCAAGTCCTCGCTCAGACGATTGGAGCCGTAACAGGCCCGTAGGCAGGTGCCGCCAATGAAACACAGCCTCTCCAGCAGACCGGCCTCGCTCAGCGCCAACAGGATGTCGTGGTGCAGCAGCTCCTTTTCCACTACGACGCGCAGGCTCGCCAGCTCGGCATTCTGGGTGAGGGCCTGATCAACCAGACGATCAAACAAGTTCATTGGCGGCACTCCAGTCGATCAGGTCAAGATTCCGCTTCGCCACCCTCATGTCGCGCATGGCCTGAGCCGGCCTGGCCCGCCACAGCCGGCAACGCCTGTCATAGTCGAGTTGGTCGAGCAGGTCCTGCGGTTTCTGCCGGGTATGCACGAACTCGATGGTGCCCCAACGGCCGCAGGCGATGCGGCTGCTGCGCCCGGACGACATGAGGGTGATCCAGTTCAGCGGAACCTGCGAAATGACGCCGGCATCGCTGAGCACCGTCTCCAGGCTGATGTAGTTGAATTCCTGCGCTCGCAGGCGAGCGGCGGCATGAAACAGCAGCGACCCAGTGTTGGCCCTCGCCGGACGGTAGAAATACAGACCACGGCAGACCCGCTCCAGCCTGCCATCCCTGGCGGCCCGACTGAGCAGGGCCCGGTAGGCCTCGGCGGATATGTCCGGTACCAGCGTGCGAATGTCCGAGGGGGTGAACAGATAGCGCTCGGGAGATGCCAGATCGTCCAGGCCGGCATACAGGCGACGGATGGGCTGGAGGTGCTCGCGAACTGGACCCATGACGATGGCTCTACGGAAAGTAACGTTTACTGTCATTTAACCTAAAGCTAGGCCCGATAGAACTCAACGGAAAATCACGAAAAACATCACTTTCCGTTGAGATAACCTACTCCTGCGGATACCACCTCGGCGTATACACCCAGTCGCCGCCGCCCTGGCGCGGGAAGCGCCGGGTCTGGCTGGAGCCGACTATCACCAGGGTGCGCATGTCCACCAGCTCCGGCGTCAGCTCGCCCAGGGTCAGCACGCGCAGACTCTCGGCCGGGCGGCCGATGTCGCGGCCGAGCACCACCAGGGTCTGCGGTTCGCGCTGCTGGCGCAGCAGGTCGAGGGCGCGACCGAGCTGCCAGGGGCGGGCCCTGGAGATGGGGTTGTAGAAGGCCATGGCCAGGTCCGCGGCGGCGGCGTG
Source organism: Pseudomonas sp. CAU 1711 (assembly GCF_039888625.1). Lineage (NCBI taxonomy): Bacteria > Pseudomonadati > Pseudomonadota > Gammaproteobacteria > Pseudomonadales > Pseudomonadaceae > Pseudomonas > Pseudomonas sp. CAU 1711. The sequence goes on from NZ_JBDQQT010000007.1 coordinate 57,231, forward strand.
CTGCAGGCGCCGCTCGATCACCGCCCAGGGCTTGAGGTTGTCGGACAGCGAGATCAGGCAGAAGTCGTGGCCCAGCGGCGCGCCGGCGCGGGCGGCGGTGGCCAGGGCGGCGGAGATGCCGGGCAGCACTTCCAGCTCGACGCCCTGCCAGCGCGCGTCGCTCGAAGCCTCCAGCGCCTCCATCACCGCGGCGGCCATGGCGAACACGCCGGGGTCGCCGGACGACAGCATCACCACCCGCCGGCCCTGTGCGGCCAGCTCGAAGGCATGGGCGGCGCGCTGCAGTTCCTCGCGGTTGTCGCTGGCGTGCAGGCACTGGTCCTGGCGATAGGGGCCGGCCATGCGCACGTAGGTCTCGTAGCCGAGCACGTCCTCGGCCTCGTCCAGCGCACGGCGCACGGCCGGGGCCAGCAGCTCGGCGCAGCCCGGGCCGATGCCGACCACGCTGAGGCGCCCGCGCGGGCGGCCGATCGCGGCGGCGGTTTGCGGGCTATCGGCCAGATGCAGGCTCAGCCCCGGCGCCTCGTAAACGGCGGGCGGCAGCGCGGCCGTCGCGTCGATAAAGCGCAGCGGCACCTCCAGTTCGGCGGCCGCCCGCTCGGCAGACGGCAGCGCGCGGCCAGCGCCCCCGACCAGCAGCGCGGCCAGCGCCGCCTCGGCCAGGCCGGCCTCGGCCAGCACGGCGCGCACCTGCCCGGCGTCGGGCTCGGTGCAGCGTGCCAGCAACTGGCGCGGGTGGATCAACAGGGCGTCGCCGCCTCGGTCGGCCGCCACGTCGATGCGCAGGCAGCGCTCGCCCTCGGCATGCAGCGGCAGATTGGCCTGCTGCAGCCAGGGCGCCTCGCCCTCGACGCGCAAGCGCGCGCCGCCGAGCAGGTCGCTGACCAGGCGCTTGCCCTGCTCCAGATCGGCCAGGGCATAGCCCTGCGGCGGGTCGAGCAGGCAGGTACCAAAACGCAGCTCGCCGCTGGTGGTGATGGCCGGCGCCACCGCCAGCCATTCGCCCAGCTCGCGGGCTAGGCGGTTGACCCCGGCCAGGCCGCCGAGCAGCGGCACCACGGCGCTGCCGTCCTCGGCCAGGGCCAGCACCGGCGGCTCCGCGCCCTTCTCCGCCAGCAGCGGCGCCAGGCTGCGAATGACGATGCCGGCGGCGCACAGGGCGACGATCGGCGTGCCGGCGCGGTACAGGTCGCGCAGGTGTTCGGCGAACTCGCGGTAGCTCTCGTCGACTGCATCGACGCGCCCACTCAAGCCATGAATGCGCGCTTCGGGATAGCGCTGCTGTATACGGCACGCGGTCTCTAGAGCCGAAAGGCCGAGAATAACGATGGCGGGAGCTGGATTCATGCTGACCACCTACCACTCAGGCCACCAAACAACTCGTGTATCCCCCTCTCCCCCCGGGAGAGGGCTGGGGTGAGGGAGCCAATGGCACGCCGTGCGCCGAAGATACTGCGAGCTGTCCGGAGCAGCCCTCTCCACCGGTCGCTCTGGGGAGGAACGACTGTGCTTATCGAATCAACCACGCCACTGCTCCCCCGGCACCAGGATCATGGAGAAATAGGGCGAGGCCAGCGGGTCGACCTCGGCCAGTGGCACGATGCGCTGGTTGTCCATGGTCGCGCGCTCCACATAGTGGGCACGCTCGGCCAGGCCGAGGCGTTGCAGCACCCGGCGCACCTTGTCGAAGTTGCGCCCGAGCTTCATCACCACCGCCGCCTCGGCATGGCGCAGGCGCTGTTCCAGCTCCTCTTCCGGCAGCACGCCGGAGAGCACGCTCAAGGATTGGTTGCGGTACACCAGCGGCGTACCGAGCACCGAGGCGCAGCCGAGCATGGAGCACACGCCGGGCACCACCTCGGCTTCGTAGCGTTCGGCCAGGCGGTCATGCAGGTACATGTAGGAGCCGTAGAAGAACGGGTCGCCCTCGCAGATCACCGCCACGTCGCGGCCGGCGTCCAGCTCGGCGGCGATCTGCACGGCGCAGGTGTCGTAGAAGTCGGCGATCACGTCCTCGTAGGACAGCGGCGGCGCCAGCTTCTCGGTGGTCACCGGGTAGACCAGCGGCAGCCGGCGCTGCTCGTCCGTGAGATGGGCCTCGATAATGCCGAAGGCGTTGCCGCCCTGGCCTTTGCTGGCCTTGGCCTTGGCCACGAAGTAACCCACCACCGGCGCCGACTGCAGCAGGCGCAGAGCCTTGAGGGTGATCAGCTCCGGATCGCCGGGGCCGACGCCGAGGCCGAGCAGACGTCCCTTGCGCATCATTCCACCTCCGTGGCCAGGGCGTTGACCGCCGCGGCGGCCATGGCGCTGCCGCCGCGGCGGCCACGCACTATCACATAGGGCACGCCGCGACTGTCGGCGGCGAGCATGTCTTTCGATTCCGCCGCGCCGATAAAGCCCACCGGCATGCCGAGAATCAGCGCCGGCTTGGGCGCGCCGGCGTCGAGCATCTCCAGCAGGTAGAACAGCGCGGTGGGCGCGTTGCCGATCACCACCACGCTGCCCTCCAGGTGCTCGCGCCAGTGCTCCAGCGCCGCCGCCGAGCGGGTGTTGCCCAGCTCGCGGGCCCGCTGCGGCACGTCCGCCTCGTTGAGGGTGCAGATCACCGGGTTGTTCGCCGGCAGGCGCGCGCGGGTGATGCCCTCGGCGACCATGCGCGCGTCGCACAGAATCGCCGCACCGCTGGCCAACGCCGCGCGGCCGGCGGCGCCGGCACCGGGCGAGAAGCGCAGGTCCTGCACCACGTCGACCATGCCGCAGGCGTGGATCAGCCGCACGGCGAGCTTCTCCAGGTCGGCGGGAATCGCGCCGAGGTCGGCCTCGGCGCGGATGGTGGCGAAGGACTGGCGATAGATCTCCTGACCATCGCGGATGTAATCGATCATTCGGGCGTTCCTGCGGCGAGCCAGTCGCCGGCTTGGTCGATGTCGAGGGACGACGCCAGCGGGCGGCCGAACCCGGCCTGCCCCCGCTCGCGTCGATAGAGGTCGTAGCGCCCGCCGGGCCGGGCCAGCAGGGTGTAGGGCGCGACATGGGCGGCGGCGCAGCTGCGCGGGCAGCCGCTCAGATGCACCTGGGCGCAGCCCGGCGCCAGGCGCTCGGCCAGGCGCCGGGCGTCGGCCTTGGTGTCCGCCTCCGCCCTGGCGCAGCCGGCGCTGCCGCTGCAGGCGAGCATCCTGGCCAGCGGCGCGCGGGCATCGAGCAGCAGGCCGATGCCCTGCATGGCCTCGGCCACCCGGGCCTGGCGCTCGGCCCGCACATCCGGCAGCAGCAGGCCCTGCCAGGGTGTCAGGCGCAGTTCGCCGCTGCCTTCGGCCTCGGCCAGTTCGGCCAGGGCTTGCAGCTGCTCGGCCTGCAGTCGCCCCAACGGCGCGCCGGCCAGCAGCATCACCAATCCTGCCTGGACCTGGGCATGCACGCCCAGCGGCGGGCCCTCCTGCCGCAGGCGTGCCGGCCGCGCCGGAGCGGACTCCAGCGCCACGGGCAGATCGGCGAGAAATGCCGCCAGCGGCCGCTCGGCCAGCAGCTGGCGCATGCGCGTATGTTCGCCGGCCTGTCGCAGGAACAGGCGCAGCAGCGCCTCCACCAGTGGTACCGCGTCGGCGACCGCGACCGCACCCAGCGCGGCGTCGCGCGGGCTGCCGGCCAGGCCGAAGGCCAGGCGCTGCCCACCGGGCAAGGCGCTGAGCCAGATATCGTGCGGGTGGTCGAGCATGGCCAGGGCCTCGCCGCCGTCCAGTTGCAGGGCGAACTTGGCGGACAGGCCGTGGAACTCGGGGCGGTCCTGCAGCAGCGCCAGCAGTCGTTCGGCCAGCGGCCGGGTATCGAGATGGGCGGCCGAGTCGCGACCGGCGGCTGGGCTGAGCAGCAGGTTGCGCACATCGTCGGCGGCGGGGTCGCGCGGGCCCAGGCCGGCGGCCAGCAGGCGCCGCAGCAGCTGGTCCTGGCATGCCTCGCGCACGCCGCGAATCTGCAGGTTGCCGCGGTTGGTCAGCTCCAGCACGCCGTTGCCGCACAGGTGCGCGGCCTCGGCCACGGCGCGGGCCTGGGCGCTGCTGAGCAGGCCACCGGGCAGCTTGACCCGGCAGATGCCGCCGTCGCGTGCGGGTACGACGCGCCACAGCCCCGGGCAAGCCGAGGGATGCGCAGCGGAGGTGGCAGGGGCAGCGGGTTTCAAACGGTCACCGACAAAAAACGACGCGGCGACCGGACCAGAGCAAGCCCGGGGGCTTCCTCGGCATCGGTACACCCCGCCCGATGTTGGCACTCGCGACTGCGTCGTCGGCAGGTCTCCTGGCTGACAGGTCCTCGCCGCCCCACGGCCTTCCCGATTACTCAGTGGCGCGGATGTGGAGCGACTCGCTGCTTACAGTTGCGGGGGCAGCCACGGCTTGTACCGTGTTCCCTCTTAGGCCCGCATATGCCCCATGGGGGGCCGGGCACCGACGAAGGCGCTATTATGCCCGCTTTGCCCGGCGCAGCGACATGCGTCTCGACAACAGGTAGGAGGCGCCGATGGCGCAGTGGCTGACGGTGGTGGGAATCGGCGAAGACGGCTATGCCGGCCTGGGCAAGGCGGCGCGGCGCGCGCTGCTGGCGGCCGAGTGCATCGTCGGCGCGCCGCGCCAGCTGGAGCTGCTGCCGCCGTGCATCCGCGCCCCGCGCCAGGCCTGGCCTAGCCCCTTCGCCCTGGAGCCGGTGCTGCAGCGGCGCGGCACGCCGACCTGCGTGCTGGCCAGCGGCGACCCCATGCTCTATGGCGTCGGCGCCAGCCTTGCGCGCCAGGTGAGTGAACGCGAGATGCTGGTGCTGCCGGCGCCCTCCTCCTACTCCCTGGCCGCCGCGCGGCTGGGCTGGCCGCTGCAGGAGGTCACCCTGCTGTCGGTGGTGGCGCGCCCGCTGGCCAGCATTACTGCGCATCTACATCAAGCCCAGCGCCTGCTGATCCTGTGCAACGACGGCGGCAGTCCCGCCGCCCTCGCCGCCCTGCTGCGCCAGCGCGGCTTCGGCGCCAGCCGCCTGAGCGTGCTGGAGCACCTCGGCGGGCCGCTGGAGCGGCGCATCGATGGCCTGGCCGCCAGTTGGAATGTGGAAGAAGTCGCCGCACTTAATCTGCTGGCCGTCGAGTGCCGCGCCGATGCCGGCGTGCAGCCGCTGCCGCTGACCGTCGGCCTGCCCGACGAGGCCTATCGCCACGACGGCCAGTTGACCAAGCGCGACGTGCGCGCCATCACCCTGGCCCGCCTGGCGCCGCGCCCCGGCGAGCTGCTGTGGGATGTCGGCGCCGGCTGCGGCTCGATCGGCATCGAGTGGCTGCGCAGCCATCCGAGCTGCCGCGCCATCGCCATCGAGGCCAACGAGGGCCGCCAGCAGCTGATCGCGCATAACCGCGACGCCCTCGGCGCGCCGCAGCTGCAACTGGTGGCCGGCGAGGCGCCCGAAGCCCTGGCCGGGCTGGAAGCGCCCGACGCCATCTTTATCGGCGGCGGCGTGACCGTGCCCGGCGTGCTGGAGCAATGCTGGCAAGCGCTCAAGCCCGGCGGCCGGCTGATCGCCAATGCCGTGACCCTGCAGAGCGAGGCGATGCTGGTGGCCTTCCGCGAACAGCATGGCGGCGAGCTGACCCGCATCGCCGTGGCCCAGGCACAGGCGCTGGGCGGCTTCGACACCTGGCGCAGCGCCCTGCCGATCACCCTGCTGCACGTGCACAAACCATGACCCGCATGCTGCTGCTCGGCGGCGTCGGCGATGCGCTGCGCCTGGCCCGCCGCCTGGGCCCCGAGCATCTGTACAGCCTGGCCGGGCTGGGCAAGGTGCCCGGCGATCTGAGCTGTCAGATTCGAGTGGGCGGTTTCGGCGGTGCCGAGGGCCTGGCCGATTTCATTCGCAGCGAAGGCTTCGATCTGCTGCTGGACGTCACCCATCCCTACGCCGCACAGATCAGCGCCAATGCAGCCTCCGCCGCGCACCTGGCCGGCGTGCCCTGCTGGGCGCTGCGCCGTCCCGACTGGCAGCCGGGGCCCGACGACGACTGGCGCGAGGTGGCCGACTGGGCCGCGCTGGTCCGGGCGCTGCAGCCGTTCCACAAGCCCTTCTTCACCCTCGGCCGCGAGCCGCTGGCGCATCTCGACGAGATTCCCGCGCACCAGCACTGGACCCTGCGCCTGCTCGATGCCCAGCCCGAACATCCACGCGCGCGCTGCATCGCCGCCCGCGGCCCGTTCGAGCTAAACGAGGAGCGCGCGCTGTTCGCCGCCGCAGGCTTCGATGTGCTGGTGAGCAAGAACAGCGGCGGTAACGCCACCGAGGCCAAGCTGCAGGTGGCCCGCGAGCGCGGCCTGCCGGTGCTGCTGCTGGCGCGTCCCGAACTGCCGGCGGTGCAGCGCCATTTCGCCGATCCCGATGAACTGTGGCAGGCCCTGCGGCCGCTGCTGCGAGAGAACCCATGAACACCGAAAACTACGCCCGCGTGCTGTTCGTCGGCCCCGACCTGGCCCAGGGCAGCTTCGCCGAACTGACCCGCCGCCAGTTCGCCGAGCAGTTCGGCGCCGCCGTGCTGGACGACCTGCTCGATACAAACGCCGGCTACGACGAACTGTGGGCACGGCTGCGCCAGTGCCTGGAGAGCGGCGAGCTGCCGCTGCTGCTGGTCGACCTCGACCCGCTGGGCGGCAGCCCGCAGCTGGACTGGCTGCGCGGCGAGCTGCAGGCCCTGGCCGGCGAGCACGCCGACCGGCTGTTCGTCTGCGCCGGCAATGCCGAGAACCTGGCGGCGCTGGCCGAGCTGATCGAACAGCCCGAGCGTCATCTGGGTTGCGTGGACGTGCCGCAGTTGCCGCAGCGCCACAGCTGGTCGTGCATCCCGCCGCACCGCCATCGGGTGCTGCTGTGCAATGGCCCGCGCTGCACCCGGCGCGGCGCCTTGCCGCTATGGAAGCTGCTGCGCGAGGAACTGAAGGCGGCCGGTCGCCTGGAGACCGAGGATGGCGTGCATATCACCCGCACCCAGTGCCAGTTTCCCTGCGATCAGGGGCCGACCCTGAGCCTCTACCCCAGCGGCGAGTGGTACCGCATACGCAATGCGGAAGAGGTGAAGCGTCTGGTACGGGAGCGTTTCGTCGAGGAGCGCGCGGTGCCCGAGCTGATTATGCGCGATTAGCAGCTCCCCTCTCCCACGGGTGGGAGAGGGGCGGGGGAGAGGGTGAGTACCTATGCCCTCTCCCCAACCCTCTCCCGTAAACGGGAGAGGGACCCATGAATCACAGGCTCATCACATCGAGAAAGCGCGGCGTGGCGCTGTCGTCGATCTTCAGGCTCTGGAAGTCGAACAGGTTGCGGTCGGCCAGTTGCGACGGCACCACGTTCTGCAGGGCGCGGAACATGATCTCGGTACGGCCCGGGCTCTTGCGCTCCCACTCGGTAAGCATCTCCTTGACCACCTGGCGCTGCAGGTTCTCCTGCGAGCCGCACAGGTTGCACGGGATGATCGGGAATTCCTTCATCGCCGAGTAGGCCTCGATGTCCTTCTCCTGGCAGTAGGCCAGCGGGCGGATCACCACGTTGCGGCCGTCGTCGGACAGCAGCTTGGGCGGCATGGCCTTGAGGGTGCCGCCGTAGAACATGTTGAGGAAGAAGGTCTCGAGGATGTCGTCGCGGTGGTGACCGAGGGCCATCTTGGTCGCGCCGATCTCGTCGGCGTAGGTGTACAGGGTGCCGCGGCGCAGGCGCGAGCACAGCGAGCAGGTGGTCTTGCCCTCGGGGATCTTCTCCTTGACCACCGAGTAGGTGTCCTTCTCGATGATGTGGTACGCCACGCCGATGGATTCCAGGTAGGCCGGCAACACGTGCTCGGGGAAGCCGGGCTGCTTCTGGTCCATGTTCACCGCGACTATCTCGAACTTGATCGGCGCCACCTTCTGCAGGTACAGCAGGATATCGAGCATGGTGTAGCTGTCCTTGCCGCCGGACAGGCAGACCATCACCTTGTCGCCATCCTCGATCATGTTGAAGTCGGCGATGGCCTCGCCGACCTGGCGGCGCAGGCGCTTCTGCAGTTTGTTCTGGTTGACCGAGAGGGTGCTGGGCATGGTGCTGGACGATCCGGGGCGAAGACGAAAAGCTGGCTATTTTACGCACAAAGGGCGCGCACGGCAGCCCGTGTTAGGCTGAACGGATGAACGATCTCAATCCCAGTCTCGATCTGTCCGAACAATTGCATGAGCTGCTGCAGGCAGAACCGGCCGGAATCAGCGAATTCCAGCTGATCCAGCAGCTCAAGGCCCGTCACTCCACGCATATCCCGCACCTCGGCCTGGCCGACAAGCTGGTGCTGTTCCGTACCCACTTCCTGCTGTTCAACGCCCTGTACCTGCTGCGCGACCGCCTGTGGGGCCAGCAGCAGGCCCATCTGCACATCAGCCCGCTGTGCGTGCAGCTGCAGCCCTGGCGCCCCGGCGCCAGCGGCCTGGCCGAGCACGACCCGCTGCGCGACTACTACCTGGACCTGGCCAACCTGCGCGACACCACCGAGGACGACGTGGAGAAACTGCTGGCCAGCTTCTGGACGCGCATGCAGGGTGGCGACGAGAAGCGCGCGGCGCTGGAGTTGTTCGAGCTGGACGGCGACCGCGCCCTGAATCTGGCTGCGATCAAGCTGCGCTACCGCCAGCTGGTCAGCCAGCACCACCCGGACCGAGGCGGCAGCACCAGCCGCCTGCAGTCGATCAACCTGGCGATGGAAATACTGCAGCGCTATTACGGCTGACCTACAGAGAGCGATTCGCTCTAAAGCCACGGCTCACGCGGGCTCCGCCCTTCCCCTATACTGCGGCATACGGTCGCAGCTAATTCGGCCTGCACCCGGCGCCGCTGATCACGCGCGCCGGGCGCTACGCTCGGGGGCGATCGACAATAACAAGAGGAGGTGTCCGCATGATCCACCATGTTTGGGGGCTCTTCACCCATCCCGACCAGGAGTGGCAGGAAATCCGTGGCGAAGAGGAAAGCATCAGCCACATGTACCTGACCCACGTGCTGATTCTCGCTGCCATCCCCGCGCTGTGCGCCTACTTCGGCACCACCGAGGTGGGCTGGACGGTCGGCGACGGCGACCCGGTCAAGCTCACCACGACCAGCGCGATGCAGATGACCCTCATGTCCTACCTGGCGATGCTCGCCGGCGTGGCCGTGATGGGCGGCTTCATCCACTGGATGGCGCGCACCTACGACTCCAACCCGACCCTGACCCAGTGCGTGGTATTTGCCGCCTATACCGCCACCCCGCTGTTCGTCGGCGGCGTCGCCGCGCTCTACCCGAGCCTGTGGCTAGGCATGTTCATCGGCACGGCGGCGATCTGCTACACGGTCTACCTGCTGTACGCCGGCATTCCCACCTTCATGGGCATACCCGAGGACGAAGGCTTCATGTTCTCCAGCTCGGTCCTGGCCGTCGGCCTGGTGGTGCTGGTGGCGATGATCGCCTGCTCGGTGATCCTCTGGGGCTTCGGCGTAGGCCCTGTGTATACCAGCTGAGATTCTTGTTTAGAAATCCCCGGCCTGCCGCCACAAGAAGCCGCCTTCGGGCGGCTTCCTGTTTCAGGGCGCGCCTTGGCCCGGCATAATCGCGCCATGCCCGAACTGCTCCATGCCCGCGTCGAGGCCTGCTACCAGCTGGCCGAAAACTTCTTCAAACGCACCTTCCCCCGCCCCGAGGTCAGCTTCAGGCTGCGCGGGCAGAAGGCCGGCGTCGCCCATCTCAACGAGAACCTGCTGCGCTTCAATCCCAAGCTGTATGCGGAGAACCGCGAGCACTTCCTCCAGCAGACGGTGGCCCACGAGGTGGCGCACCTGGTCGCGCACCAGCTGTTCGGCCCGCGCATCCAGCCGCATGGCGAGGAATGGCAGCTGATCATGCGCGGCGTCTACGAACTGCCTCCGGATCGCTGCCACAGCTATGAGGTGAGCCGGCGCCAGGCCATCCGCTATCTCTACCTGTGCAGCTGCCCGGATGGCGAGTTCCCCTTCTCCGCCCAGCGCCATGGCCTGGTGCGCAAGGGCCGGCGCTACTTCTGCCGGCGTTGCAAGGCGACCCTGGTGTACAGCGGCGAACAGCGGGTCGAGTAGCTGCCAAACTCTGCACGCGGAACAACACATTCGTAGGCGCGGGCTCTGCTCGCGAAACGCCGTAGCTGCTTGCTTCGCGAGCAGAGCTCGCTCTACAGAAAACAAGATGTTCGGGCTGGCCGAAGCGCCCCTCTCCCACAGGTGGGTGAGAGTTTCAGGAGTTGGCGGCAAGCCCGGCGATCAGGCCAGCTCGGCGCGCAACTGACGGGCGGCAGCCACCATGTTCACCAGCGCCGCCTCGGTTTCCGCCCAGGCGCGGGTCTTCAGGCCGCAGTCCGGGTTGACCCACAGCCGCTCGGCCGGCACCCACTGCGCGGCCTTGCGCAGCAGCTGGGCCATCTCGGCACTGTCCGGCACGCGCGGCGAGTGGATGTCGTAGACGCCCGGACCGATCTCGTTGGGATAGTCGAAGGCCTCGAAGGCGCGCAGCAGTTCCATGTCCGAGCGCGAGGTCTCAATGGTGATCACGTCGGCATCCATGGCGGCGATGGACTCGATCACGTCATTGAACTCGCTGTAGCACATGTGGGTGTGGATCTGCGTCTCGTCGCGCACGCCGCAGGCGGCCAGGCGGAAGGCCTCGGTGGCCCAATCCAGATAGTGCTGCCAGCCGGCCTTGCGCAGCGGCAGACCTTCGCGGAAGGCGGCCTCGTCGATCTGGATCACCTTGATGCCGGCGGCTTCCAGATCGACCACCTCGTCGCGAATGGCCAGGGCCAGCTGGCGCGCCTGCTGCTCGCGGGAGATATCGTCGCGCGGGAAGGACCACATCAGCATGGTCACCGGGCCGGTCAGCATGCCCTTCATGACCTTGTCGGTGCAGCGCTGGGCGTACTCGATCCAGGCCACGGTCATCGGCCTGGGCCGGCTCAGGTCGCCATAGATCAGCGCCGGCTTGACGCAGCGCGAGCCGTAGCTCTGCACCCAGCCGAAGCGGGTGAAGGCGTAGCCGTCCAGCTGCTCGGCGAAGTACTCGACCATGTCGTTGCGTTCCGCTTCACCATGCACCAGCACGTCCAGTCCCAGTTGTTCCTGAATCTGCACCGCATGGCGGATCTCGGCGTGCATGGCCTCGGTGTACTCGGCCGCGGACAGCTTGCCGGCCTTGAACGACTGACGTGCCAGGCGGATCGCCGAAGTCTGCGGGAAGGAACCGATGGTGGTGGTGGGGAACGGCGGCAGGTCGAGCAGCGCGCGCTGCCTGGCGATGCGCTCGGCGAACGGCGACTGGCGCCGGCTATCGCTTGCCGTGATGGCAGCCAGGCGCGCCTGCACCTGCGGCTTGTGGATGCGCGGCGAGGCGGCGCGACTGGCCTGTACCTGGCGGCTCGTGGCCAGCGCGGCCCGCACCTCGGCGGCCTGCGGCTCGCGCAGGGCCCTGGCCAGCACGGCGACTTCCTGGCACTTCTGCACGGCAAAGGCCAGCCAGCTTTTCAGCTCGGCATCCAGCTGGTCTTCGCGGCCCAGGTCGACCGGACTGTGCAGCAGCGAGCAACTCGGCGCCACCCACAGACGCGCGCCGATGCGTTCCTGCGCCTGTTGCAGCACATTCAGGGCTTTCTCCAGGTCGGTGCGCCAGACATTGCGGCCGTTGACCACGCCCAGCGACAGCACCTTGTAGGCCGGCAGGCGGTCGAGAATGCTGGGGAACTGCTCCGGTGCGCGCACCAGATCGATATGCAGGCCATCGACCGGCAGGCCGGCGGCCAGGCCGAGGTTGTCCTCCAGGCCGGCGAAGTAGGTGGCGATCAGCTTCCTGCCCGGCTCCCTCTGCAGCAGGTTGTAGGCGCGCTCGAAGGCGTTCTTCCAGTCCTGCGGCAGGTCGAGGGCGAGGATCGGCTCGTCGATCTGCACCCAGTCGATGCCCTGGGCGGCCAAGCGCCGGAATATCTCGCCGTAGACCGGCAGCAGGCGCTCGAGCAGATCGAGCCTGTCGAATTCACCCCCCTTGCACTTGCCCAGCCACAGGTAGGTCAGCGGGCCGATGATGACCGGCTTGAGGCTGTGGCCCAGGGCCTTGCCCTCCTCCACCTCCTCGAACAGCTGCTCCCAGCTCAGGGCGAACCGCTGATCAAAGCTGAACTCGGGGACCAGGTAGTGGTAGTTGGTATCGAACCACTTGGTCATCTCTTGGGCATGGGCGCCGCCACAGCAGCTGTCCTGGCTGCTCTTGTTGGCGGAAACGCCACGGGCCATGGCGAACAGAGTGTCGAGGGTCGGTTTGCCGCCGTGCACATGGAAGCGCTCCGGGATCACGCCGAAGGTCAGCGAGTGGGTCAGCACCTGGTCATACCAGGCGAAGTCGCCGACCGGCAGCAGCTCGATGCCGGCGTCCTTCTGCAGTTGCCAATGGGCGGCACGCAGCTCGCGGCCGACGGCGCGCAGGCCGGCCTCGTCGAGCTCGCCCTTCCAATAGGCTTCCAAGGCCTTCTTCAGTTCGCGGTCGCGGCCAATGCGCGGGAAACCGAGGTTGTGTGCCAGTGCCATGGGTCCATCTCCAGTGTTCGTCAATGGCACACATTCTCGACACCGGCCGCCTCATGAGACAAACTCAACATATTCGTGATCATCACAAGTTTTATTCATTGAGACTCACTCATGTTGGAACTGCGCCACCTCAAGACCCTGCACGCCCTGCGCGAGACCGACAGCCTGGTGGAGGCCGCCGAGCGCCTGCACCTGACCCAGTCAGCGCTTTCCCATCAGTTCAAGGAACTGGAGGAGCGCTTAGGGATGCAGCTGTTCGTGCGCAAGACCAAGCCGGTGCGCTTCACCAGCGCCGGCCTGCGCCTGCTGCAGCTGGCCGACAGCCTGCTGCCGCAGCTGCGCGCGGCCGAGCGCGACCTGGCGCGCCTGGCCGGCGGGACGGCGGGCAGGCTGCATATGGCCATCGAGTGCCACAGCTGCTTCCAGTGGCTGATGCCGACCATCGACCAGTTCCGCGACGCCTGGCCGGAGGTGGAGCTGGACCTGGCCTCGGGCTTCTCCTTCGCCCCGCTGCCGGCCCTGGCGCGCGGCGACCTCGACCTGGTGGTGACCTCGGACCCGGTGGAGCTGGCCGGCATCACCTACGTGCCGCTGTTCACCTACGAGGCGCTGCTGGCGCTGGCCAACCAGCACGCCCTGGCCAGCCGGCCCTATGTCCTCCCCGAGGACCTGGAGAAGGAAACCCTGATCACCTACCCCGTCGACCGCGATCGCCTGGATATCTTCACCCGCTTCCTCGAACCGGCCGACATCGAGCCGGCGCAGGTGCGCACCTCGGAACTGACGGTGATGATGATGCAGCTGGTGGCCAGCGGCCGCGGCGTGTGCAGCCTGCCCAACTGGGCGCTGCACGAGTACAGCTCGCGCGGCTACGTCACCGCCAAGCGCCTCGGCGAGAAGGGCCTGTACTGCACGCTGTTCGCCGCCATCCGTGCCGACATGCTGGACGCGCCGTTCATGCGCGACTTCCTGCTCACCGCCAAGGACACCTCCTTCGCCACCCTGGAGGGCGTCAGCGCCGCGCGCGGCTGAGACTGTGCTTTGCTTGGGTAACGCCCACCGCGAGGAAGGTCCATGCGTCGCTATGCGCTCGTCCTGGCGCTGCTCTGCACCCTGCTGCCCCGTGCAGCCTGGGCGGAGGAGACACTGCGCATCACCATCGGCGAGTGGCCACCCTTCATCAGTGCCGGCCAGCCGGGCAACGGCGTACTGCCGCGCCTGATCAGCGAGGTCTTCGCCAGCCAGGGTGTAACAGTGGAATACGGCTTCTTTCCCTGGAAGCGCTCCTACGAGGAAGTGCGCCGCGGACGCTGGCACGCCTCGGCGGTGTGGGGCAAGACGCCCGAGCGCGAGCGCGACTGCTGGTTCTCCGAAGTGCTCTACAGCGACGAGGTGGTGCTGTTCTACAACAAGGCCAGGCCGCTGCACTGGGACGGCAGCCTGGAACAGGCCGGCCAGCGCCTGCGCGGCCTACGCATCGGCCTGCCGCTGGGCTCGGCCAAGTCGCCGGTGCTGGCCGAGGCGGAGCGGCTCGGCTGGGTGAGCTACGAGATAGGCGGCGACGAGATGACCAACCTGCGCAAACTGGCCGCCGGGCGCATCGACGCCCTGGACATCGTCAAGGGCTCCGCCACCTACCTGATCAACCGCCGCCTGAGCCCGCGCGAGCGCGACAGCCTGGCCAGCACCGCGCCGCTGCAGCGCTGGGACTACCACCTGATCTTCTCCCGCCAACGCGAGGAGAACCTCCACTACCTGGAGCTGTTCGACCACGGCCTGGCCGAGCTCAGGCGCAACGGTCGCTACGCGGCGATCTGGAGCGAGTTCTACGGCGCCGCCCAGCACCCCTGAGCCTACTCGGCCCAGGGGTCGTAGCTACCGACGCTCCACAGCTGGCCCTGCGGATCGCGGCAGGTGAAGCCACGCCCGCCGTACTCCTCGTCCCTGAGCGGGATGAGAATCTCGCCGCCGCCCTGCTGCACCCGCGCGTAGGCGGCATCGACATCCGCCAGCAGCAGATAGATGCCCTGGGTATTGCCGCCGACCTGCCGAGGGTCGCGCAGGTGGCGGCCGTACTCGCCCTCTTTCAGGGAAGCGAGCATCAGCATGCCGCCGCCGTGCACCAGCTGGGCGTGCTGGATGCTGCCGCCTTCGCCCGGCACGCGCAGCTGCTCGCGCAGGCCAAACACCTGGCATAGCCAGGCCATCGCCATCGGCGCGTCGCGATACAGCACGCAGGGAATGAGAGTGGAAGCCTGATCCATGGTGGTTCTCCCTAATCGTTTCGCCGCGACCGCGGCGCCCCGCCACAGTGAAGCAGCTGCCTCGGGAGGGACTGTCGCCGTTCGTCGTCGACGACAAAAAGTCCGACCTCGCCCCAGGCCGGCTAAGCTTGAAACAAGAGAGCACAACTGACAGCCAGGCCGGTCGAACATGGGCGTTATATGGCAATCAGAGACACCCCAGACTGCGCTCCCCGTGAGCGGCCCTGAGCCGCTTTTATCGCCGAAAAGCCCACGGCGCCGCAGGTGGGGCCGCCTTATCTGGCTGCTATTGGTCATCGCCCTGATCGCCGCCGGCATACTCGCGCACCGCGAGATCACCACCTCGCGCCTGCAGGCCCGCGAGTTCAGCCGCCTGGCCGCCAGCCTCACCTATCGGGTCGAACCCGGCCCCAGCGCCAGCATCGCCTTCCCCGACGACGGCCCCTTCGACAAGCGCCTGGGCTATGCCCACCTGCCGCTGCTGCTGGAGCGCCTGCAGCAGCGGCATTTCCTGATCAGCGCCCAGGCCCGTCAGTCCGACGCGCTGCTGCGCTACGCCGAACACGGCTTCTTTCCGCCCTTCACCGAGAAGATGCAGACCGGCCTGGCCATCGCCGACTGCCGCGGCGAGCCGCTCTACCTGTTCCGCTACCCGCAGCAGCTCTACCCGCGCTTCGACGACATCCCGCCACTGGTGGTCAGCAGCCTGCTGTTCATCGAGAACCGCTATCTGCTCGACCGCGAACAGCCACTGGCCAACCCCGCGGTGGACTGGCCACGCTTCGCCAAGGCCGCCCTGTCGCAGATCGGCAAGAACTTCGCCCTGCAGGAGCAGTCGGCCGGCGGCAGCACCCTGGCCACCCAGCTGGAGAAGTACCGCCACTCGCCGGACGGCCTGACCCTGTCGGCCATGGAGAAGCTGCGGCAGATGGTCTCCGCCAGCGTGCGCGCCTACCGGCAGGGCCCGCAGACCTTCGCTGCGCGCCAGCAGATAGTGCGCGACTACCTCAACAGCGTGCCGCTCTCGGCCGCCCCCGGGCACGGCGAGGTGCACGGCCTGGCCGATGGCCTGCGGGTGTGGTTCGGCGCCGACTTCGCGCGGGTCAACGCCCTGCTCGATCCGACCCGCACGCCGCTGGCCAGCCGCGCCGAGCGCGGCCTGGCGCTGCGTCAGGTGCTGGCACTGATGATCGCCCAACGGCGCCCCTCCTATTATCTGGCCCAAGGCCGCAAGGAACTGGAGACGCTGACCGAGGCGCATATCCGCGTGCTGGCGAGCGGCGGAGTGATCGACTGGGCCCTGCGCGACGCGGCGCTGGCGCAGAAGCTGAGTTTCCGCGACCTGCAACAGAATCCGGCGATCCAGCCGGTGGAGGGCAACAAGGGCATCAGTGTGGCCCGCTCGCGCCTGTCCGGCCTGCTCAACATGCCGCTGTACGACCTCGACCGCCTCGACCTGTCCGCCACCAGCACGCTCAACGCCGAGCTGCAGCAGCAGGCCAGTGCCTACCTGCGCAAACTGGCCGACCCCGAGTTCGCCGGGCAGGTGGGCCTGTACGGCGAGCGCCTGCTGTCGCCGGAGAAGACCACCGAGGTGCGCTACAGCTTCACCCTGTTCGAACGCACCCCGGACGGCGCGCGGGTGCGGGTGCAGACCGACAGCACCGACCAGCCCTTCGACATCAACGAGGGCAGCAAGCTGGAGCTGGGCTCGACCGCCAAGCTGCGGGTGCTGACCACCTACCTGGAAGTGATCGCCGAGCTACACAACCTCTACGCCGGGCAGAGCCCCGAGGCGCTGCGCAAGGTCGAGGTGGCCCCGCAGGACCATCTGACCCGCTGGGCGCTCGACCGCCTGATCGCCGCGCCCGATCTGGCGCTGCCCGAAATGCTGGAGCAGGCCCTGGAGCGCAAGTATTCGGCCAGCCCCTACGAGACCTTCTTCACCGGCGGCGGCGCGCACACCTTCAGCAACTTCAAGCGCGAGGACAACGGTCGCATCCCCACCCTGCGCGAGGCCCTACGCGAGTCGATCAACCTGCCCTTCATCCGCCTGCTGCGCGATCTGGTGCGCTACAGCACCTACCACGGCGAGAGCAACAGCGCCGCCCTGCTGCAGGACGACAAGCACCCGCTGCGCGCCGACTATCTCAAGCGCTTCGCCGACCGCGAGGGCACCACCTTCCTGCTGCGCTTCTGGCGCAAGTATCAGGGCAAGAACGCCCAGGAGCGACTGGACACTTTCCTCGACGGCCTGCGACCGACCGCCGTGCGCCTGGCCGCGGTGCACCGCTACCTGATGCCGGAGGTGGACCAGGCCACGTTCGCCACCTTCATCAAGGCCCACGCCAACAACGAGAAGCTCACCGACAAGAAACTTGAGCGTCTCTATCTGGACTACGGCCCGGGCGTGTGGAGCCTGCCGGACCAGGGCTACATCGCCCGCGTCCACCCGCTGGAGCTGTGGCTGCTGGGCTACCTGATCGAAAACCCGCAGGCCAGCTTCAAGGAAGCGGTGGCGGCCAGCACGGACGAGCGCCAGGAGGTCTATGGCTGGCTGTTCAAGACCCGTCACCGCAGCGCCCGCGACAGCCGCATCCGTACCATGCTGGAGGTCGAGGCCTTCCTCGACATCCACCAGCGCTGGCAGCGCCTGGGCTACCCCTTCGAGCACCTGGTGCCGTCGCTGGCCACTGCCATCGGCAGCTCCGGCGACCGCCCGGCGGCACTGGCCGAGTTGATGGGTATCATCCAGAACGACGGCATCCGTCAGCCCAGCGTACGCATCGCCAGCCTGCACTTCGCCGCCGACACGCCCTACGAGACCCATCTGCAGCAGGACGGCCAGCGCGGCGTGCGGGTGCTGCCCTCGGCGGTGGCGGCGGCTCTGCGCGGCGCCCTCTCACAGGTGGTGGAGGCCGGCACCGCGCGGCGCCTGCAGGGCAGCTTCCAGCTGGCCGACGGTACCCCGCTGGTGCTCGGTGGCAAGACAGGTACCGGCGACAACCGCATCGAGAGCACCAGCCGCGGCGGCCACGTGATCAGCTCGCGGGCGCTGAACCGCACCGCCACCTTCGTCTTCTACCTGGGCCCGCGCCACTTCGGCACCCTCACCGCCTTCGTGCCCGGCCAGGCGGCGGACAAGTTCCGCTTCACCTCGGCGCTGCCGGTGCAGGTGCTCAAGGGCATGGCGCCCATCCTCACGCCCTACCTGGAGCCGACCGGGCAGACCGGTTGCGGCGCACCGCCCGCACCGGCGCAGGCGCGCCTGTTATAACCCAGCGCACCCCGTAGGCTGGGTAGAGCACAGCGAAACCCAGCGCAGCCTCAACCAGGTCTCGCGCTACGCGCCTCTACCCGCGCGGCCCGCCAGCCTACGCAGCCGACCCTTGCGGGGCACAAATGAAAAAGCCGATGCAGGCGCATCGGCTTTCGGGTGCAGCGGCTCGGCTTACTCGGCCTTGGCCTTCTCGGCGGCGTCCTTGATCAGGGTCTGCAGCTCGCCCTTCTCGAACATTTCCACCAGGATATCGCTGCCGCCGACCAGTTCGCCGCCCACCCACAGCTGCGGGAAGGTCGGCCAGTTGGCGTACTTGGGCAGGTTGGCGCGGATTTCCGGGTTCTGCAGGATGTCCACATAGGCGAACTTCTCGCCACAGGCCATCACCACCTGCGCGGCGCGGGCGGAGAAACCGCACTGCGGGGCGTTCGGCGAACCCTTCATGTACAGCAGGATGGTGTTGTTGGCGATCTGCTCTTTGATGGTATCGATAATATCCACGACTCACCTCGACTGAACTTTCCCGGTTTGAGCCGGGCACGGTGGGCCGATTGTACACGAAAGACCCAGCGGCGGGCTCGGGGATGGCCGCATCCCGCCTCTGCCGGCTATGCTGGGGCAAAATCGAGCGAGGGCAACATCGTGAAGTGGCTGACCCGGGCGGCATGCGCGCTGTGCTTCACCTGCTCCATGCCGGGCGCCCTCGCCGAGTCTTTCACGGTGGGCTTCTACGACTATCCGCCGATGATGATCGCGCAGGACAGGAGCGGCATCTACCAGGACATCTTCGATGAGCTGGCCAGGCTCACCGGCGACCGCTTCGACATCGAGTATTACCCCTACCCGCGCATCGGCCTGCTGTTCAACGAGGGCAAGCTCGACATCGAGCCAGGCGTCTACCCCGGCTGGGTGCAGAAGCAGGCGACGCCCGGGCTGTTCTCGGCGCCCTTCGGCAAGGTGGTCGACGTGCTGGTGTTCGCCCCGCACAAGGCTTTCTCGGTCAGGCAGCCCGAGGACCTGCGCGGCAAGTCGGTGGGCATGGTGCGCGGCTACGCCTACCCCGAACTGGCCCCGCTGATCGCCGCCGGGCAACTGGATCGCCGCAACGGCCTGAACGAGCAGCAACTGCTGGGCATGCTGGCCAAATCGCGCTTCGACCAGGTCATCGTCAACAAGGCAGTCGCCCAGTACAACCTGTTGCAGGTTGCGGATTACCGCCAGCTGAAGATCGGCGACGTGATCAGCTCATACGACGTCAGCATGCGCATCCATCCCAAGCACGAGGCCTGGCTGGACAGGCTGGACGCGGCGATCATCCAGCTCAAGCAGCAGGGCACCATCGAGCGGATCTACGCCCGCTACGGCGTGCACCTGTAGCTCCGGCTAGGCGGCCTCGACCCGCACCGGCACGCCATTGAGCGCGGCATTGCCGGACACCGCGTCGAGCCGGCGCTCGTCGGTCAGGTCGTTGGCGCTGGCCCCCGGCTGGGCACTGGCGATGGCCATCTGCACGCCCGGGCGAGCGTGGCCCCAGCCGTGCGGCAGACTGACCACGCCGGGCATCATCTCGTCGCTGGCCAGCGCCTCCACCTCGATCACCCCGACCCGCGACCGCACGCGCACGCGCTGGCCGTCACGCAATCCCCTGCCGGCCATATCGTCCGGGTGCATCAGCAATTGATGACGCGGCTTGCCCTTCACCAGGCGCTGGTAGTTGTGCATCCAAGAATTGTTGCTGCGCACATGGCGGCGACCGATCAGCACCAGCTCGTCCGCCGCCGGCTGCGGCTGGGCGGCGAAGCGCGCCAGATCGGCCACCAGCAGCTCGGGCGCGGCCTCGATGGCCCCGGACTCGGTCTTCAGCCGCGCCGCCAGGTTCGGCCTGAGCGGGCCCAGGTCGATGCCATGTGGCGCATCGCGCAGCGCCGCCAGGCTCAGCTGGTGCTCGGACTTGTCGCCATAGGGGCCGAAGCGCAGGCCCATGTCGATCATCTGCTGCGGCGGCAGGGTCGGCTTCAGCTCGGTACCGTTCTTCGCGGCGAAGGCCCGGGCCAGGCCGACGAAGATCTCCCAGTCGTCCAGCGCGCCGGCGGGCTTGGCCAGCACCGGCTCGTTGAAGCGGGTGACGTTGCGCACGGCGAACATATTGAAAGTGGTGTCGTAGTGGTCGTGCTCCAGCGGCGCGGTGGGCGGCAGGATCAGGTCGGCGTGGCGGGTGGTCTCGTTGATATACAGATCGACCGAAACCATGAACTCCAGTCCGTCCAGCGCCTGCTCCAGCTGGCGGCCGTTGGGGGTGGACAGCACCGGGTTGCCGGCTACCGTGACCAGGGCGCGCACCTGGCCCTCGCCGGGGCTGAGCATCTCCTCGGCCAGCGCCGCCACCGGCAGCTCGCCGCCGTATTCGGGCAGGCCGGAGACGCGACTCTGCCAGACATTGAAGTGGCCGCCCGAAGTGCTCGCCACCAGGTCCAGCGCCGGGCTGGTGCACAGCGCACCGCCGACCCGATCGAGGTTGCCGCTGACCAGGTTGATCAGCTGGATCAACCAATGGCACAGGCTGCCGAAGGCCTGAGTGGAGACGCCCATGCGCCCGTAGCACACCGCCGACTCGGCGGCGGCGAAGTCGCGGGCCAGCTGGCGGATGTCCGCCGCCGCCACGCCGCAGCGCGCGCTCATGGCCTCGGCGGTGAAAGGCGCAATGGCGGCCCTGACCTGCTCCAGGCCATTGACCGGCAGCGGCGTCGCGCGGGTCAGGCCCTCCTCGAACAGGGTGTTGAGCAGGCCCAGCAGCAGCGCCGCATCGTTGCCCGGGCGCACGAACACATGCTGGTCGGCCATGGCGGCCGTCTCGCTGCGCCGCGGGTCGACCACCACCAGCCGGCCACCGCGCGCCTTGAGCGCCTTGAGGCGCTTCTCCACGTCCGGCACGGTCATGATGCTGCCGTTGGAGGCCAGCGGGTTGCCGCCGAGGATCAGCATGAACTGAGTCTGGTCGATGTCCGGAATCGGCAGCAGCAGGCCGTGGCCGTACATCAGGTAGCTGGTCAGATGATGCGGCAGCTGGTCCACCGAGGTGGCGGAGAAGCGGTTGCGCGTCTTCAGCTGGCCGAGGAAGTAGTTGCTGTGGGTCATCAGCCCGTAGTTGTGCACGCTGGGGTTGCCCTGGTACACGGCCACGGCGTTCCTGCCGTGCTCGGCCTGGATCGCCGCCAAACGCTCGGCGACCAGCTCGAAGGCCTCGTCCCAGGCGATCGGCTGCCATTGCCCGGCGACCTTGCGCAGCGGCTGGCGCACGCGATCCGGGTCGTTCTGGATATCCTGCAGGGCCACGGCCTTGGGGCAGATATGGCCGCGACTGAAACTGTCCTGGGCGTCGCCCTTGATGGAGAGAATCTGCCGACTACCGTCCGCGCGCTCTTCGGTTTCGATGGTCAGGCCGCAGATGGCCTCGCACAGGTGACAGGCACGGTGATGGAGGGTCTTGGTCATGGCCTAGCCTCTTGTTCTTGTCCGAGACGACCGCTCGGGTCGCGATGGCAAGACTATGGAGGCTGGAGGGAGGGTTGGCCAGTGGCCTTCGCTTCATGAATCGGCGGGCATCATGCCCACCGATTCAGACACAAACCAAAGCGGTCACAGGGGCGCACCGGCTGGCGCGCCCCGCAAGGCTTAACGGATTGCGGTTACGGTGCCTTTGTTGCCGGTCACTTTGACGTTGACGGCCTTGTACACCACATAATCCTGCACGCTGACTTCATAGCGCGGCGCGACGATCAGGTCGGCACCGGAGGTTTTCACCGCTTTGAAGGCTGCTGCGGATTTGGCGGCTGCCACCGGGTCCAGGCCCAGAGCGAAACCACCCTCGCCACCACCGTAGGTCACGCCGTCGGCGAACTGGGTGTCGCCACCGAGCTTGAACATGCCGAACAGGATGTTCACCGAGGATTCGCCACTGATGGACTCGCCGACTTTCACGTCCGCTTTCAGGTTGGTTTCCACTTCACCATTGAGCGGGGCGCTCGGCTGGCTGTAGTTCTGGCTGGCACAGCCAGTCAGCAGGGCCAGAGCGGAAAAAGCGGCGGCATAGGCTACGTGTTTCATGCAAGACTCCTTTGCATTGAAGATTCCATAACGCCCCGTTGCGGGGCATCGCGGGATGCCGTTGAGGCGGGCGCATGGTAGGGGCGGCCCTTTGGCGCCGGCAAGCCGGTGTGTCACTTTTGTGACGCCGGCCGCAGGCCGGGAATCTTTCCCTGGAGTCACTTCCCGTTTCGCCGCAAAGGCACGGAAACGATGCCGTGGCAGGATCTGCCACGGCGGCAGCCCTCAGCGCTTGCGCCCGCTTCCCGGCTTCTCGGAACGCGGCTTGCGGCCCTGCTCCGCGGCCGGACGCGGGCTGCGCTTGCGGTTGACGTCGGCCGGGCGCTCGGCCACCTCGCTACCGCGCCCGCCTTCACGGCGCTCGCCGGCCGGCTTGCGCGGAGCACGCTCCTGCGCACGCGGGACGCGCTCGGAACGCTCGGCAGCGGCCGCATCGGCGGACGGGCGCAGCACGCGCTTGGGCCGCTCGCTGCGGCTCAGCGGCTTGGCCGACTTGCGCTGCAGGCGGTCGAGCTTCTCGCGCATCTTCTCCTTCATCGCCGGCAAGGCCATCGGCTTGAGGCCGACCTCCTCGCTGAGGATGTCCAGTTCGCGCTGGCCCATTTCGCGCCAGCGGCCCATGGGCAGGTCGGAGGTCATGAACACCGGGCCGAAGCGCACGCGCTTGAGGCGGCTGACCACCACGCCCTGGGACTCCCACAGGCGGCGCACCTCGCGGTTGCGGCCCTCCATCACCACACAGTGGTACCAGTGGTTGAGGCCGTCGCCGCCCGGCGCCTCCTTGATGTCGGTGAACTTGGCCGGGCCGTCTTCCAGCATCACGCCGGCCTTGAGCTGCTCGATCATCTCCTCGGTGACTTCGCCACGCACGCGCACGGCGTACTCGCGGTCCATCTCGTAGGAGGGGTGCATCAGGCGGTTGGCCAGCTCACCGTCGGTGGTGAACAGCAGCAGGCCGGTGGTGTTGATGTCCAGGCGGCCGATGTTGATCCAGCGGCCTTCCTTGGGCCGCGGCAGGCGGTCGAACACCGTGGGCCGGCCTTCCGGGTCGCTGCGGGTGCAGATCTCGCCCTCGGGCTTGTTGTAGATCAGCACGCGACGCACCACGTTGGCCTCTTCGCGCTTGAGCAGGTGGCCGTCGACGCTGATGGCGTCGCGCGGCTCGACCCGAGCGCCGAGGGTGGCGATCTCGCCGTTGACCTTGACCCGGCCTTCGCTGATCCAGGTCTCGATATCGCGGCGCGAGCCCATGCCCATGCGGGCCAGGACTTTCTGCAGCTTCTCGCCGCTGGGACGGGGTTCGAATTCGGATTCGCTCATTAGGGCACCTCCCGGTGAGTCTGAGGATAAAAGGGGCGCGCATCATACGCGCTCGGCCACGCGGACGCACGGATGACTATAGAAGAGCCGACGAGCTCGTTGTGGCTTTCTCTTGCGAGGGAGAGGAGGCGGTGCTCAGGACAGGCCGGTCTGCTCCGCGTCCGCCTCGACCCGCTGCGCCTCCGGCGCCTCGCTGAGGTCGTCGAAGTCGGTCTTCAGGCCCTGCTCCATCTGATCCAGCTCGACCAGCAGGCTGCGGAAGCTGGTTTCCTCGCGCGGCTCAGCCGGTTCCTCGGCGCCGGCCAGATCGGCACGCGCCTGCAGGCCCTCGGGCACCGGCGCCTCGTCGTCCAGCGCCAGCTCGGGCTCCGGCTCCAACTCGCGCAACTCGGCCAGCGGCGGCAGCTGCTCCAGGCTCTTCAGGTTGAAGTAGTCGAGAAAGGCGCGGGTGGTGGCGAACATCGCCGGCTTGCCCGGCACGTCGCGGTAGCCGACCACGCGGATCCAGTCGCGCTCCAGCAGGGTCTTGACGATCTGGCTGTTGACCGCCACGCCGCGTACGTCCTCGATCTCGCCACGGGTGATCGGCTGGCGGTAGGCGATCAGCGCCAGGGTCTCGAGCATGGCGCGCGAGTAGCGCTGCGGGCGCTCCTCCCACAGCCGGCCGACCCAGGGCGAAAATTTCTCGCGAATCTGCAGGCGGTAGCCGGAGGCCACTTCCTTCAGTTCGTAGGCGCGCCCGGCGCAGCTCTCGCGCAGCACCTCGAGGGCCTCGCGCAGCTGCGCCGGCTCCGGCCGCTCGCCTTCCTCGAACAGCTCGCCGAGGCGCTCCAGCGACAGCGGGCGGCCCGAGGCGAGCAGCCAGGCTTCGATCAGGGAGGCGAGTTCTTGCGGGTCGGCGAGGTTCATCTATTCGGCTCGGGCACGGACGTGGATGGGCGCGAAGGGCTCATTCTGCACCAGTTCCACCAGTTGTTCCTTGATCAGTTCGAGCACCGCCATGAAGGTCACCACCACGCCCAGGCGCCCCTCCTCCACCCTGAACAGGCTGACGAAGGCGACGAAGCCGGCGCCCTTGAGCCGCTCCAGCACCTCGCTCATGCGCTCGCGGGTGGACAGCGTCTCGCGGGTGATCTGGTGGCTCTCGAACATGTCGGCGCGGCGCAGCACCTCGGCCATCGACAGCAACAGCTCCTCCATGCTCACGTCCGGCAGCAGCTTGCGCGCCCGTGCGTCGGGCGCGGCGACGGTCGGCACGTGCAGGTCGCGGCCGACCCGCGGCAGCGCGTCGATGCCCTCGGCGGCGGCCTTGTAGCGCTCGTACTCCTGCAGGCGGCGGATCAGCTCGGCGCGCGGGTCGTCTTCCTCGTCTTCGGCCTCGGCCGAGCGCGGCAGCAGCATGCGCGACTTGATCTCGGCCAGCATGGCGGCCATCACCAGGTATTCGGCCGCCAGCTCCAGGCGCACCGACTTCATCAGCTCGACGTAGCCCATGTACTGCTTGGTGATCTCCGCCACCGGGATGTCGAGGATGTCGATATTCTGCTTGCGGATCAGGTACAGCAGCAGGTCCAGCGGCCCCTCGAAGGCTTCGAGGAACACCTCCAGGGCGTCCGGCGGGATATACAGGTCCAGCGGTAGCTCGGTGACGGCCTGGCCGTAGACCAGGGCAAAGGGCAGCTCCTGCTGAGAGCCCGCCTCACCGCTGCTGCGCGTCGGCGATGCTGCGTTGGAAGCCGCCTCGGAATGCTCATTTACCATGCGTAAACTCCGCTTCCTCGGCGACTTCCGCCTTGCCTCGCGCTAGCTCGCGAGCGCTGAGGCAGACTCCATGCGCCGGCCTGGCTGTCGAGCTGCTCGCTCACGCCGCGTCCTCCTCGAAGGGCGTCGGGTCGCCGCAGCCGACGCGGATCACCTCGGGTTCGCCGTCGGCCAGGTTGATCACGGTGGAGGCCTCCAGGCCGCCGTAGCCGCCGTCGATGATCAGGTCGACCTGGTGCTCGAGAATCTGGCGCATCTCGTAGGGGTCGCTCAGCGGCAGGTCGTCGCCGGGCAGGATCAGGCTCACGCTCATCAGCGGCTCGCCCAGTTGCTCGGCCAGGGCCAGGGCGATGGGATGGGCCGGCACGCGCAAACCGATGGTGCGGCGCTTGGGGTGCAGCAGCATGCGCGGCACCTCGCGGGTGGCGCCGAGGATGAAGGTGTAGGGCCCCGGCGTGTGCGCCTTGAGCAGGCGGAAGGCGCCGGTGTCGACCTTGGCGAACAGGCCGATCTGCGACAGGTCGCTGCACACCAGGGTGAAGTTGTGCTTGTCGTCCAGCTGGCGCAGGCGGCGGATGCGCTCGACCGCGCCCTTGGCGCCGATCAGGCAGCCGATGGCGTAGGAGGAGTCGGTCGGATAGACGATCACTCCGCCGCCACGGAGGATTTCCACCGCCTGCTTGATCAGGCGCGGCTGCGGGTTCTCCGGGTGGACCTGGAAGAACTGGCTCATGAACTCTCCCTGTTCAGGCGGTAGTAGCGCGTGCATGGTCGAAGCGCTCCCATAGAGGCGGCAGGTCATCCGGCAGGGGACGGTACATGCCCAGTTCCGACCAGTCGCCGGGGGCGTGGAAATCGCTGCCGACGCTGGCCAGCATGCCGAACTCGCGCGCCAGTATGGCCAGGCCGCCGACCTGCTCGGCCGGCTGCAGGCCGTTGACCACTTCCAGCGCGTGACCACCGGCGGCGATGAAGTCGGCCACCAGACGGCGGCGCTTGCTGCGGGTGAAGTCGTACTGCCAGGGATGCGCCAGACTGATCCAGGCGCCGGCCGCCTTGAGCGTGCCGACCGCCTGTTCCAGCGTGGGCCAGTGCTGCTTGACGTCGCCCAGCTTGCCGGCGCCCAGCCACTTGCGGAACGCCTCGGCGTGATCGCGCACATGCCCGGCGCGCACCAGGAATTCGGCGAAGTGCGGCCGCGCCGGCGCGTTGCCGCTGTCGCCCAGGCCCTGCTGCACCTCGCGGGCACCTTCCAGGGCGCCGGGCATGCCCTTGGCGGCCAGGCGCCGGTCGATTTCCTCGGCGCGCAGCCAGCGGCCATGGTGCAGCTCGTCGATGGCCTGGCGCAGGGCCGGCGCATCACTGGCGAAGGCGTAACCCAGCACATGAATGGTGGCGCCGCCCCAGGTGCAGGACAGCTCCACCCCGTTGACCAGGCGCAGGCCCAGCCGGTCGGCGGCGCGGCGCGCCTCGTCCAGGCCCTCCAGGGTGTCGTGATCGGTCAGCGCCAGCAGTTCGACACCGCGGCCGTGGGCGCGCGCGACCACCTCGGCGGGCGCGAGGACGCCGTCGGATGCGGTGCTGTGGCAGTGCAGGTCGACCTTCATGGCGCGTCTTTCGCTAAATAAGTTGTTTGTTATTATGCCGCCACATCCCGCTTCTGGCTGCCGCCGTGAAACAATTCATCGATTTCATCCCGCTGATCCTGTTCTTCATCGTCTACAAACTCGAACCGCGCAACGTCGAACTGGCCGGCCAGAGCTTCGAGCTGGGCGGCATCTTCAGCGCCACCGCCGTGCTGATCGCCAGTTCGGTGGTGGTCTACGGCGCGCTGCTGGTGTTGCAACGCAAGCTGGAGAAGGGCCAGTGGCTGACCCTGGCGGCCTGCCTGCTGTTCGGCGGCATGACCCTGGCCTTCCACAGCGAGACTTTCCTCAAGTGGAAGGCGCCGGTGGTCAACTGGCTGTTCGCCGTCGGCTTCGCCGCCACCCACTTCATCGGCGACAAGGTGCTGATCCAGCGCATCATGGGCCACGCCGTGCAGCTGCCGGAGCAGATCTGGACCCGCCTCAACCTGGCCTGGGTCGCCTTCTTCGTCTTCAGCGGCTGCGCCAACCTGTTCGTCGCCTTCACCTTCCACGACATCTGGGTCGACTTCAAAGTCTTCGGTAGCCTCGGCATGACCGTGCTGTTCCTGGTCGCCCAGGGCGTCTATCTCGCCCGTCACATCCACGACGACGCCCCCCAGCAAAGCAAGGACTGACATGCTCTACGCCATCATCGCCAGCGACGCCCCCGACTCCCTGGAAAAACGCCTGGCCGCGCGCCCGGACCACCTGGCCCGCCTGGAACAGCTGAAGAACGAGGGCCGCCTGGTACTGGCCGGCCCGCACCCGGCGATCGACAGCCCCGACCCGGGCCCGGCCGGTTTCTCCGGCAGCCTGATCGTCGCCGAGTTCGAGTCGCTGTTCGCCGCGCAGAGCTGGGCCGACGCCGACCCCTATCGCACCGCCGGCGTCTACGCCAGCGTGCTGGTCAAACCCTTCAAGCGGGTTTTCTGAGCGCCAGACAGCACACTAGACTCGACAGTAGCCCCCGCAGGCCCATAACAATAATTCGGAATCGGGAGTTCCCATGCGCCAAGGCCCGCTCTACCTGTTGCTCACCGCACTTTGCGCCAGCCCGCTGCTGCACGCCGAGGAGGCCCAGCCGTTGGCGCTCGACCCGACGCCCGGCGGCGATGGCAGCCTTCAGGTTGCCGCCCTGCAGCAGCAACTGGCCGAGAGCCAGCGCCAGCTCGGCGAGCTGCAGAGCACGGGCGGCGAGCGCGCCAATGCCCAGATCAGCCGCCTGAGCCAGGACAACCAGCGCCTCAAGCTGCAGCTCAAGCAGGCCCAGGCGCAGCAGCCACCGCGCCTGCTCAGCGAGCAGCAGATGTGGTACGCCATCGGCGGCGGCTCCACCCTGCTGGCCTTCGTCATCGGCCGCCTGACTGCAGGCACGCGGAACAAAAGGCGCAGCGAGTGGGTCTGAGCCCGTCCCCAGCCTGACCCCGCCACCATGACCGAACTGCTGCTGATCGACGACGACCGCGAACTCTGCGAGCTACTGGCCAGCTGGTTGCGCCAGGAAGGCTTCGAGGTGCGTGCCAGCCACGACGGCGTGGCCGCCCGCACGGCGCTGGCCGAACGCAGCCCGGCGGCGGTGATACTCGATGTGATGCTGCCCGACGGCAGCGGCCTGGAACTGCTCAAGCAGCTGCGCAGCGAGCACGCCGAGCTGCCGGTGCTGATGCTCTCTGCCCGCGGCGAGCCGTTGGACCGCATCCTCGGCCTGGAGCTGGGCGCCGACGACTACCTGGCCAAACCCTGCGACCCGCGCGAGCTGACCGCCCGCCTGCGCGCCGTGCTGCGCCGCAGCCAGCCGGCCGCAGCGCCCTCGCGCCTGGAGCTGGGCGACCTCAGCTACAGCCCGCAGCGCGGCGTGGCCAGCCTCGGCGAGCGGGAGATCGCCCTGACCCTGTCCGAGGGACGCATCCTCGAAGCCCTGCTGCAGCAACCCGGCGAGCCGCTGGACAAGCAGGCCCTGGCCCAGCTGGCCCTGGGCCGCAAACTGACCCTGTACGACCGCAGCCTGGATATGCACGTCAGCAACCTGCGCAAGAAGCTCGGCCCGCATGCCGACGGCCGCCCGCGCATCGTCGCCCTGCGCGGCCGCGGTTACTACTACGCGCCCTGACCCCCCTCTTTACCCAGCCTTTACCCTGGCCTGACCGCGCTTGACCCTGGCCTCCCTAGACTGAGCCTCATCCGGTAACCCACCGGGTTCAGACAAGGAGACACATCATGCGCAAGACCCTTATCGCCCTGGCCTTCGCCGCCAGCCTGCCGGCCCTCGCCCTGGCCATGCCGCAAGGCGGCCCCTGCAACCCGCCGATGCACGGCGAGCAGCGCGGCCACGGCATGCAGCTGTTCAAGGAGCTCGACCTCAGCGCCGAACAGCGCGAGCAGATGAGCACGCTGATGCGCGAGCGCAAGGGCGACCCGCGCGAGATCACCCGCAAATACCTGGAGAAGCTGCCCAAGGCCGACCAGGAAGCCCTGAAGAAGGAACTGGAGACCGCCCGCCTGGAACACGAGAAGGCCGTGCGCGCCATCCTCACCCCGGAGCAGCAGAAGACCTTCGATGCGCGCAAGGCCGAGATGGACAAGCGCCGCGCCGAACGCGAGGAGTTCCAGGCCTGGAAGGCCGAGAAGGAGCAGCAGGCCCAGTGACCCGTTGGGCCGCCGCGCCCGCTGCCGCTAAACTGCCCGAGCCCGGCCACTGGAGCCGGGCTCGCTCGTTCGAGGAGTCCTCATGCGCTCACTGTTCTGGCGCATCTTCGCCAGCTTCTGGCTGGCCGTCGCCCTGGTCGCCGGCCTGTCCCTGCTGCTGGGCCGTGCCCTGAATCAGGACGCCTGGATTCTGGCCCACCATCCTGCCGTGGAAAACCTGGCCGAGCGCTGGGCGCAGCGCTACGAGGAGCGAGGCCCCGAGGCCGCCCAAAGCCTGCTGGAACGGCGCAAGCAGCGTTTCCGCGTGGATACCCAGGTGCTCGACGAAGCCGGCCGACCGCTGGTCTATGGCACCTTTCCACGCCGCGCCGCTGCCTTCGAGGCACGCCAGGACAACCCCCAGCGCCTGCCCTGGCGCCGCCTCACCGAGGAATACACCGGCCCGAGCGGCACCACCTACCTGTTCATCTACCGCATCCCTCACCCGGAGCTGATGGAATGGCACCGCGGCAGCCTGCTCTGGCCGCTCAGCGCCCTGGGCATAGCCCTGGTGGTATTGACCGCCATCAGCCTGCTGCTGACCCTGTCCATCACCCGCCCGCTCGGACGCCTGCGCGGCGCCGTGCACGATCTCGGCCAGACCGCCTACCAGCAGCACAGCCTGGCGCGCCTGGCCGCGCGCGGCGACGAGTTCGGCGTGCTGGCCCGCGACTTCAATCGCATGGGCGCGCGCCTGCAGGACCTGATCGGCAGCCAGCGCCAGCTGCTGCGCGACGTCTCCCACGAGCTGCGCTCGCCGCTGGCGCGCCTGCGCGTGGCCCTGGCCCTGGCCGAGCGCGCCGAAGCGGCCGAGCGGGACAAGCTGTGGGGGCGTCTGACGCGGGAATGCGACCGCCTGGAAGCGCTGATCGGCGAGATTCTCGCCCTCGCCCGCCTGGATGCCGACCCCGGCAGCGCCCAGCCTATCGACCTGCGCCCACTGCTCGACCAGCTGCAGGCCGACGCCGCCCTGGCCGCCCCCGAACAGCCCCTGCAGATCCGCATGGACAGCCGCCCGCTGCCGCTCTCCGGCTGGCCGGACATGCTCGCCCGTGCGCTGGATAACCTGCTGCGCAACGCCCTGCGCTTCAGCCCGGCGGGCAGCCCGGTGGAGATCGAGGTGAGCCGCCGCGAGCAGTGCCTGCATATCGCCGTGCGCGATCACGGCCCCGGCGCAGCGCCCGAGTTGCTGGCGCGTCTGGGCGAGCCCTTCTTCCGCGCGCCCAATCAGGAGGCCGCCGGCCACGGCCTGGGCCTGGCCATCGCCCGCCGCGCCGCCGAGCGCCACGGCGGCCGCCTGCTGCTGGCCAATCACCCGGACGGCGGCTTTATCGCCACCTTGGAGTTGCCGCTGGCGCAGTAAACAGGCGCACAGCCAATGCGGATGCCTTTACCTATCGGGCGGGGTGATGGGTATCGCTACGCTCAACCCATCCTACGGGTGCCGTAGCTTTTGTAGCCGGATGAAATCCGGGGGCGGCGCTGCCTGCTTTACCGGATTGCATCCGGGCTACGGCCGGAGTTGCCGTCCGCTCACTGAGCGTTTAGCCCAGCGCCTTGCTGGCCTTGAGCGCGGCTATCTGCTCCTCGTCGTAACCCAGCTCGCGCAGCACCTCCAGGCCGTGCGCGCCGAGCGCGCTGCCGATATGGCGTGGCGCCTGCAGGCCCTCGGAGAAGCGGATCGGGCAGGCGATCTGACGCTGCGCCGCGGCGCCCTCGCGCGGCACCTCGGTGACCACGCCACGGGCCTTGAGCTGCGGATGCTCGATGGCCTCGGACAGCTTCAGCACCGGTTCGACGCAGGCGTCCAGGGCGATGAAACGCTGCTGCCATTCGGCCAGATCGTGCTTCTCGATCTCGATCTCGATCTCGCGCTTGAGGCGCTTCTGTTCGCTCGGCGCCAGGCCCAGCGCGGCCAACTCGGGGCGGCCGAGGGCGGCGCAGAACTGCTGCATGAACTGCGGCTCCAGGCTGCCGACCGACAGCCAGCGACCATCGCGGGTGCGGTAGTAGTCATAGAAGCTACCACCGTTGAGCGCCTGGTTCTCCATGTCCGGCTCCACCCCGGCGGCGAGATAGCCGGCGCCGGCCATGGCGTGCAGGCTGAAGGCGCAGTCGGTCATGCTGATATCGACCCGCTGGCCCTGCCCCGTGCTGTGCCGGGCGATCACCGCGGCGAGCAGGCCGATCACCCCGTGCAGGGAACCGCCGGCGATATCCGCCACCTGCACGCCGAGCGGCAGCGGGCCGCTGTCGCGGCGCCCGGTGTAACTGGCCAGGCCGCTCAGGGCCAGGTAGTTGAGGTCGTGGCCGGCGCGGTCCTTGTAGGGCCCGGTCTGGCCGTAGCCGGTGATGGAGACGTAGATCAGCCGCGGGTTGAGCGCCTTGAGCGCCTCATAGCCGAGGCCGAGCTTGTCCATCACCCCGGGGCGGAACTGCTCCAGCAGGATGTCGTACTCCTGCACCAGGCGCCTGACCACCTCCAGCGCCTCGGGCTTCTTCAGGTCGAGCGCCAGCGAGCGCTTGTTGCGGTTGAGGTAGGCATGGCTGGCGGACACCCCGTCGACGTGCGGCGGCAGCACGCGCACCAGGTCCAGGCGCGTCGGCGACTCGATGCGCAGCACCTCGGCGCCCATGTCGGCCAGCAGCAGCGAGGCGAACGGCCCCGGCAGCAGGGTGGAGAAGTCGAGGACTTTCAGCGAGGACAGCGGGCCTTTCATGGTCTCAGTCTTTCCAGGGCGGCGTGAAGGGTGCCGACACAGTGCCGGCCCGCTCAAGGTAGGCCCGCGCCGGCCGGCGCTCAATGACCCCAGCGCTCGCCGCACTTGACCCTAGCGCTCAGCCGGTGCCGGCGAGGCTGCGCTGCAGATGCTCGATGAAGGCGTGCACCTTGCCGGTGGCGCGGCGGTGGCTGGGGTAGACGGCGAGGATGTCCTCACCGAAGGCATCCGGATCGATGCGCCAGTCCGGCATCAGGCGCACCAGGCGCCCCTCGGCCAGGTGGGCGGCGACGCTCCACAGCGGGCAGTGCAGCACGCCCACCCCGGCCAGGGCATTGCCCAGCAGCAGGTCGTAGTTGTCGCTCTCCAGACGCACCCGCGTCGGGTGCGGCAGACGCAGGCGCTGGCCGCCCCGCTCCACCCACCAGCCCTCGCGCCCCAGGGCCGGGTGCGCGTACATCAGCCAGTCGTGCTCGTCGAGGCTCTGCGGGGTCAGCGGCTGCGGATTGCGCGCCAGGTAGGCCGGGCTGGCGCACAGGCAGATGCGGTTCTTGCCGACCACCTTGGCGATCAGCCCGGGTAGGTCGCTGGGCCCCTCGCGCAGGGCCAGGTCATAGCCGGCCTCGACCAGGTCGACGAAGTGGTCGCACAGGTCCACGCGCAGGCGGATCTGCGGGTACAGGGCGAGAAAGTCGGCGCACACCCGGTCGAGGAAAGCGCGACCGAAGGCCAGCGGCGCGGTCAGCCGCAGGCTGCCGTGCAGGCCGTGCTGCAGCTGGCCGATCTCCTCGTTCGCCTCGTGCAGGCGCTGCAGCACCTGGCGCGCGGTGTCCAGGTACAGGCGCCCGGCCTCGGTCAGCACGATGCGTCGGGTGCTGCGCTCGAACAGCTGCGCGCCGAGCTCGCGCTCCAGATGGCCGACCGCCTTGGTCAGCGCCGAGGGGGTCTTGCCCAGCAGTTCGGCGGCGCGGCTGAAACTGCCCTGCTCGGCCGTGGCGACGAACATGGCGAGGGCGCCGAGTTTATCCATGGTCTTTTTCCAATCAGGCAAAAGGATTTTGCGCGAATCGGTCGTTCTACCGATCCGCCTTGCTCGTTAGTCTCGCTTGCAGATCAATAAAAACAAGGGGTCTGCTGTGAAAAGAGCGTTACTAGCGAGTGCTTTGGTCTTTTCCTCTCTGGAAGCCATGGCCGCCGCCGATCTGGTACTGTTCAACGGCCGCGTGTTCACCGCCGAGGCCGGCCAACCCAGGGCCCAGGCCGTGGCCGTGGAGGACGGCAAGATCCTCGGGGTCGGCAGCGACGCCGAGGTGCTCGCCCTGGCCGACGAGCGCACACAGCGCGTCGACCTGGGCGGCAAGGTGCTGATGCCGGGCATGATCGATACCCACAGCCACCCGGTGATGGGCGCCCTGGCCAGCCTGCGCGCCAACCTCTACGACGAGGTCATGCCGCTGGCCGAGCTGGAGCGCTGGATCATCGAACAGGACCAGGCCGGCAGCGCGCGCCTGGGCGACATCATCGTGATCTCCGGGGCCAGCTCAGCCTACTGGAAGGACAGCCGCGAGCTGGCCAAGCGCTTCAACCGGGGCCGCTGGGCCGAGCAGCCGCTGGTGCTCGACGGCATCGACGGCCACACCGGCTGGGCCAACCAGGCCATGCTCCGGCGCGTCGGCATCGATGCCGCGCTGATCGCGACCCTGGCCGACAAGGAGGCCAGCTACATCGAGCACGAGGCCGACCTGACGCCCACCGGCTACCTCAGCGAGACCGGCTGGGACCGGGTGCGCAGCCAACTGCCCAAGCCCTCGAACGAGATGATGCTGAAGGCCGCCCGTGAAGCGGTACGCATCAACAACGAAGTGGGCGTCACCGCCTGGATGGACGCGGCGGCCAACGGCGGCGGCGAGCAGTCGCTGTTCGAGATGCGTCCCACCACCAAGGACCTCGGCGTGCTGCCGCTATACCGCGCGCTGGCCGAGAAGGGCGAGCTCAGCGCGCATGTCGCCGCCTTGCTGCTAACCCATCCGCAGAGCAAGCCGGACGACCTCGCCGTGCAGGCCGAAGTGATGCGCCAGTTCGCCGGCGTGCCCAACCTGAGCTTCCCCGGCCTCAAGGTGTTCGTTGACGGCATCCTCGAATACCCGGGGCAGACCGCCGCGGTGATCGACCCCTATACCAACAGCCACAAGCAGGGCCAGCTGTTGATCGATCCCGAGCATTTCGGCGAGCTGATGGTGGCCGCCGAGAAACGTGGTTGGATAGTGCATATGCACGCGGTGGGCGACAGGGCCGTCAGGGAGTCGCTGAATGCCGTGCAACAAGCCCGCCGCCTCAGCCCGACGCCGGTACCGCACAGCATCAGTCACCTGCAACTGGTCAACCCCAAGGAGTTCCCGCGCTTCAAGGAGCTCGGCGTGATCGCCTCCATGCAGCTGCTCTGGGCCACGGCCGAAAGCTACACCGAGGAGCTGGTCAAGCCCTACGTCAGCGCCTACGCCTACCGTTTCCAGTACCCGGCGCGTTCGCTGTACAAGGCCGGCGCCACCATTGCCGGGGCCAGCGACTGGCCGGTGTCCAGCCCCAATCCGTGGAACGCCATCGCCCAGGCCAGCACCCGCAAGGGCCCGCTCGGCGTGCTCAACGCCGCCGAGAGCATCGACCGCGAAACCATGCTGCG
Organism: Pseudomonas sp. CAU 1711; assembly: GCF_039888625.1. Taxonomy (NCBI): domain Bacteria; kingdom Pseudomonadati; phylum Pseudomonadota; class Gammaproteobacteria; order Pseudomonadales; family Pseudomonadaceae; genus Pseudomonas; species Pseudomonas sp. CAU 1711. The sequence continues at coordinate 92,285 of NZ_JBDQQT010000007.1, forward strand.
CGCCTACACCATCAACGCCGCCAGAACCCTGCGCCTGGAAGACCGCATCGGCTCGCTGGCCCCCGGCAAGCAGGCCGACCTGATCGTGCTGGACCGCGACGTGTTCGCCGTCAGCGACGAGGAGCTGTTCGACACCCGGGTGCTGACCACCTACTTCGCCGGCCAGCCGGTATACCGGGCCGACGCCGGTATCGCCCAGAAGCCCTGACCCACCCCAGCGACTCCACCGCGCGACATCGGTCGCGCGGCGGGTCCGCTCGCCCCGACAACCACAACAACAAGGCAACCATCATGCGCATCCATCGCCACCTCGCCCTGGCTCTCGCCGCCGGCTGCACCCTGCAGGCCCAGGCCATCGAACTCAACGACCAGTTCACTCTGGCCATCACCCCCGCCCTGTACAGCGATTACCGCAACAACGGCATCTCCCAGACCCTGGGCGATCCCGCCGCCCAGCTCGACCTGATGCTCAGCCACGCCAGCGGCCTGTACGCCGGCATCTGGACCAGCAACGTCGAATACGGCTACGACTGGCAGAACGACGACGACTTCGGCACGCGTCAGGAGATCGACTACTACCTCGGCTACTACTGGCAGATCACCGACGCCATCAGCCTGGACACCTACTACAACCGCTACACCTACCCGGGCGAGAGCCAGTTCAACGGCAGCGACATCTACCTGACCCTGGAGGCCTACGGCTTCTTCGTCGGCGCCAAGCACTCCCACGCCACCGAGCAGACCGCCTTCACCCAATACGCCGGCTACCGCACCCAGCTGCCGCTGGAGATCGGCCTGGAGCTGCGCTGGGAAAACGTCGACAACAAGGACGATGTGTTCTTCAACGCCGACTACAGCGACGCGCGCGAGGACTACGACAACTGGCGGGTCTCGCTCGAACGCGAGCTGGCGGGGGTGACCTGGGGGGTCAGCTACGTCGACACCGACCTGTCGGACGACGAGTGTCTGAGCTTCACCGGTTACGACGACCTGTGCGGGGCCGACCTGGTGTTCAGCGCCAGCAAGACCTTCTAACTGTACGGCCGATTTGCAAGCCAGCTGCGGGTTGCGCCGCCCGCCCGCCGGCGTAATCTGGCGGCTCCTCTCCGGAGCCGCCCATGACACCCGCCGACCTGTTTCGCCTGCTGCTGCTCGCCGCCATCTGGGGCGCCAGCTTCCTGTTCATGCGCATCGCCGTGCCGGAACTCGGCAGCCTGCCCACTGCCTTCCTGCGTGCCTCGCTCGGCGCCCTCGGCCTGCTGGCCTTCCTCCTGGTGCTGCGCCCGGTGTGGAGCTATCAAGGCAAGTTGCGCGCCTGCCTGCTACTGGGTGTCATCAACGCCGGCCTGCCCTCGGTGATGTACTGCCTGGCGGCGCAGGTGCTGCCGGCCGGCTACTCGTCGATCTTCAACGCCACCACGCCGCTGATGAGCGTGCTGGTCGGCGCGCTGTTCTTCGGCGAAGGGCTGAGCGCGAACAAGGCCGCCGGCGTGGCGCTGGGCCTGCTCGGCGTGGCGGTGCTGACCCGCACCGGCCCGGTGGACTTCGACCTGCCCCTGCTGCTCGGCGCCGCCGCCTGCCTGGTGGCCACCACCTGCTACGGCTTCGCCGGTTTCCTCACCCGCAGCTGGATAGGTCCGCTGGGCCTGGACAACCGCCTGGTGGCCTGCGCCAGTCTGGTCGGCGCCAGCCTGTTCCAGTTGCCGCTGCTCGCCGGCAGCCTGGCCTGGCAGCCGCCCACCAGCTGGGGCGGGCCAGCGGTGTGGCTGTCGCTGGCCGGACTGGGCCTGGTCTGTACCGCGTTCGCCTATGTCCTGTACTTCCGCCTGCTGGCCGACATAGGGCCGATCAGGGCCAGCACCACCACTTTCCTGATTCCGCCCTTCGGCGTGCTGTGGGGCGCGCTGCTGCTGGGCGAGCCGCTGACCTGGGACTACCTGCCGGGCTGCCTGCTGATCGGTCTGGCGCTGTGGCTGGTGATCCGCCCGAGTGCACCAAGCGCGGCGCCGGCCAAGGTATCCCCTCTCCCAGAGGGAGATGGGAAATAGAAAGCCGCCCGAAGGCGGCTTTTTTCATGCGCGACGGCTGCTTACTGCTGCAGCTCCTGATCGGTGAACAGGTCACTGAACAGCATGCTCGACAGGTAGCGCTCGCCCGAGTCCGGCAGGATCACGACCAGGGTCTTGCCCTGCATCTCCGGCTTCTCGGCCAGGCGCACGGCAGCGGCCATCGCCGCGCCGCAGGAGATGCCGCAGAGAATGCCCTCCTCCTGCATCAGGCGCCGGGCCATGCTCTTGGCCTCCTCGTCGGTGACCTGCTCGACCCGGTCGACCATGGACAGGTCGAGGTTCTTCGGCACGAAGCCGGCGCCGATGCCCTGGATCTTGTGCGGGCTCGGTTTGACCTCGCTGCCGGCCAGGGTCTGGCTGATCACCGGCGAGGAGACCGGCTCCACCGCCACCGAGAGAATCGGCTTGTGCCGGTTGTGCTTGATGTAGCGCGACACCCCGGTGATGGTGCCGCCGGTGCCGACGCCGGCCACCAGCACGTCGATGGCGCCGTCGGTGTCGTTCCAGATTTCCGGACCGGTGGTCTTCTCATGGATGGCCGGGTTGGCCGGGTTGTCGAACTGGCCGGGCAGGAAGTACTTGCTCGGATCGGAATTGACGATCTCGTTGGCCTTCTCGATGGCCCCCTTCATGCCCTTGGCCGGCTCGGTCAGCACCAGCTCGGCGCCGAGGGCCTTGAGCACCTGACGGCGCTCCAGGCTCATCGAGGCAGGCATGGTCAGCAACAGCGGATAGCCGCGGGCGGCGGCGACGAAGGCCAGACCGATGCCGGTGTTGCCGGAAGTCGGCTCGACTATGGTCATGCCCTTCTTCAGCGCGCCGCGGGCCTCGGCGTCCCAGATCATGCTGGCGCCGATCCGGCATTTGACCGAATAGCCCGGGTTTCTCCCCTCGATTTTCGCCAGAATGGTCACGCCCTTGGGCCCCAGGCGATTGATCTGTACCAGCGGCGTGTTGCCGATGGACTGGGCGTTGTCGGTAAAGATACGGCTCATGGCGGGAATCCTTGTGCGGGATGAGGCGGACCTCCAAGCCTATGCCCAGCCCGCGCGGGCGTCCAGCCGTGGTCGCAGAGCGGGTGACTTGCCATTCAGTGACTGAATGGCGCGTCTGCGTTCACAGTGCGCCGAGGGGCGGGGTATAGTCGGTTTTTCAGCTTTTTGCCGTGCCGGGCAGCGCCCGCGCGTTACCGTTCGAGGAACACAAGATGAAGTTCGAAGGCACCCAGTCCTACGTCGCCACCGACGACCTCAAGCTCGCGGTCAACGCCGCCATCACCCTGCAGCGCCCGCTACTGGTCAAGGGCGAGCCGGGCACCGGCAAGACCATGCTCGCCGAACAGCTGTCGGAAGCCTTCGGCGCCAAGCTGATCACCTGGCACATCAAGTCCACCACCAAGGCCCACCAGGGCCTGTACGAGTACGACGCGGTCAGCCGCCTGCGCGACTCGCAGCTCAACTCGGACAAGGTCCACGACGTACGCAACTACATCAAGAAGGGCAAGCTGTGGGAGGCCTTCGAGTCCGAGGAGCGGGTGATCCTGCTGATCGACGAGATCGACAAGGCCGACATCGAGTTCCCCAACGACCTGCTGCAGGAACTCGACAAGATGGAGTTCTACGTTTACGAGACCGACGAGACGATCAAGGCCAAGCAGCGCCCGATCATCATCATCACCTCGAACAACGAGAAGGAACTGCCGGACGCCTTCCTGCGCCGCTGCTTCTTCCACTACATCGCCTTCCCCGATCGCGACACCCTGAAGAAGATCGTCGACGTGCACTACCCGAACATCAGCGGCGAGCTGGTGGCCGAGGCGCTGGACGTGTTCTTCGACGTGCGCAAGGTGCCGGGCCTGAAGAAGAAGCCCTCGACCAGCGAGCTGGTCGACTGGCTGAAGCTGCTGATGGCCGACAATATCGGCGAGGCCGTGCTGCGCGAGCGCGATCCGACCAAGGCCATCCCGCCGCTGGCCGGCGCCCTGGTGAAGAACGAGCAGGACGTGCAGCTGCTCGAGCGCCTGGCCTTCATGGCGCGCCGCGCCAGCCGCTAATTGTCTCCCCTCTCCCCCCGGGAGAGGGGCCGGGGGAGAGGGACTCTCCGGCATCTCGATGTCGCCTGCAGCCCCCTCACCCTAGCCATCTCCCAGAGGGAGAAGGAACAACCCGCAATTCCCCGAGGGCATGCCCATGCTGCTCAACCTGTTCAATGAAATGCGCGCGGCCAAGGTGCCGGTGTCGGTGCGCGAGCTGCTCGACCTGATCAACGCGCTCAAGCACAACGTCGTGTTCGCCGACATGGACGAGTTCTACTACCTGGCGCGGGCGATTCTGGTGAAGGACGAGCGCCACTTCGACAAGTTCGACCGCGCCTTCGGCGCCTACTTCAAGGGCCTGGAGAACCTCAACCAGCACATCGAGGCGCTGATTCCCGAGGAGTGGCTGCGCAAGGAGTTCGAGCGCCACCTCACCGAGGAGGAGAAGGCGCAGATCCAGAGCCTGGGCGGCCTGGACAAGCTGATCGAGGAGTTCAAGAAGCGCCTGGAGGAGCAGAAGGAACGCCACCAGGGCGGCAACCGCTGGATCGGCACCGGCGGCACCAGCCCGTTCGGCTCCGGCGGCTACAACCCCGAGGGCATTCGTGTCGGCGACGCCGGCAAGCGCCAGGGCCGCGCCGTCAAGGTGTGGGACCAGCGCGAGTACAAGAACCTCGACGACCAGGTCGAGCTGGGCACGCGCAATATCAAGGTGGCCCTGCGCCGCCTGCGCAAGTTCGCCCGCGAAGGCGCCGCCGAGGAGTTCGATCTGGCCGGCACCATCGACCACACCGCCAAGGACGCCGGCCTGCTCAATATCCAGATGCGCCCGGAACGCAGGAACACCGTGAAGCTGCTGATCCTGTTCGATATCGGCGGCTCCATGGACGCCCACGTCAAGGTCTGCGAGGAGCTGTTCTCGGCCTGCAAGACCGAGTTCAAGCACCTGGAGTACTTCTACTTCCACAACTTCATCTACGAGAGCGTGTGGAAGAACAACCTGCGCCGCACCAGCGAGCGCTATGCCACCCACGACCTGCTGCACAAGTACGGCCCGGACTGGAAGGTGGTGTTCGTCGGCGACGCGGCCATGGCGCCCTACGAGATCACCCAGGCCGGCGGCAGCGTCGAGCACTGGAACGAGGAAGCCGGCTATGTGTGGATGAAGCGCTTCATGGAGAAGTACAAGAAACTCATCTGGATCAACCCCTACCCCAAGGACAGCTGGAACTACACGGCCTCGACCGGCATCGTCCGCGAGCTGATCGATGACCAGATGTACCCGCTGACCCTGCGGGGCCTGGAAGAAGGCATGCGCTTCCTCTCCAAGTAACGCGAACGGGCCCTCGGGCCCGTTCTGCTTTACGGCGAAAGCCGTTAGGCTTGCCCGGTATTTCCTACCGACGAGTTTTCCATGCACCCTATCTCCCTGCAGGACGCCGCCGCACCGGACGGCGTCTGCTACGGCTGCGGCAGCCGCAACCCGCACGGCCTGCACGTCAAGAGCCGCTGGCACGAGGACGGCCTACAGGTCGTCGCCGAACATCTGCCCGACCCCATGCACTGCGGCTGGCCTGACCTGGTCTACGGCGGACTGATCGCCATGCTGGTGGACTGCCACTCGAACTGGGCCGCCATGGCCCATCACTACCGCGCCGAGGGCCGCGAACCCGGCAGCCTGCCGCGCATCGAGTGCGTCACCGGCAACCTCGGCATCAAGTTCATCAAGCCGACGCCCATGGGCGTGCCGCTGCAACTGCGCGCGCGCGTCGAGGGCGAGGTGGCACGCAAGACCCGGGTGATCTGCGAGATCTACGCCGGCGAACAGCTGACCGCCATCGGCGATTCGGTGTTCGTGCGGGTGGATACCGGACGGCTGGCCGAGCAGGCCCATGGCCGCGAGAACTGATCAACGAGCCGAGTGAAAATCGAAACCCCATCCAGAGAAAGGGCCCTGCAGGGCCCTTTCTCTCTCAGATCATGGCGCTGACTTCTTGCCCCCCAAGCGCTTGACGATCCAACCAAACAACAGCACGGGCAACATCCATAACTTCTTCAACAACAACAGCGCCGTCGCAAACAGCCCAGCCTTGGCAGCGAGCTTGCCAGCAACGAGCGCGCCCAGGCCGTATGCGGCGACTTTGTCGATATCTGGATTGAAGTCGGCATAACGACTGCCATCATTGAACTCGGCCATGGCCAGCACCGAAGGTACGCTCTGCTCAATCTGCGGAAGTTGATCCATGCCGGCGATGAAATTGAGTACCAGCACTCCCTTACGGCCAAGCACTCGAATGTTGTAGTTGAGGGTGTGGGCCTCACTGTCGCCAAACTTCAGCTCCTTGGCCCAGTGCAGCTTCTTGCCCTGAGAGTCATAGCGCGGCGCTGACGCCCAGCCGATCAACTCCACCGACTCATAGCCATTCTCCGCACGCCATTGGTTGTCTTCCTTGGCCTGTTCCTTGAGATCCTCGAGCATTTCCTCGTAGTCGATATCAGCGGCGTCCTCATCTGATACATAGCCGCTCTCATCGTATTCAATCGTCACCGCCCAACAATCGCCGCTCAACGGAGAGATGCCGGCGGGTAGGATCATGCCCATTGGCAGCTTTTCATCCGGCGGATTGCCCCAGGCATCCACCAGCACTCGCTCGGCATCGGTACTGTCGAGAAAGACGAACTGCTCTGGCAGATTGAGCGTCGCAAGGTTGTCGCCCAAAACCACCTTGCCTGTCTTGAAATGCAAGCTGTCGACGAATGCCTTAGCGGTGGCACTTCCCGTGCCTGGGGCCTCCTCGGCGACACCCCCCTGATTCTCGGCAGAATCGGGACTGTCTACAGGGGTAGCGGCATAAGTGAGGGAGGCAGCAACCAACAGGCTGGCCAGGATCAGTTCCTTGATCAACATAAAGACTCCATGACTACAGGCTTCAGAAAGGCAGCAGAGCCTAGCACGGCGCCTCGTCAATACTGGAAATATTTTGAAATTTTTAGAAACATTTGATCGCCATCACCCGCATCACATCGGCAATCGATGAGTGGCGTGCACTTCAAGGCCGAGCCGGATCTCGCAGGCGGAGCCATCGAATGGCAGCGCTTCGGCGATCTCCCAACACCACTAAACTGTCGAAAGTCAGGCAGCTGCCCTCCTGATGACTAATCGTTTCGATAGCCAGCCAAGCCTCTCGCTGCACTACGGAAAGGGGTCAGCAGAGACCTGCAAGCACGCCGTATTGCTGCATCTAGCGCCAGTGACGTTTCTCGTAGGCGATGGTCTTGTGCTTGCGGCCGATGCCGAAGGTCCAGCCGATGCCCAGCGCCAGCAGCTCCGCCAGCCAGGCCAGGATCAGCCCGACGCCGAGCGCCCAGGCGATGGCCTGGGGCGCCAGCAGCACCTGGTAGCTGTAGGCGTCCAGGGTCTGCTGCAGCATCTCGCGGTTGGCGCCGGTCGCCAGGTGCCAGGCCTGGTGGTACCAGGGCCCCTGCATGGCCAGCCATTCGGCCTCGAGCAACTCGGAGCGCGCCACCAGATGGGCGACGCTGTCGGCGTCGCTGCGCATCACCTGGTCGTTACTGGCCCGGTAGTGGGCGACCAGCGCGCCCAAGTCGGCATTGAAGAAACGCGCGGCGGTCTCGCGAAAGCCCAGCAGGCTCTCCTCGGACTCCGCGCGCTGGGCCGCCACGCGCTTGGCGTAGTCGTCGATCAGCCCCGGCACCTGTACCCCGAGCAGCAGGCCGAAGGCGAACACCAGCAGGCGCAGATAGCTCCTGAACATCCTCACTCTCCCATCTGTCCGTGGGCGATGCGCTCGCCGCGTCGCCACAGGCCCCATTCGCCGGGCCGCAGCAAGCTCCAGCGTTCGTTGTCGGTCAAGGGTTCGGTGGCGATCACCGTGACCACGTCGTTGGGCGTGGTCTCCGCCTGGAAGTCCACCGTCACGTCCACATCCTTCAGCCGCGCCGGGCCGAAGGGCGCGCGTCGGGTGATCCACGCCAGCTTGGTCGAACAGAAGCAGAACAGCCAGTCGCCGTCGCTGAGCAGGCAGTTGAACACACCCAGGCCGCGATACTCCTGGGCCGCCTGCACCAGCACCGGCAGCAGCGCCTCCACCGGCACCGGCTCGGGGAAGGCGCCGCGCACCCGGTTGAGCAGGTCGCAGAAGGCCGCCTCGCTGTCGGTGTCGCCCACCGGCCGGTAGAAATCGAAACTCGGCGCGAAGCCGCTCAGCTGGCCGTTATGGGCGAAACACCAGTTGCGCCCCCACAGTTCGCGGACGAAGGGATGGGTATTGGCCAGGCACACGCGGCCGACGTTGGCCTGGCGAATATGGCCGATCACCGTCTCGCTCTTGATCGGGTAGCGCTGCACCAGGCGCGCCACTTCGGACTCGACGCTGGCCGCCGGGTCCTGGAACAGGCGCAGGCCGCTTCCTTCGTAGAAGGCGATGCCCCAGCCGTCGCGGTGCGGGCCGGTGCCGCCGCCACGCTGCATCAGCCCGGTGAAGCTGAAGACGATGTCGGTGGGCACGTTGGCGCTCATGCCGAGCAGTTCGCACATGGCTCAGGCCTCGCGCAGGGCCGCGCGCAGACGCTCGGCCTCGCCGGCCAGGCGCGCCTCGATGCGCTTGCGCCCCAGCGGCAGGAAGCGGGTAAGGGTGCGCCAGCACAGCGCCGGCAGGTCGCGGGCGCGGCGCGGGATCAGGTGCAGGTGCAGGTGCGGCACGTGCTGGTTGGCGGCCGGGCCGTCATTGAGCAGCAGGTTGATGCCGAGCACGGCCGGATCGCTGCGGTACAGCGCGCGGGCAACCCGGTCGGCCAGCGCCAGCAGGGCATCGCGCGGTTCGGCCGGCAGATCGCCGAGCAGGGGCGCATGCCCCTTGGCGACGATCAGCACATGGCTCGGGCGCAGCGGGAAGATATCCAGCAGCACCAGGAAATACTCGTCCTCATGGACGATATGGGCCGGCAGCTGGCCGTCGACAATGGCGCAAAACACACAATCCATACCCCCTTTCCTCTCCTTGCTGGGAAAAGCCGATGCTGAACGGACGGTCGGTCAGGCACAAGGCCCGGCAAGCGCAGCGACGCGGCGCTTCTTTCTCCGCAGCGAAGTGACGTGGCGAGAGCCCGACAATATGCCCGTGACTCTGGCATTTCTGCCATGCCCTCGCCCCTTGCTCGTCGGTTTTTCGAGGCTAGCCTCAGAGCCGAGCGGAGCGTTTCCTTGCCCCCTCCCAGGGGAAGCCGGGCAATGCGGACCGGTCCCTGGAACAACTATAAAAACCATACGGAACAGTCCATGAAGCCTAATACCCTAGCCGTCCTGCTGGGCATCAGCCTATCGGCCAGCCTGACGCTGAGCAACCTCGCCTCGGCCGACACCATTGACAACTTCAACAACAGCTGGAGCGGTAAAGCCCTCGACCTGCAACGCGCCCTGGATAACGCTGCCCCCATGAGCGACAACAACATCCTGGGCACCCACAACACCTACAACTCCGAGGCCTATACCAGCTGCAACTTCTCGGTGGGCTGCCGCTACCTGGACCCCCAGCAGAAATACTCGATCAAGGATCAGTTGCGCATGGGCGCCCGCTTCATCGAACTGGACGTGCACTGGACGGCGAAAATGGAGAGTCTGTTCTCCTACCCCAAACGTTTGCTGCTGTGCCACGGGGTCTGCAGCCTCAACGACAAATACGCCACCGAAGGCTTCAGCGAAGTCGCCAGCTGGCTGAACGACAGCAGAAACGCCGACGAGGTGATCATCCTCTACATCGAGGATCACAGCAGCGGCCGTCACAGCGATCTGGCCAGCCAGCTGAACAAGTACTTCGGCGCGAAAATCTATGCCAGCAATGGGTGCAAGGCCATTCCCACGACCCTGACCAAGGCTCAGGTACTGGCCGCCGGCAAACAGGTGGTGCTGTGGAAGGATGGCGGCTGCTCCAGTACGGCAAGCATGGCCAACATGGCCTTCACCGGCCTGGGGGAGATCGGCCGCATCTGGGAAGACTCCACTACCCTGGGCAGCATTGCCGAGTTCTTCGACGGTGGCATCAAGAGCCTCAGCGCCAGCGATGTACGCAACGCCTTCCTGACCGGCGCCAATATCGTCAACCTCGATGACATGGTCACCAGTGACGGGCGTATCAGTGCGGCGATCTGGAGCTGGGACAACAACGAACCCAATAACGCCAACAACGAAGACTGTGCCGTGCAGAAGGCCAACGGCCGCTGGAATGACGCCAGCTGCAGCACCCTGCTGCCGTTCGCCTGCCGGGATGACGGCGGCAACTGGCAGGTGCCGGATAACCGCACCGGTCAGTGGAGCGACGGCCAGGCCATGTGCGCCACCCTGGGCGGCAGCTTCAGCTTCGCCGCGCCGACCAACAGCCAGGCCAACCAAGCGCTGCGAGCGGCCAAGGAGGCAGTGGGCTACAGCCAGGTCTGGCTCAACTATGACGATATCGCCAGCGAAGGGCAGTGGCAGGTGAACCGCCACTAGCCCCCTGAGCTGCGGTCTGCAGCCCGACTGCCGGCGCAAAACAAAACGGGGCCCGCACTGGCCCCGTTTTCTTCTCCCTCACGATAGACCCACCGGCTACAGGCGCGGTTCGATGCGCAGGCGGCGCTCGCCACGGGCGTCCATGCGGGTATCGGCCTCGGGCTGCATGTCGCGCCCCATCAGCTCGCGCAGGGTCGGCTCGTCCTCGCTCGACTGCTCCGGCTCGGCTTGGCCCTGGCGCCCCTGCCACCAGCGTTCAATCGGCCAGCGCAGGGCACAGAAACCCAGCCACAGGGCGAAGGCGATGAGGCCGTAGATGGACAGGTCGGCCACCGCGCGCCAGGCGTTGTTGCCGACCTTGAACAGCAGGTCCAGGGCGGTGATGGCGATGGCCGGGGCGAACAGCTCGCGGGCCGGGTCGACTATGGTCGGGGTCAGCAGCAGCACGGCCACCAGCAGGCGCAGGGGCTCGCGCAGCCAGCGCCACATCCAGCCGGTCATGCGGCACCACACCAGCAGGCAGCCCAGCGCGGCGATGGCGTAGGCGGCCCAGGCGAGCAGATAGTCTTGTTCGGTCATGGCTTGTCGTGGCTTGGCCGGCTAAGGGGCGCTTATGATAGCGGCTTTTGCGCGACCTGCGCCTCCCCGCGGTCGCCCCGCACGCCGAGAGCCGCCATGACCGACGCCCCCCTTGCCCGCCGCGCAGCCGGTGCCGATCCCTACCGCTGGCTGGAGCAGCGCGATGCCGCCGAGGTGCTCGACCACCTCAAGGCCGAGAACGCCTATCTGGAGGCGCAGCTGGCCGACCGCGCCGAGCTGCGCGAGGCGCTGTTCGAGGAGATCAAGGGGCGCATCCGCGAGACCGACCTGTCGCTACCCACGCCCTGGCGCGAGTGGCTGTACTACACCCGTACCACCGCCGGCGACGAGTATCCGCGCCACTACCGCTGCCCGCGCCCGAGCGACGGCTCGCTGACGGTGGACGAGGGCGCCGAGCAGCTGCTGCTCGACCCCAACGCCCTGGCCGACGGCGGCTACCTGGCCCTCGGCGCCTTCGCCGTCAGCCCCGACCAGCGCCTGCTCGGCTACAGCCTGGATAGCGCCGGCGACGAGGTCTACCGCCTGTTCGTCAAGGACCTGGACAGCGGCGCGGTCAGCGAGCTGCCGTTCGCCGACTGCGACGGCCAACTGGTCTGGGCCAATGACAGCCAGACGCTGTTCTTCGTCACCCTCGACGACACCCACAGGCCGCATCGCCTGCACCGCCACCGTCTGGGCACGGCCGGCGCCGAGCTGGTGTTCGAGGAGGCCGACGGGCGCTTCTTCCTCAGTTGCTACCGTTCCAGCTCCGAGCGCCAGCTGATCCTCAGCCTGGGCAGCAAGACCACCAGCGAGGCCTGGGCGCTGGATGCCGACACCCCGTGGGGCGAGTTCCGCTGCCTGGCGCCGCGCCAGGAGGAACACGAATACGACGTCGACCACGGCCTGCTGGACGGTGCCTGGACCTGGTTCGTGCGCAGCAACCAGGCCGGCATCAACTTCGCCCTGTACACGGCGGACGAAGTGCAGCCGACCCGCACTTACTGGCAGGAGCTGATCGGCCATGACCCGCAGCGCATGCTGGAAGGCATCACCCTCAACCGCGACGCCTTCGTCCTCAGCCTGCGCGAGGGCGGCCTGCCGATCATCGAGGTGCACCCGCGCGGCGCCGCGCCCTACCCGGTGCAACTGCCGGACGCCGCCTACAGCCTGCATGTGCAGGACAGCCTGGAGTTCCACAGCGAGGCGATCCGCCTGCGCTACGAGGCGCTCAATCGCCCGGCGCAGATCCGCCAGCTGGAGCTGGCCAGCGGCGCGCAGCGGGTGCTCAAGCAGACCCCGGTGGAAGGCCCGTTCGACGCCGACGCCTACGAGAGCCGCCGCCTGTGGGCCACCGCCAGCGACGGTGCCCGCGTGCCGATCAGCCTGGTGGCGCGCAAGGAGGTGCTCGCCGCCAGCACACCCGCCCCGCTCTACCTGTATGGCTACGGCGCCTACGGCGAGAGCCTCGATCCCTGGTTCAGCCACGCGCGCCTGAGCCTGCTGGAGCGCGGCTTCGTCTTCGCCATCGCCCATGTGCGCGGCGGCGGCGAGCTGGGCGAGGCCTGGTACCGCGCCGGCAAGCTGGAACACAAGCAGAATACCTTCGGCGACTTCATCGCCTGCGCCGAAAAGCTCATCGCCGATGGCCTGACCACCCCCACGCAACTGGCCATCAGCGGCGGCAGCGCCGGCGGCCTGCTGATCGGCGCGGTGCTCAACCAGCGTCCCGAGCTGTTCGCCGCCGCCATCGCCGAGGTGCCCTTCGTCGACGTGCTCAACACCATGCAGAACCCCGAGCTGCCGCTGACGGTGACCGAGTACGACGAGTGGGGCGACCCGGGCCAGCCCGAGGTGTACCAACGCATCAAGGCCTATGCGCCCTACGAGAACGTGCGCGCCCAGGCCTACCCGGCCATCCTCGCCGTGGCCGGCTACCACGACAGCCGCGTGCAGTACTGGGAGGCCGCCAAGTGGGTGGCCAGGCTGCGCGAGCTGAAGACCGACGGCAACCCGCTGCTGCTGAAGACCGACCTCGGCGCCGGCCACGGCGGCATGAGCGGGCGCTACCAGGCGCTGAAGGACGTGGCGCTGGAGTACGCCTTCCTGTTCAAAGTACTTGGCATCCATTCAGACAAACCCTAAGGTGCCGCCCAGGCCTCTGCCAGGAAAGGATCACGTAGGATGCGTACTCATCATTTGTTGACACTGCTATTGCTGTGCAGCGCCACTTCGTTGCAGGCACAGGTTTACACATGGGTCGATGCCAACGGCCAGAAGCACTTCGGTAGTCAGCCACCGACACCGGAGCAACAGGTGGAAACGGTCGACATCCGTCAGGGCTACAGCAGCGACGGGCAACAACCCGCAGTCGTGGAAACCACCCCTGACGCCACCTCGGAATCTGCAACTGCGGAAGCGAGCGCGGCAAAGGCGCCCTCAAGCAAAGCCATGTGCAGCGAGGCAATGCGCTGGACGGCCATCGACATCCCCAACCTCAAGGAGATTGCCGGTGAACGCAAGAAGGCCGGCAAGATCACGGCAGACCAGCATAAGCAGGCGCTGAAAGGTCTCGATGAAGCCAAGAAACACCTGACCATGCAGAACTGCCTGGCCAGCACGGGCAGGGATCGCGAACGCTTCGAGTGCCTGTCTCGCGGTGCGGGAATCATGGTGTGCTCAGGGGCGCTGGAAGCCGCCCTGAAGAATCTGTAAGCCACCATGCAGACCCTACTCTATCGCTGGCTGCTCGCCGTCGGCCTGGGCCATGTGCTGCTGGGCATCGCTCTCGCCTTCGCCGCCCAGTTGCCGCTTACCCAGGCCTACTTCGACTACCTCTTCGCCAGCGCCGCCGCCCAGCCGCCGAGCGCCGAGTACCAGGGCCTGCTGCGCACCATGGTCGGCCTGTTCGGCCCGACCGTGGCCAGCTGGGGCCTGTTGTTCTGCACGCTGCTGGTGCTCTATCGCGGGCACGGCCATCGCCTGATCAAGCCGGCGCTGTTCGCCGCCCTGCTGGTCTGGTGCGCGCTGGACAGCGGCATCTCGCTGTACTTCGGCCTGAACCTACATGCCTATCTGAATGGCGCGGCGGCGCTGTCGCTCGCCCTGCCGCTGGTCTGGCTAAAGCCGCTCGCCCGCTCAGCGCAGCCCGCCTTGGCCCTGCGCCATCTGCCCGCCGCTCGGCTGCGAGTGCTGCTGACCGGCGGCAGCGGCTTCATCGGCAGCCCGCTGGCCAATGCCCTGAGCGCGGCCGGCCACGAGGTGCTGGTGCTGACCCGCGACCCGGCCAACCTGCGCGATATCCGCGGCCGGGTGACCTGCCTCACCAGCCTCGAGCAGATCGCCGACGACGAGCGCCTGGACGCCATCGTCAATCTCGCCGGCGAGCCATTGGCCGGCGGGCGCTGGACGGCTGCGCGCAAGCAGCGCTTCCTGCACAGCCGGCTGCGCGTCACCGACCAGCTGCTGAGCCTGGTGCAGCGCCTGCAGCACAAGCCGGAGGTGCTGCTCAACGGCTCCGCCGTCGGCTACTACGGACACTGGCGGGACGAGCCGCTCGACGAACAGAGCCCGGCGCACGACTGCTTCTCCCACCGGCTCTGCGCCCAGTGGGAAGAACGCGCGCTGCGCATGGAAAGCTACGGCGTGCGCGTCTGCCTGCTGCGCATCGGCATCGTTCTGGGCCCGAACGGCGGCCCGCTGCAGGAGCTGCGCCGCCCCTTCGACCTGGGTCTGGCCACCCAGCTGGGCGATGGCCGGCAGTGGATGCCCTGGATTCACCTGCACGACGTCCTCGATATCTGCGCCTTCCTGATCGCCACGCCGAGCATCCGCGGCGCCGTGAACCTCACGGCGCCGCAGCCGGTCACCCACGCCAGCTTCTGCGCCCTGCTGAAGGCACAGCTGCCCCAGGCGCGGCTCAAGGTCCGGGTACCCGCCTTGCTGGTGCGAGCGCTGGTCGGCGAAATGGCCGACGAGGTGCTGCTCAGCGGCCAACGCGTGCTGCCGCAGAAGCTCCTCGCCCAGGGTTACGACTTCCGCTTCGCGGAGCTCGCGCCGGCCCTGCGTCAGCTGGCCGGTGCCGACTAGGGGTTGTCGAGGGCCTCGGCCGCTTCCGCCTGCTGCTGGCGCCGCTGCAACTGCAGCGCCGGCAAGGGCCGGTCCCGGGGCACCACCTGCGGCGCGAGCACGGGCACGCGCGAGGAAGGCTGACCGGGCTTGACCAGCAGCGGCGGGCCGTTGCGTGGCGCCATGGAGGGCGCGTCGATGCGCGGCTGGGCATAGGGCTGCGGAGTGGCGGTGCCGGGCGCGCCCGGCGCCTGGGCCTGGGCGCTTGCACTGCAGGCCAGCGCCAGGGCAAGCGATAGAAGACGCATGGGCTCTCCCGCGACGGCGATTTGGCCTTATTCTGGCAGTAGCCGCCCAGCCCGGCGGCGCAGCCGACCACAGGTGCAAGCATGAGCAAGCTCGACCAGATCCTCGCCGAGGCCCAGCGCCGACGCGAAACCAGCTACCGCGAGAAGGCGCTGAGGATGTACCCGCACATCTGCGGCCGTTGCGGCCGCGAGTTCAGCGGCAAGCGCCTGAGCGAACTGACCGTGCACCACCGCGACCACAACCACGACAACAACCCGGAAGACGGCTCCAACTGGGAGCTGCTGTGCCTGTACTGCCATGACAACGAGCACCAGCGCCAGGTCGATCTGCACTACCAGAAGGAGGAAGCCGCCGGCGGCGGCTCAGGCAGCAAGGTGACCCACAAGGGCCTGGCCGGGCTGGCCGCCCTGCTCGGCAAGGGCAATCCCGACGCCTGAAATGCAGACGCCCGCTACCAGAGCGGGCGTCGCAGGGCTCGACAAGCGAGCGCTTACATCATGTGGTTCTTCTTGAACTGGTCGATGGTCGAATCCGGACGCCCCTCTTCCTTCATCAGGCCGTAGGTCACGGTCTTGCCTTGCGGGCCGCTGCCGATATCGCTGTAGCGGAAGATCGGCTCGCCCAGCTTGATCATGTCCATCATGTCGCCATAGCGCTTGAACACGTAGATGTTGCCTTCCTGGCGCACTTCGCCATAGAAGGGGTGGGCCGGCACCTGGGACATCTTCAGGAAGCGGTAGGCGGCGATCTTGTCCAGCGCCTTGCCCTGGTCCTCGGCGCGCAGGGCCAGGATCAGTTCCTGGCCGGCCGGGTCCTTCTCCTCCAGCGTGCGCAGCACCGGAGCCGTGCCGGTGGCGAGGAAATCCTTGAACACCTGCAGGTCGTCGAACACGAATACCTGGGTCTCGCTGCGAACCTGGTACCAGTCCTCGTTGTTCGGCGACTCCGACTTGGCCACCTGCATGGGGGCGGCGCAGGCGGCGAGAGTCGCTGCCAACAAAACGGCGGACAGGGGTTTGAGAACGGACATGGCGACTCCTAGCGGGCTGTTGTAATGGCCGTGCAAATTGCCCGAGTCAGATGACCGATGAATGAAGGGCGCATGTCATTTGAATGACATGCTCGCCCCTCAGCGCAACAGCTTGCTGTCGAGCACCTCGGAGGCGCGCCCCATGACGTTCTCGCTGATCTCCACCAGATCCTTGGTGCTGGCCTTCTCCAGGCGCATCAGGCCGCGGGTGACATCGTCCAGCGAGCGCTGGTTGTCGGTGTGCTGGCGAATCTCGCGGTCCAGTTCCTGCAGCAGCAGCACGGCGCGCGCGGTCACCGGTCCGGTGGAGTCCTCGGTACGCAGGCTGTCGACCTTGCGACTCCACTTCATCAGCTTCTTGCGGATCGCCTGGTAGCGATCCTCGCTCATGCCACCGGCGCGGCGCACCAGCTCGATGGCGTAGTACTCGGCCAGGCCCTCGCTGATCCAGTCGCTCTTGTCGGTGTCGCGAATGCGGCTGAACACATGGACCAGTTCGTGCACCAGCGAGCTGGTGCCGTTCTCGCTGACCAAGGGTCTCCCGGCGTGGAAATAGATCGAGTTGGGCGCCGACAGGCCGCCTCGCCACATGGGGTCGCCGGCGCCGACGATGAGCAGCTTGCCCGGGTCGCGCGGGAACACGGCCTGGGCCTCGGGCCAGACGAAGGTCAGCAGGGTCAGGATGTCCATCCGGCGCATGCCCTCACCCACCGGCGCGCTGACGGTGACGTCGGTATCGCCAAGCTGGGCGCGGCGGCTGCCCAGCTTGCCGGCCAGGATCCAGCCGGTCGGGCGGTCGAACTTGCGCGCCGGGTTGTCGATGCGAAAGCGGTTCTTGCCGATTTTCGGCCAGCCAGTCTCGACACCGCTCCAGCCCTTGGGCAGGTCGAACTGCAGGCGCGCCACCAGCTCGAACTTGTCGTCCCTGATCATGCGCGCGCTGGGCACTAGGTCGTCGCCACGCAGCAGGGCCCAGTCCGGGGTGATGCGCGCGTCAAAGGTGCCGCCCTTGCGCGGCTGGTCGATGCGCACCTTGTAGCTCAGGCTGGCCTTGCCCTCGCCCGGCCGCCAGGTGCCGCGCTCGGGGCTCTCCTGGGCCCACTCGCCTGCGGTGCTGAAGTCGCTGTAGAGCCCCGCGCCGCCCAGATCGAAATCCAGGCTGCGCACGGCCTCGCCACGCTCCAGGGTCAGGCGCACCTCGGCCTGGCCGGTCTCGGGCAGGAAGCGCACGCGGTAGTCCAGATCGACCCGTTTGGCCGCCCACAGGGGCGCGCTCAGTCCGAGCAGGAGGGTGGCGGCGAGCAGCTTGCGGGCAGGCATAGGTAGAGTCCGACAGAAGGGAAGAGATGCCGGAAGCTTATCCGAATGACGGCGTCCAAGCCGAGCGCGCGGGCTCAACCGGCGCGAAAGATCAGATGCTCCTCCCAGTCCTCTTCCGCCACGCTGCCTTCGGCGAGCATGCGTCCGGACTGGGAAATGCGTTCGTGGTGGACGGCATCGGGATCGCCGCAGACCAGATGATGCCAGAGCGGCAGGTCCTTGCCCTCGCTGACCAGGCGATAGGCGCAGGTCGGCGGCAGCCATTCGAACTGGTCGGCCTGGGCCGGCGTGAGCTGGACGCAGTCCGGCACCTGCTGGCGGCGATTGGCGTAGTCCGTGCAGCGGCAGGTCTTCAGGTCCAGCAGCTTGCAGGCGATGCGCGTGTAATAGACGCTGCCGTCGTCCTCGTCTTCCAGCTTCTGCAGGCAGCACAGGCCGCAGCCGTCGCACAACGACTCCCACTCGTCCTGGTCGAGCTGGGCGAGGGTCTTGCGTTTCCAGAAGGGTTGAACGATGGCGGCCATGACTGCGGGTGCTGCGGAAAAGGTCGGCAGTCTAGCCCCTGGAGCATGGGCGGCCAAGCAGGGGCGACTGGCGGTCGGGAAACGGGAGGTTTACCCGACCAACGACGCGGATTTCCCCCCGGGCTGATCTAGGCTCTTATCTGTTATGGCCCCTGGCCACTCCCTGCCCAGTTTCAAGGATGAACGCCATGAAAAACTGGAAGATCAGAACCCATCTGTTCCTGCTCATCGGCACCCTGCTGCTGAGCCTGCTGCTGGTCGGCCTGCTCGGCCTGCACGAATTGAAATTCACGGTGCGTGGCCTGGAAACGGTCTATCTGGACCGCGTCGTGCCGCTGCGCGACCTCAAGCGAATCGCCGACCTGTACGCCGTCAACATAGTCGACGCCACCCACAAGGCCAACAGCGGCAGCCTCAGCCCCAGCGCCGCGCAGCAGCTGATCGCCGAGGCCCGCGGCGAGATCGACCAGACCTGGCAGGCCTACCTGACCACCCAGCTAATCCCCGAGGAGCAGCGCCTGATCGCCGAGATCAAGCCGCTGATGGCCGCCGCCGAACAGCCCCTGAATCAACTGCAGACGCTGCTGCACAACGAAGACCGCGCCGCCATGCGGCGTTTCGCCGACCAGCGCCTGTACCCGCTGATCGACCCGCTGTCGGCCAAGTTCGCCGAGCTGATCGAGGCCCAGCTCGGCGAGGCCAAGCGCCAGTACGACCTCGGCCAGGCCGCCTATGCCGAAAGCCTCGCGCTGAGCCTGGGCGTGCTGCTCCTGGCCCTCAGCTTGGGCAGCGTCCAGGCCTTGCACTTCAGCCGCCTGCTGCACCGCCAGCTGGGCGCCGAGCCCGGTGAGCTGGAGGCGCTCAGCGCACGCATCGCCGCCGGCCGGCTGGACACCCAGAGCGCCGCGGACGCCGCCAGCACCGGGGTGATGAAATCGGTGCAGAGCATGCGCCACGGCCTGCGCGACATGATCGGCAATATCGGCGAGGCCTCCGAGCAGATCGAATGCGCCTCGCTGCAGCTGGCCACCTCCTCCGAGCAGGTGCTCAACAGCGCCAACGTGCAGAGCGACACCGCCGCGGCCATCGCCGCGACCATGGAGCAGATGGCGGTGAGCATCGGCCAGATCGCCGAGAATGCCCAGCACACCCGCGACCGCGCGCAGAAGGCCGGAGACCTCAGCGACGACGGCCTGCGGGTGACCGAGGCCGCCAGCGCGGAGATGAACCGCATCGCCGAGCTGGTGCAGCAGAGCTCGAGCGATATCGAGCGGCTGGCCGCCCAGTCGGCCGACATCAGCGCCATAGTCGACGTGATCCAGGGCATCGCCGAGCAGACCAACCTGCTGGCGCTCAACGCCGCCATCGAGGCGGCCCGTGCCGGCGAGCAGGGTCGCGGCTTCGCCGTGGTGGCCGACGAGGTGCGCAGTCTGGCCAGCCGCACGGCGCAGTCGACCACCGAGATCGTGGCCCTGGTCGAGTCCATCCAAAGCGGCGTGGACCAGGCCAGGAGCAGCATGGGCGCCGGTCGCGAACGCCTGGATCGGGGCACGAGTCTGGTGCAGAAGGCCGGCGTGTCGATGCGCGATATCCGCGCGGCGCTGGACGAGTCGCTGGCCGCGGTGCGGATGATCTCCGACGCGCTGCAGGAACAGCGTGCCGCCAGCGAACAGGTGGCGGCCAATGTCGAGCGGGTGGCGCAGGTGGTCGAGGAGAACTCCGCCGCCCAGGGCGGCATAGTCCAGGCCATCCAGGCGTTGCAGAGCATGTCCGGACGCCTGCAGAACATGCTGCAGCGTTTCAGCTTCTGACGCGGTCAATAACCGCGCACGAAGTCCACCTCGCCGCGCAGGCTCTGCCCGGAGCGATAGCGGCGCAGATTGTCGAGGAACAGCTCGGCCATGGCCGCCGGATCCGTGGGCGCCGCGCTGTGCCCGCTGAGCAGCAGGTTCGGCGCCTCCCAGAAGGGATGCCCGGGCGGCAGCGGCTCCTCGCGGCACACGTCGATCACCGCGCCGGCCAGCCGCCCGCCGCGCAACGCCGCGAGCAGGTCGGCCTCGACCATCGCCGAGCCACGCCCGGCATTGACGAACAGCGCATCGGCGCGCATCCCGGCGAACAGCGCGGCGTCGTAGAGATCGCGGGTGGCCGGGGTATCCGGCAGCAGGTTGAGCACGCAGTCGGCCCAGGCCGCCTGCTCGGCCAGCGCATCGAGACCGTGCACCTCGGCGAAGGGTGCGATGACCCTGGGCCGGGCGGCGATACCGCGCAGCTCCACGCCGAAGGGCGCGAGCAGGCGCGCCACCTGCGTGCCTATGTCGCCGGCACCGACTATCAGCAGCTTGCAGCCGCGCAGGCTGGGCGGCGCCCGGTCGTCCCAGCGCCGCTCCACCTGGCTGGCCAGGCGCGCCAGCAGGCGCCGGCGATGGGCCAGCAGGTAGGTCAGCAGGTACTCGGCCATCGGCTGGCCGAAGATGCCCACGGCCCGGCTCAGGCGGTAGTCGCGCGGCAGCCCGCTGGCGAGCAGCGGGGTGATGCCGGCCCAGGTCGACTGCAACCAGGCCGGTCGCAGGCCCTGGCGCAGCAACGGCACGGCCAGGTCCGGCTGCACCAGCCAGACCGGGCAACTGGCGGCCTGGGCCGGGTCGTGCAGCAGTTCGAGGTCGGGCTCGGCGGAGCGCAGCAGCTCAGCGTAGCGGGCCTGCTCGCGCTCCAGCAGCAGGACGCGCATCTGGCTCTCCTCTCCCGCCTGCGACAGAGAGGCCGAAGGAGTGGGCGACATCAGACCGGATCGTTGCGCCGCAGCAGCTCTTCCGGCAGGTGCTCGATGTAGTCGTCCTCGGGCGGCGGCATCTGCAGGTGGTAGCCCTGCTTGTCGAGGTTCTCCAGCACCTGGGCGATGTCCTCGCGGGCCAGCTTCTTCTCCGGGGTGAGGATCATCTCGAAGCACAGCTGCGGGGTGCCGAAGGCGGCCAGCAGGCCCTCGGGCACACGGCTCAGGGCCTCGGCCTTGAGCACATAGAGGTACATCTCGTTCTTGCGTGGGCTCTTGTAGATGGAGCAGATCTTCTTCATTGCAGTTCGTCCAGCAGGGCCTGGCCCATGAGTTCGCGGCGCCAGCCGCGCAGGTTGTCCGGCAACGTCCATGGGCCGTCGGGGAAGCCGCTCTTGAGCAGGGCCTCCAGGGATTTCTTGCGTAGCATCAGCTCGGGCGCCATCTGCAGGCGCTCGGCCTCGCGCTGGCCCACCGCGCGCAGTTTCTTCAGCAGCGCGCCGGCCTCGATCGGCAGCGGCATGGGCAGCGCCGCGGGCCACTGTTCGGGCGGCAGCGCGGCGGCCTCGCGGATCAGCCTGAGGATGGTCTCGCCATCCTGGCGCACGGTGCGTGGGTGCATGTCCTCGATACGCGCCAGGGCCACCGTGTTATCCGGCTGGAAGCGCGCCAGCGGCCACAGCGAGTGTTCACGCAGGATGCGGTTGCGCGGCTGGTTGCGCGCGCGTGCCTGACGCTCGCGCCAGGCGCACAGGGCGCGCAGCACGGCGAGCTGTTGGGGCGACAGCTTCCAGGCCAGCTTGGCCTCCAGGTAGGCCTCGTCCGGGTCGGTCTCGCGGCGCAGGTTGGCGACCAGCTCGGCGCCATCCTCCAGCAGCCAGGCCAGCTTGTCGGCCGGCAGCTTCGGCAGCAGCGCCCGATACAGCTCGGCCAGGTGCTGGGCATCCTCGGCGGCGTAGCTGACCTGGGTCGCCGACAGCGGGCGCTGCAGCCAGTCGGAGCGGGTCTCGCCCTTGGGCAGCTCGATGCCGAGCACTTCCTGCACCAGGCGCGAGTAACCCATGGAGAAGCCGATATTGAGGTAGCCGGCGGCCAGCTGGGTGTCGAACAGCGGTTGCGGCAGCGCGCCGGTCAGGCGCAGGAAGACTTCCAGGTCCTCGCTGCAGGAATGCAGCACCTTGGTGACGCGGGTGTCTTCCAGCAGCTCGGCGAAGGGCGCCCAGTCCTGCACCTGCAGGGGGTCGATCAGATAGGCGCGCTGGCCATCGCCCACCTGCAGCAGGCCGGCGATGGGGTAGAAGGTGTCGACCCGCATGAATTCGGTATCGAGAGCCACGTAGGGCAACTGCCGCCACTCGGCGCAATGACGCGCCAGACTGGCGTCGTCGAGGATCCATTGAATATCGATAGCCACGCGGCTCTCCTTCGGCAATGCCGCGCAGTATATATGCCCGGCACGGATACAGGACATTCACGCCCTGCATGGCGTGTACACTGCGCCACTTCTCTACAGGGAAGAACAACAATGAAGAAGCTACTCGGCCTGCTGGCCCTGTCCATCGCCGGCGCCGGCACCTACCTCGCCGTCACCCCCAGCCCCATCGACCCGCTGGCCTGGCAACCTCAGCCGGCACCGGCCATGACCGGCGCACTGGAACCCAACGACGCGCTGATGAAGGCCGAGCTGCTGGCCCTGGGGCAGGTGCAGGGCCCGGAAGACAGCGCAGTGGACGCCCAGGGCCGCCTCTACGCCGGCCTGCACGACGGCCGTGTGGTGCGCATCGCCGAGGACCGGGTCGAGACCTTCGCCGACACCGGCGGCCGCCCGCTGGGCATGGACTTCGACGCGGCCGGCAACCTGATCCTCGCCGACGCCTACAAGGGCCTGCTGCGCATCGACCCGCAGGGGCAGATCGAGGTGCTCAGCACCGAGACCGACGGCCTGCCCTTCGCCTTCACCGACGACCTCGACATCGCCAGCGACGGGCGCATCTACTTCACCGACGCCTCCAGCCGCTTCCAGCAGCCGGACTACCTGCTCGACCTGCTCGAAGGTCGCCCGCACGGCCGCCTGATGCGCTTCGATCCGGCCGACGGCACGACCGAAGTGCTGCTCGACGACCTGTACTTCGCCAACGGCGTGGCGCTGTCCAAGGACGAGGACTTCGTGCTGGTCAACGAGACCTACCGCTACCGCATCCAGCGCTACTGGCTGAAGGGCGACAAGGCCGGACAGAGCGAGGTGTTCGCCGACAATCTGCCGGGCATGCCGGACAACCTGCAGGGCGACGGCGCCGGCACCTTCTGGGTGGCCCTGCCGACGCCGCGCAAGGGCGATGCCGACTTCCTGCAGAACCAGCCCTGGCTCAAGGCCCAGCTGGCCAAGCTGCCGCGCGCGCTGTGGCCGAAGCCGACCCTCTACGGCCTGGCCATCGCCCTCGACGAACAGGGCGAGATCGTGCAGAGCCTGCACGACACTAGCGGCAGCCACCTGCGCATGGTCACCTCGGTCAAGCCGGTGGGCGACTACCTGTACCTGGGCAGCCTGGACAACGACCGCATCGGCAGGCTGAGGATTCGCTGAGACTCCCCTCACCGCCCGGGAGAAGGGCCAGGGGTGAGGGAGATTATCGACAACTCGCCCCTCACCCCAACCCTCTCCCTTGGGGAGAGGGAGATATCTCGCTAAATCGGCTGTTCGCTCAGGCCCCGCGGCTGCCGACTCGGCGCCGGTTCGCCCAGCAGTTCCTGCATGCTCAGGCGGGTCTGCGCCATCAGCTCGGCCAGTTGCTCCACGCCGTAGCGGCTGGCATCTATCGGCGCGCCGATATGCAGCTGCACCGGCAGGCCCAGGTTGAAGCGCCAGGTGCGCGCCGGCAGCACTTCGTGAATGCCGCGAAACACCATCGGCACAATCAGTGCGTTGGTATCCAGGGCCAGGCGGAAACAGCCCTTCTTGAATGGCAGCAGTTGGCCGTCCCGGGAGCGGGTACCTTCGGGCGCGGCCCACAGGACGATGCCGCTCTCCATCATCTGCCGGGCCTTCTCCAGATCCTTCACCGCCTGATGGCGATGGTGCCGGTCCACCGAGGGGAACTCGGCGGCGCGGATCGCCGCGCCGAACAGCGGAATGCGGAACAGCTCCTTCTTCGCCAGCATGCGGATCGAGCCCGGCAGGGCGACGAAGCTGGCCGGAATGTCGTAATGGCTGGCGTGGCTGCTGAGCAGGATATAGCGGTGCCCGTCGCTGAAATCCGGAATCTCGCCATGCACGCTGAGGCGCATGCGCACCAGGCGCAGCAGCAGGCCCGACCAGCGCCGGGTGTAGCGGTCCACGTCGGTGCGCCCGAGCCGCCCGACCAGGGCGCGCAACAGCACCTTGCTGCAGTAGTAGCAGGTGACCAGCAGCGAGCCCAGGACCACGCCGATGCGGCGGGCCAGGTTGGCGCTTTCGATGGCAGGTTGCAGGCTGAGCATGAAACGGCTTCCTCGCATGGCGAACCTGGGGGCTGTTCGCTTCTGATTATTCGTATCCGTCCTTATGATGCGCCTAGTCATGCATGCGACACAGGAGCTCCCATGCCACTCGCCCAGCTGATCGATGCCGAACGCCTGCACAGCCGTCTGCAGGAGCCCGGCCTGGTACTACTCGACTGCCGCTTCGCGCTCGACGACCCGACCTACGGCGCCCGCGTCTACGCCGAGGGGCATATCCCCGGCGCCCGCTTCGCCGACCTGGAGCACGACCTGTCGGCCCCCGTGGTCAAGGGCGTGACCGGCCGCCATCCGTTGCCCGAGCCCTCCACCCTGATCGACAAGCTGCGCGCCTGGGGCATCGACAACGACTCGCAGGTCGTTCTCTACGACGACAGCCCCGGCGCCTTCGCCGCCCGCGCCTGGTGGCTGCTGGCCTGGCTGGGCAAGCGTGACGGTGTCTACCTGCTCGATGGCGGCCTCAAGGCCTGGAAGGACGCCGGCCTGGCGCTGGACAACGACACCCCGACACCGGCCGCGGGCAGCTTCACAGGCCAGGCCGACGCCGCCCTGCTGCTCAGCGCCACGCAGCTGCAGCAGCGCCTCGGCGGCGCCGAGCTGACTCTGCTGGACGCCCGCGCCCTGCCGCGCTTTCGCGGCGAGGTGGAACCGCTGGACCCGGTGGCCGGGCATATCCCCGGCGCCCAGTGCGCGGCGTTCACCGACAACCTGGGCGACGATGGCCGCTTCCTCCCGGCCGAACGGCTGCGCGCGCGCTTCGACACCCTGCGCGGCGCGCGCCCGGTGGAGTCGCTGGTGGCCTACTGCGGCTCGGGCGTCACCGCCTGCCACAACCTGTTCGCCATGAGCCTGGCCGGCTACCCGCTGGCGCCGCTGTATGCCGGTTCCTGGAGCGAATGGATCACCGACCCGGCGCGGCCGGTGGCGACCGGCGACTGAGCCGCCGAAGAAGGGATGCGTCCAGCCGTCTGCCCCCCTCACCCCCGCCCCTCTCCCGGGGGGAGAGGGGAAGAGTGTCGACGCAGCCCCTGTACTCCCTCTCCCTCCGGGAGAGGGCCGGGGTGAGGGAGTCGCCGATCGCAACCAAGGCCCGCCTGGGCTACAAACCGCGCAGGCGCTTGGGCGTCAGCCCCATATAGCGGCGCATCGCCGTGGTCAGCGCGCTCTGGCTGGAGAAGCCGCATTCCTCGGCGATCCGCACCAGCGGTAGCGAGCTCTCGCGCAGCAGGCGCGCGGCGTGGTCGAGGCGGGTCTTGAGCAGGTACTGGTGCGGGGTCAGGCCCACGCAGTCCTTGAACTGGGCATGGAAATGGCTGGGGCTGAGGCAGGCCACCTGGGCCAGTTCGATCACCGTGATGCGCCGCGCCAGGTGCTCGACTATGTAGCTGTCGAGGCGTTCCAGGTCGAGGCCGCCGGCGGCGCGGCGGACCCGCTCGCCGAACAGGCGCAGGTGCAGCGCGCGCAGCAGCACGCCGCCGAGGGCCCGGGCCAGGTGCGGGTCGCTGCCGTAGCGTGCCAGCTCGGCGCCGGCGTAGCTCAGCAGGTTCTGGAAGTCGGCATCCAGGGTCGGGTAGCGCGGGCTCTCGAACAGCTCGGCTAGCAGGCCGAGGTCCTCGGGCGAGGTGCCCTGCTCGTCGAGGTCGAGGATCAGCATGCGGTTGTCGCCCACCCCGGCGAACTCGTGCGCGGCATCGCCCGGCACCAGGCAGGCGCGCATCCGGCACACCTCGCCACCACGCCCGCCGACCTCGAACTCGGCGCGCCCCGCCAGCGACATCACCAGCTGATGGTGGTCGTGGGCGTGTTGGTGGGCCTGGTCGTCCAGGCGCAGCAGGCGCGCGTTGAGCATGCTCGGGTTCCGGTTTGAGACAAGTGCGAACCCTATCAGGTTGCACCTCGAAACGACACAGGTTGCGACGAGTGACACCCACAAAACAGGTGGTCGCACCCGGCCAGTGGCCTCCATCTTGCTTGAAGACCACCACTGACTGCCTCGCTGGACCTCGCCATGCTGGAACTCGGCATCTCCTGTCTGCACCGCTGCGGCCCCCTGCGCCCCTGGCTGCTGGGCGCCCTGGCGCTGGCCTGCACGCTGCTGGCGCTGCTCGACCAGGCCGTGGCGGCCCTCGCCCTGCTGCTTCTGCTGTTCTATCTGGGCGGCGCCCAGAGCCTGAGCTGGCGCCGCCAGCAGCAGGCCCAGCAGAGGCTGCTGCAACAGCTGGCCACGCTGTTCGGCGGCAGCCCCGAGCACGGCCGCCTGCTGGTCGCCTGCGGCGGCGAGCAGCGCGCTAGCGAGCGCCTGCGCAGCGAGGTGCGCTTCGCCGCCCAGGCGCTGGAGCGCATGGCCGAGCACACCGAGCGCCAGGGCGAGGCGCAGAACCTGCGGGTCGGCAGCATCGCCGCCGCCAGCGAGCAGATCGGCCAGACCCTGGTGCACATCGGCGAGCTGGCCGAGGAAGCCCTGCTGGCCTTCCAGCGCCTGCACCAAATGAGTGAGGCCGGCCAGCGCGACGCCCATTTCGTGGGCGAGGAGATGCAGCGCATCCAGGCCAGCCTGAGTCGCACCGCCGATGCGGTGGAACAGCTGCAGCGGCACAACAGGGCGGTCGAACAGGCTGTGCAGCTGATCGAGGCGCTGGCCAAGCAGACCCAGCTGCTGGCACTCAATGCCTCGATCGAGGCCGCGCGCGCCGGCGAGCAGGGCCGCGGCTTCGCCGTGGTCGCCGGCGAGGTGCGCAACCTGGCGCAGTCCACCGCCGCCGCGACCGGCGAGATCGCCACCGCCGTCGGCGCCATCGGCCTGGCCGTGCAACGGGTGCGCGGCGAGGTCGACGAGCATCGCGCGCTGCTCGGCCAGGGCTGCCAGCGCAGCCTGGCGCTGGCCGAGCAGCTGCACGCCCAGGCCGGCTTCAGCAGCACCCACCTGCAGGGCTTCGGCGCCATGCGCCAGGCGCTCGCCGAGCACACCCAGGCCAACCAGGCACTCAACCTGCAACTGCACGAGATCGATGCCGCGCTGACCCAGCAGAGCGCGCAGAACCGCGAACTGCACGGCCTGACCCAGTACCTGGCGCGCCTCACCGGAGGGGACGCCGCATGAGCATCGCCCTGGCCCTGCTCGTGGCCGGTCTGCTGGCGGCCCTGCTCTATCGCCAGAAGGCCCGCCAGCGGGAGCGCCGGCACAACCACGCCCAGCTGCAGGCCCTGATGCACAGCCTGGAGATGCTGCAGCGTCTGCAGAAGCATCGCGGCCTCGGCGGCCAGGACAGCGCCGCCGCGCGCAACCAGTGCCGGCAGCTGGCCGACGAACTGGAGCGGCTGTGGCGCAACCTGCCACCCGCCGCCCAGGAACTGGAGGAACTGCAGCGGGACTGGCCCGGCCCACGCAGCCGCCCCGACGACTTCGATGCCCACTGCCGCCTGATCGAGCGACTGCTGACCGCCATGCAACTGTTCGAGCTGCGCCAGGGCGAGGAACTCGACATCGCCCGCCAATGTCGCGAACTGGAGGAGCTGGCGCGCCTGCGCGGCCTGGCGGTGCGCGGCGCCCGCGCCTCGCGCTGCCCTCTGCCGCTGCAGGTGCAGCTGCGCTACCTGAGCCTGCGCCTGCAACGCGGCGCCGCCCCGCACGGCGCCCTGGCCAGCGCCCTCGAGCGCCTGCAGCGCCAGTTGATCGAGCCCTTGCAGGTCGGCATCAGCGCACAGGAATGCTTCGAACTGCTCACCCCATTGATCGACGAGCAGCTCGGCGCCCTGCGCCAGCGCCTGCTCGTCGCCGACCGCAACCACCAGGAGCCCCGTACTTGAGCGCCGAATTCGTCTTCGCCCTGGGCCTCGGCCTGGCCTTGCTGGTGCTCGGCCAGCTGCTGACCCGCCACGCCGCGCGCATGCACCGCGCCACGCTCGAACAGTTGCAGGCCCAGTGCCTGCAACGCAGCCTGGAACTGCTGCGTGCCCTGCAGAAGCATCGCGGGCTCGGCGCCCAGCAGGAGCTGCCCGCGGTCAGCCAGCGCAACGCCCTGGCCCGCCAGCTCGACCAGCTGTGGCTGAACTGGCCCGGCGAGAGCCTGGAACTGCCGCCGCTGCACTGCGAATGGCCGATGCTGCGCATGAAGCCGGCCGACTTCGACAGCCACAGCCGGGTGATCGAGGCCCTGCTCGGCGTCATCGAGACCCTCGGCGAGCGCCTGGCCGTGCAGGGCCTGGCCGACACCTGCCGCCACCTGGAAGACCTCGCCCGCCTGCGCGGCCTGGCGGTGCGCGCCGCCAACTACGGGCAATGCCCGCCGGTGCTGCAGCGGCAGATGCGCGAGCTGTGCGCGCGCATCGCCAAGCGCGACACCGACGAGCAGCTGCGCGGCCTGCTGGCGCAGCTGCGCAGCGAGCTGATCGAGGCGCGCCAGCCGCGCCTGGCGCCGGCCGACTGCTTCGCCCTGCTCACCCCGCCGATCGAGCGCCTGCTGCACAGCACCCGTCTCGGCAGCGCCTGAAGCGCGGTTGAAATAGAGCCGGAGGGCCCCATCTAGCACCCAAGGAATCAGCAAGGGTGCGCCATGAACGATCAGGACAACTCCCCGGAAATCATCGAGGCCGGCACCACCGCCCTGGCCCTGCCCGGCCAGTCGCTGCCGGACAAGCTCTATGTGATCCCCATCCACAACCGCCCGTTCTTCCCGGCCCAGGTGCTGCCGGTGATAGTCAACGAGGAACACTGGAGCGAGACCCTGGAGCTGGTGGCCAACACCGAGCACAAGTGCCTGGCGCTGTTCTACGTCGACCAGCCGGTGAGCGACCCGCGCCACTTCGACACCGACAGCCTGCCCGAGCACGGCACCCTGGTGCGCGTGCACCACGCCAGCCGCGAAGGCGGCAAGCTGCAGTTCGTCGCCCAGGGCCTGTCGCGGGTACGCGTGCGCGGCTGGCTCAAGCGCCACCGCCCACCCTACCTGGCCGAGGTCGACTACCCGCGCAGCGCCGACGACCCGCGCGACGAGGTCAAGGCCTACGCCATGGCGCTGATCAACGCGATCAAGGAGCTGCTGCCGCTCAACCCCTTGTACAGCGAGGAGCTGAAGAACTACCTCAACCGCTTCAGCCCCAACGACCCGGCGCCGCTCACCGACTTCGCCGCCGCCCTGACCACCGCCCCCGCCGCCGAACTGCAGGAGGTGCTCGACTGCGTGCCCGTCCTGCGGCGCATGGAGAAGGTGCTGCCGCTGCTGCGTAAGGAAGTGGAAGTCGCGCGCCTGCAGAACGAGCTGTCCGCCGAGGTCAACCGCAAGATCGCCCAGCACCAGCGCGAGTTCTTCCTCAAGGAGCAGCTCAAGGTGATCCAGCAGGAACTGGGCATCACCAAGGACGACCGCAGCGCCGACGCCGACGAGTTCCGCGCCCGCCTGGAGGGCAAGAGCCTGCCCGAACAGGCACGCAAGCGCATCGACGAGGAGCTAGGCAAGCTGTCGATCCTGGAGACCGGCTCGCCCGAGTACGCGGTGACCCGCAACTACCTGGACTGGGCCACCAGCCTACCCTGGGGCGTGCTCGGCCAGGACAAGCTCGACCTCGGCCACGCGCGCAAGGTGCTGAACAGGCACCACGC
The DNA here is from genome assembly GCF_039888625.1 of Pseudomonas sp. CAU 1711. Taxonomy (NCBI): domain Bacteria; kingdom Pseudomonadati; phylum Pseudomonadota; class Gammaproteobacteria; order Pseudomonadales; family Pseudomonadaceae; genus Pseudomonas; species Pseudomonas sp. CAU 1711. Next base: position 122,594 of record NZ_JBDQQT010000007.1, read on the forward strand.
CGGCATGGACGACATCAAGGCGCGCATCATCGAGTTCCTCGCCGTCGGCGCCTTCAAGGGCGAGATCGCCGGCAGCATAGTGCTGCTGGTCGGCCCGCCCGGCGTGGGCAAGACCAGCATAGGCCGGTCCATCGCCGAGAGCCTCGGCCGGCCCTTCTACCGCTTCAGCGTGGGCGGCATGCGCGACGAGGCGGAGATCAAGGGCCACCGCCGCACCTATATCGGCGCCATGCCCGGCAAGCTGGTGCAGGCGCTGAAGGAAGTCGGGGTGATGAACCCGGTGATCATGCTCGACGAGATCGACAAGATGGGCGCCAGCTACCAGGGCGACCCGGCCTCGGCGCTGTTGGAGACTCTCGACCCGGAGCAGAACGTCGAATTCCTCGACCACTACCTGGACCTGCGCCTGGACCTGTCCAAGGTGCTGTTCGTCTGCACCGCCAACACCCTCGACTCGATCCCCGGGCCGCTGCTCGACCGCATGGAGGTGATCCGCCTGTCCGGCTATATCGCCGAGGAGAAGCTGGCCATCGCCAAGCAGCACCTGTGGCCGCGCCAGCTGGAAAAGGCCGGGGTGAAGAAGGCGCAACTCGGCATCGGCGACGCCGCGCTCAGGGCGGTGATCGAGGGCTACGCCCGCGAGGCCGGCGTGCGCCAGCTGGAGAAGCAGCTCGGCAAGCTGGTGCGCAAGGCGGTGGTCAAGCTGCTCGAGGAACCGGACGAGAAAGTGAAGATCGGCCCCAGGGACCTGGAGGGCTACCTGGGCATGCCGCCGTTTCGCGGCGAGCAACTGCTGGCCGGGGTCGGCGTGATCACCGGCCTGGCCTGGACCAGCCTGGGCGGCGCCACCCTGCCGATCGAGGCCACGCGCATCCACAGGCTCAACCGTGGCTTCAAACTCACCGGCCAGCTCGGCGAGGTGATGAAGGAATCGGCGGAGATCGCCTACAGCTACATCACCGCCCATCTGCAGCAGTACGGCGGCGATCCCGGCTTCTTCGACCAGGCCTTCGTCCACCTGCACGTGCCCGAAGGCGCCACGCCCAAGGACGGCCCCAGCGCCGGCATCAGCATGGCCAGCGCCCTGCTCTCGCTGGCGCGCGGCCAGGCACCGAAAAAAGGCGTGGCCATGACCGGCGAGCTGACCCTCACCGGCCGAGTGCTGGCCATCGGCGGGGTGCGCGAGAAAGTCATCGCGGCGCGCCGGCAGAAGCTCTTCGAACTGATCCTGCCGGACGCCAATCGCGGCGACTTCGCCGAACTGCCGGACCATCTGCAGGAAGGCCTGACCGTGCATTTCGCCAAGCGCTTCGCCGACGTGGCCAGTGTGCTGTTCGACTGACCCGGCCCCGCGCAGCGGCTATGCTGTGCGGGTTTTCGCTCGACAGGAGTCCGCCATGAACCGCCCCCACCGCCTGCTGCTGCCCTGCGTCCTCGCCCTGCTGGGGGCCTGCAGCACACAACCCAAGCCCAGCGTCAGCCTGGAGGAGAAGCAGCTGGGCCAGTGCCCGATGCAGCTGCGCCAGGGCCAGAGCCTGACCATCACCCTGCCGAGCAACCCCACCACCGGCTTTCGCTGGGTGGTGGCCGACGCCGCCCCCGGCGTGCTGCGCAGCCTGGGCCCGGAGGTCTACATGACGCCCGAGGAGGCCGGCCTGGTGGGCGCCGGCGGCCAGTCCGTGTGGCGCTACCAGGCCTACCAGACCGGCTCCGGCCGCCTGCTCATGCACTACCGCCGCCCCTGGGAGGTGGAGGTGCCACCGGCCAAGACCATCGACTGCCAAATCGGCGTGCGCTGATCCCCCGCGCCATGACTGGCGTGCGCATCCCCGAGCATCTGGGCAGCGGCGAAATCTTCACCGCCAAGGCGGCACGCCCCGCAAGTCCGGCAAGAACCGCTTCCTGCTGGCCTGCAGGAACCGCGAAGAGGCGCAGCGGGTGCTACGCAGGATCGCGGAGTCGCCTCGTTCGGGGGAAATCTGGCTGTAACCGGATGACCGGCCATCGCCGGAGCAAACAGGCGTTGGGGTGAGTGGCAGGAGTCAGGGGCTACTGGTAGGAGTCCGGTTACAACAGATAAGCCGGTCTCTACCCGATGCGATTTAGCCTCAGCTCATCGTGTCGCAGTGCCTTCCGGCTCTACTCCGACCACTCCACGTACCCCTTACGAACTTTCTCGTCGATCAGCTTGCGAGCTTCATGCTCGGCTCTTGCGTTGCTGTCGAAGCTTTTGATCAGGGTCTGCCCCTTACTGCCCATGCGCCCGAAGGTCACGGTGAGCTCATCTCCCACCACGCCGATCTTCCAGAATTTCGCCGAGCCGCCTTGTTCAAAGCGGAACTCCTGCAGGTCGGTGGTGATGGGTGACACCTCGGGCTCGGGGATGCAGACGTCGGCGATCTCCTTCAACACCTCTTCCTGTTCGACTAGCGCTGGGCTGTCGTCGCACAGGGCGGCTTCGATGCGAGCGAGCAGACCGGCGGGGTCGGCGAGCCATTGTTTGCCGGGCACGTCGATGACTTTCCAGCCAAAACTGCGCAGCACGGTGGGTTGGAAGACGTAGCGTTCGCGCACTTCGACGGCGCTGCCGTCACGGCTGCCGTCCAGTAGAATGCCGAGCCGATAAGCGCTAGTGGCTTCGTCAACGATGGCCAAATCGCAGCGAAATTGCGAGCTGCCGACGTGTTCATGCACCACATGGCCTTTGGCACGCAGGGCATTGGCCAGGGCGGTGCGCAGGGCACTGTAGGGCGCGGCGGTGGTGAATGAGCGTTGCGCGCCGGGGTTGAGGGTGCTGAGGATGCTTTGTGCGCGCTCGCTTTCGCCGCGGGAGCTGGCTTCGGCGAATTGCAGGAAGGCTTTCAGCGCCGAAGCACCGTCGTTGTGGGTGTTGGTGATGGCGTCGGAGTGGATGCTGGTGACGATGGCCATGCGCTGACGGGCGCGGCTAAAAATTACGTTCAGGCGCTTTTCGCCGCCACGTTGGTTGATGGGGCCGAAGTTCATCAGCATTTTCCCGGTCGGGCCAGGGGCGTAGCAGATGCTCAGCCCTGTAGGGCGGGTCATTGACCCGCGCTGAATGAGGTCCACCGCCACTCCGCGGCGCCTGCGGGCAGGGTGGCAACATGGCTTGGGTGGATGGCGATACATCGCTCGGCGGGTTACGCCTTCGGCTAACCCGCCCTACCCCGCACCTGAACTGGCAGCCCTTCCCGAGGAAGAGGAAAGCCGGTGCGTTTCGATCAGCAGGTCGTACAGCCTGTCGACCGCCGCCGATGCTTGCGAGGCGCGGCTGCGGTAGACCGCGACTTCCATGGGTTCGAGCGGCCCCAGCCCGTGCTCGGCGCCGAGCACTTCCAGATGGGCGGGGGCGCTGCACTGGGTCAGTACCGCGATGGCCAGGCCACTGTCGACCGCGGCGATCTGCCCGGCCAGGCTGGAGCTGTTGTACACCACCTTGTAGCGGCGCCCCTGCATGGCCAGCGAGTTGATGGCGTTGCGCTTGGCCAGGCTGGTGCTTTCGTAGACGGCGATCGGCAACGGGTCACGGCGCCAGGCCTGGAACTGGGCCGAGCCGACCCACACCAGCGGCTCGTAGAACAACAGGGTGCCCTGCCTGGGATGGTCGCGCGAGACCAGGGCGAGGTCGAGGTCGCCCTTCTCGACACGGGGAATCAACGAGGTCGACTGCTCGCACAGCAGCTCGATCTCCACGCTGCTGTGGCTCTGGGCGAAACGTTTGAGCACCGGAGTGAGGTAGCTTGCCGCATAGTCGTCCGGCACGCCCAGGCGAATCTGCCCGGTCATCTCCTGGCCATGGAATGCCGCCTGGGTCTGCGCATGCAGGTCGAGCATGCGTTGTGCATAGCCCAGCAGCAGTTTTCCCTGGGGGGTCAACTGATGCTGGCGGGGACCGCGAATCAGCAACTGGCAGTTCAGCGCGGCCTCCAGCTTCTTCAGCTGCATGCTCACGGCCGATTGCGAGCGATGCACTTCGGGCGCCGCGGCGGAGAGCGAGCCGGCTCCTACCACGGCGACAAAGCATTTCAGCCAGTCGATCTGGAGATCCTGATAGTTCATGGTCTCGGCCTATGGATTCGTTTAGCGGATAGCTTATAGCTGAATTATTCGTTTTCCTTAATCAAAGACGCATCGCATAGTGCACCCAAGAGAGGCAGTACTCGCTTGGAGTGAGGCATGGCAGACGCCGATACGAATCTGCACGAATTCGACAGCCAGATGGTCTGGGATGGCTTCCGCCAGCTCATCCCGCTGTCGCTGTTCGTTACCCTGTTTGGCGCGGCCTTCGGCCTGGCCGCGGTGCAGGCCGGGCTGGACAGCCTGACCATCATGGCGATGAGCGCGCTGGTGTTCGCCGGGGCGTCGCAGTTCGCCGCGCTCGAATTGTGGGGGCCCCAGGTACCGATCTTCACCCTGGCCATCACCGTGTTCGCCATCAACGCCCGCCACCTGCTGATGGGCGCCACGCTCTATCCCTGGCTGCGCCAGCTGCCGCCCCTGCGCCGCTACGGGGTGATGCTGACCGCCTCGGACGCCAACTGGGCGATGTCCATGCAGGCGCTCAACCGCGGCCAGCCGGGCATCGGCCTGCTGCTGGGCGGCGGGCTGGCGCTGTGGGCGTTCTGGGTCCTGGGCACCTGGCTGGGCCTGTACTTCGGCGGCGCCATCCACAACCCGAAGACCCTCGGCCTGGATATGGTGATGGGGTGCTTCCTGCTGGCGATGGTCGTGGGCGGGGAGAAGAACCTGCGCCTGCTGTTCATCTGGCTGGTGGCGGCCGGCGCTTCGCTGCTGGCCTGGCGCTACCTGCCGGAGAACAGCCATGTGGTGGTGGGCGCGCTGGCCGGCGGCGTGGCCGGGATGTTCTGGACGGAGGGCAGGAAATGAGCCTTGAAAGCGCAGGCTACGGCGCCCTGCTGCTGGTCGTGCTGATGGCGCTGGTGACGCTGGCCACCCGCTGGGGCGGGGTCTACGTGATGTCGTACGTGCCCATCGGCTTTCGCGTCAAACAGTTCATCGGCGCCATGTCCGGCTCGGTGCTGGTCGCCATCCTGGCGCCCATGGCCGTGCAAGGCGATAACGCGGCGCGGCTGGCGCTCGCCGCCACGGCCGTGACCATGCTGCTGGTGAAGAAGCCGCTACCCGCGATTGCCATCGGCATCCTGACTGCTGCGGTGTTCAGGCAGATCTGATTGGCCGTACTGGCCGAGACGCTTGAGGAAGATGGGTAGCCCGAGAGTAATAAGCAGGCCAGATTAGGCGCTCGCTAACCGTCTGCCGAGACCGATTGCTTATACCGCCTTGCGCCGCATACACGGGACTGGCGGACCAGCCTCGATGCATCGAGCGTGGCGCGCTGACGCGAAAAGCCGCCCGGGTTGTCACCCCCTGTCGCGTCGGCGAGCTCTGCGCTCACGATAATGGCGCCACAGTCAGAAGGGAGCCCGCCATGCGCCCACTGCTCCTGCTCGCCACCCTGGTTGGCGTGGTCCTGTTCCTGCTCGGCCTGCACCTCGAACTCAAGTGGCTCACCCTGCTCAGCAAGCCCGTACCGGTAATCGGCCTACTGCTCTGGCTGCACGCGGCACCGGTTGGCGCCTACAGGCGCTGGGTCGGCATAGGATTGGGCTTTTCCCTGCTGGGTGACATGCTGCTGGAGTGGCCTGCCGATCTGTTCGTCTTCGGCCTGGGTGCCTTCCTGCTTGCCCATCTGGCGTATCTGCTCGCCTACCTCGGCGACAGTCGCCGCCTGGCGCCACTCGAACTCCTGGTAGCGGCAACGGCCGCCAGCGCCATGTTCGCCGTGCTAGCGAGGGCCGGCCTGGGGTCGCTGCTGTTGCCGGTAGCGCTCTACAGCCTGGCCATCGGCGCCATGCTCTGGCGCGCCCTGGCCCGGATCGGCGCGGTACCGGCCCGCAGCGCCTGGCTGGCCGCCGCTGGCGCGGTGCTGTTCGTGCTGTCGGACAGCCTGATCGGCATCAGCCGCTTCGTCGCCCCCTTCGAGGGCGCGGGCTACGCCATCATCCTCAGCTACTGGCTGGGGCAGCTGGGCATCGCCGCCTCGGCGGTGCTGAACCGGCCTCAGCTGGAGGGCGCCTGCTCGGCGCCATCCATCTCCGCGCGGTAGATGCACAGGCGATTGCGCCCGCCGCGCTTGGCCTGGTACAGCGCCAGGTCGGCGGCATTCAGCAGCGCATCCATCCGCTCGCCGTCCTGGGGGAACCAGGCCAGGCCGAGGGAAATATTGATCGGCCCCAGCGGCTGGCCGCCATAGCGCACCTGCAGGCGGCCGACTGCCAGGCGCAGGGCCTCGCAACGCTCGATGGCCTCCTCGGGACCGATCTCCGGCATCACCAGGGCGAACTCCTCGCCGCCATAACGACAGGCCAGGTCGCTGCTGCGCACGCTGCGCTTTATCTCGGTGGCCAGCTGGCGCAGCACCAGATCGCCGGCCTCGTGACCGAAGCTGTCGTTGAAGCGCTTGAAGTGATCCACATCGAGCAGCACCACGGCCACCGGTGCCTGCTTGCGTCCGGCGCGCAGCAGCTCGCGACGCAGGGTCTCGTCGAGGAAGCGACGGTTGTGCAGGCCGGTCAGCGCATCGACCAGCGACTGCTGACGCAGGCTTTCCCGCAGCGACAGGTTGGAAACCGCCAGCGACACCTGCTCGGCGAAGGCCTCGGCCAGTTCCAGGTCGGGCGCCTTTGCCCCACTCAGGGTCAGCACGCCGAGTGGCTCGCCTTGGGCCATCAGCGGCACGCAGACATAGCCCTGCCCGGACATGGGCGTGCCCTGCAGGTGCGGACAGGGCAGATCCTTGTCCGGCTCCAACACCTGATGGCTCTGACCACGGCGGATGGCCCAACAGGCGTGCGGTTCGAACAGATCCAGGCCGTCCGGCCAGCCATTCCAATGGGCGACATCCCCCAACACGTCGCGCGAGGGGTGATAGAGGCTCAGGCTGCCGGCATCGTTGGGGAACAGCTGGCCGGCGAAGCGACCGATGATGCCGTAGCACTCGTCGAAGCTATTGATCGAGTGCAGTGCGCCGGCCATTCGGCTGAGCAGGGAAATCTCGCGGTTGCGCAGTTCCAGGCGTTGCAGGCCGCCGGACAACTGCTCGCTCAGAGCCTGCAGGTTCTGCCGTATCACTCGCCCCTCGCGCAGAAGGCGGAAGGTGAAGTGGAACAGCAGGCCGATCACCGCCAGGTCCAGCAGGCCGAGCAGCACCAGCAGAGCCACCACGACCTGCTGCTGCCACTGGCGGCGCTGCTCCAACAGCAGCAGACGACCTTGGATCAACCCCTGCATCTTGCCGATTCGCGCGCGCAGATCGTCCATCAGCTGCTTGCCCTTGCCCTGGCTGATCAACTCGCTGGCGGCCAACATGCCTTGGGTGCGGCGTAGCTCGATGACCTTGACAAGGTAGCCGCGCTGTTCGGCGACCACCGGCATAAGGCCATCCAGAGCCTCACGCAGCTCATCGTCGCCGGTGAGGCCGACCTGCAGCTCCCGCATCAACTTGTCGGCTGCGGCGAAGCCCTGGTAGAGCGGGGTGAGAAAATCCTCACGGCCGGTGATGACGAAACCACGCTGACCGGTCTCGCCATTCACCAGGGCCGATAGCAGCAACTCGCTGCGCTCCTGCTTGTCCTTCTCATGCTCGGAACGCTGATGCGTTTCCTCCAGCCAACGTGCCCCGAGCACAGGCAGCAGCAGGTTGAGGCTGAGCATGAAGAGCGCCAGCACGAAGCCGGCCTGAAGTCGAGTCATAGTCCGCATCGTTACCGCGGCCCTCAGTTCCGTTGTGGAACAAGAGTAACCGTTACCACCGAGATAGCCATGCACCTCTGACCGTCGCCTCCGGCGACCGTATGCCCCGCCTGAGACGGCAAGCCGGCTCCGAATCGTCTATATGAGGAAGAAGGGAAATCGTAGTAGGAGGATGTCATGCCTAGCCGTCGCTGTACGCTGCTGTTGCTTCCCCTGTTCCTGTCGGCAGGCTGCAGCAGCCTGCTACCCAGCCAGCGCGCGGAAGTGGTCTCGCCCTTCGGCGATTACACCGACACGGAGATCCGTTACGCCCAGGCGCAGCCGGGCAAGACCACCCGCTCCGAGCTGTTCTCCCTGGGCTTCGATCCGCTGACCCAGGGCAACGGCAAGATGCTCTCCTTTATCGACCTGCGTCTGCTGTTCGTCCAGCCCAACATCCCCATCGAGTACCTGCCGGAGGGCATGCTGCAGTGCCTGGAGGCCAAGGACCGCTGCGTCGGCTACGCCTTCGAATTCAACAAAACCGACACCCAGAGGGTCGGCAACTTCTGGGCCGACGTGCTCAACTTCCGCAAGACTCGAGAGTTGCAAGGCTGGAGCTTCCGCGCCGTGTTCGTGCTGGTCGACGACACCCTGGTGCACAAGGTCAGCAACGGCGAGCCGAACATTCGTCGCTACGAGGTCAAGCGCAACCCACTGGGCCCGCTGCAGGGTGGTGGCGAGTTCATCATGGATCAGTTGCCGTGATGGCGGTTGGGTTGCCGCAAGCTCTTGGCTAGAATGCCGGCCTTTTCCGCCCGGACCGACCGCCGTGAAACAGCAGCCCGACCGCCTCTTCGCCCAGCCCCTGGATCAGGTGCCGGACTTCGTGTTCAACGAAGACGTGGCCCGCGTCTTCCCGGACATGATCAAGCGCTCGGTGCCGGGCTACCCGACCATAGTCGAGAACCTCGGCGTGCTGGCCGCGCAGTTCGCCCGCCCGCACAGCGCCCTGTACGACCTCGGCTGCTCGCTCGGCGCGGTGACCCAGGCCCTGCGCCGCCATGTGAAGGCCGACGACTGCCGGGTGATCGCCGTGGACAACTCGCACGCCATGGTCGAACGCTGCCGCGAGTACCTGCATGCCCAGGACGCCATGTTTCAGGAGCTGCTGCCGGCGGAGGTGATCGAGGCCGATATCCTCGCCCTGGAGTTGCAGCCGGCCTCGCTGGTGGCGCTCAACTTCACCCTGCAGTTCGTCGCCCCCGAGCGCCGCCTGGAGCTGCTGACCCGCATCCGCCAGGCCCTGCTGCCCGGCGGCGCGCTGATCCTCTCGGAGAAGCTGCGCTTCGCCGATGACGCCGAGCACAAGCTACTCGGCGAACTGCACCTGGCCTTCAAGCGTGCCAACGGCTACAGCGAACTGGAGATCGCGCAGAAGCGCAGCGCCATCGAGAACGTGATGAAGCCCGACAGCCTGGAACAGCACCGCGAGCGCCTGCTGGCCGCAGGCTTCTCCAAGGTCGTGCCCTGGTTCCAGTGCCTCAACTTCGCCTCGCTGATCGCCCTGCCATGATCTTCTCCCGTCTCGACCTCGACGCCCTGCAACAGCACCTGGCGGGCAGCCCACTGCAGGACTGGGCCGCCGACCTGCCCGCCCAGCTCGACGCCAAGCTCGCCGTCGGCCATGGCGACCTCCAGCGCTGGTACGCCGCCGTCGAGGCGCTGCCGCCGCTGGCCGCCGAGGTCACGGAGCTGCGTGACGAACTGCGCCTGGACGGTGCCTGCGATGACGCCCGGCGCGCCGCCCTGAAATCCGCCCTGCAGGGCCTGATCCCCTGGCGCAAGGGGCCCTTCCGTCTGTTCGACGTGCATATCGACACCGAGTGGCGCTCGGACTGGAAATGGCAGCGCGTGGCGCCGCACCTGGATCTGGCCGGCAAGCGCATCCTCGACGTCGGCTGCGGCAACGGCTACTACATGTGGCGCATGCTCGGCGCCGGTGCCGGCAGCGTGATCGGCGTCGACCCCAACTGGCTGTTCCTCAACCAGTTCCTCGCGATCAAGCACTACCTGCCCGAGGCGCCGGCCTGGCACCTGCCGCTGGCCCTGGAAGAGCTGCCGGCCAGGCTGGAAGGCTTCGACACGGTGTTCTCCATGGGCGTGCTGTACCACCGCCGCTCGCCCATCGACCACCTGCTCGACCTCAAGGACAAGCTGCTGCGCGGTGGCGAGCTGGTGCTGGAGACCCTGGTGGTGGAAGGCGACGCCCAGCAGGTGCTGGTGCCCGAGGACCGCTACGCGATGATGCGCAACGTCTGGTTCCTGCCGTCGATCCCGGCGCTGGAACTGTGGCTGCGCCGCGCCGGCTTCGTCGACGTGCGCTGCGTGGACGTCTCCACCACCAGCGTGGAGGAGCAGCGCTCGACCGAGTGGATGCGCTTCCAGTCGCTGCCGGAGTTCCTCGACCCGGCCGACCACGGCCGCACCGTCGAGGGCCTGCCGGCGCCGACCCGCGCCGTGCTGCTGGCGCGCAAGCCCTGAACGGATCGTTTCGTAGTCTGGGTTAGGCCGGCGACCGTAACCCAGCTCGAACGCGCTTCGCCGGGTTACGCCGCGTTGCGGCTAACCCAGCCTACCAATTGCGCTGCGCCGAACCTGACGTGGTGGCTTCCTCAGACCAGCTCGATGCGCTCGTCGAGGATGCGAATCAGGCCCTGCTTGAACAGCCCGCCGATGGCCTTCTTGAAGTTGCCCTTGCTCACGCCGAAGGCCTTGCTGATCGCCTCCGGCGGGCTCTTGTCGGACAGCGCCAGGCTGCCGCCGGCCTCGCGCAGGGCGGTGAGGATCTGCTCGGAGAGCTGGTCGCGGGCCTGCTGGCCGACCGGCTGCAGGCTCAGGCTGATCTTGCCGTCGTCGCGCAGCTCCTTGATGTAGCCCTTCTCCCGGGAGCCGCCACGAAGGAACTTGAACACCTCGTTCTTGTGGATCAGGCCCCAGTGCTGGCCGTCGATGATGGCCTTGAAGCCCAGGTCGGTCTGTTCGACCACCAGCAGGTCGACTTCCTGGCCGACCTGGTAGCGCGGCGGCGTCTTGTCCAGGTAGCGGTCCAGGCGCGCGGTGGCGGTGATGCGGCGGGTGCGCGGGTCGAGGTAGACGTGCACCACGCAGTAGTCGCCGACCTGCAGCGGGCGCTTCTCCTCGGAGTGCGGCATCAGCAGGTCCTTGGGCAGGCCCCAGTCGAAGAACAGGCCGATGCGGTTGATGTCCACCACCTTGAGGCTGGCGAAGCCGCCGACCTGCACCTTGGGCTTCTCGGTGGTAGCGATCAGGCGGTCCTCGCTGTCCAGATAGAGGAACACGTTGAGCCAGTCGCCGACCTCGCAGGGTTCGCCCTTGGGGATATAGCGCTTGGGCAGGAGGATTTCGCCGTCGGCACCGCCGTCGAGGAACAGGCCGAAGTCGGCCAGCTTGGCCACCTGCAGAGAGTTGTAGCGCCCGATCAGAGCCATGTTGATCACCCACGAGAAAAGGACCCGCATTCTACACCCTGCCGACCTGTGCCACTGGCGCCTAGCACGGTCATGTTTCAGAATCATGGCATGCTGCAACTCGGGTCCTATCCATCTGTCCGATGGTCACGGATCATCGCCGTATCACCCCTGGAGTTCCTGTGCCCCTTTCCAGTCGCTGGCTGCCGTATCCTGCCGCGTCTCTTGCTGCCCTTGGCCTGCTGTTCCTCGCCCTGCCCATGGCCTGCCGCTACTGGCTGGGCTGGTCGAGCTGGCCGGGCTATGTTTCCGATCTGGGGCTGGGTGGCCTGCTCCTGCTGCTGAGCTATCGACGCCCCTGGCTGGCCGCGCCGCTGGCGCTGGCCTGGGCGCTGCTGCTGTTGGGCAATGCCGAGCTGGTCAACGCCGTGGGCCGCATGCCCGAACCCAGCGACCTCAAGTACCTGAGCGATCCGCAGTTCGTCAGCCAATCGACCCAGGGCGGCGGCATCCGTTACCCCTGGCTTGCCGGCGCCCTGGCGCTCGCCGTGCTGGCCTGCCTGTTGCTCGGCCGCAGCGGCGGCCCCAGACCGCCGCGCTATGCCTACGCGCTGCCGCTGGCCCTGCTGCTCGGCCATGCCGTCCAGCAGTACCGCGCGCCCAGCGAAGACGACCAGTGGCACCTGTTCAGCCTGCCGCACAAGGCCCTGGCCGAGGGCATCAGCCGTGCCCGCGTGGCCCTGGAGGACTGGTACGCCGGCGAGGATTCCGGCCTGCCGCCGGATATCGCCGGCCTGAGCAGGCTCGATCTTTCCGGCACGCCGCTGCTGCCCGGCGGCGGCAAGGCGCGCAACCTGCTGATCGTCACCCTGGAAGGCATTCCCGGCGCCTATATCGGCAAGAGTCGCCAGCTGCTCGGCACCCCCTATAAAGAAGACCTGATGCCGCGCCTGAGCCAGTGGGCCGAGCGCGGCATGCTCACCCCGGACTACGTACTGCACAGCCACCAGACCATCCGCGGCCTGTACGCCATGCTCTGCGGCGACTACGGCAAGCTCGACTCCGGCACGCCCAAGGGCGTGGAGCTGCTCGCCAGCCAGACCCGCAACCTGCAGTGCCTGCCGCACCAGCTGCGCGCCATGGGCTTTCGCACCCACTTCCTGCAGGGCGCCGGGCTGCGTTTTATGGCCAAGGACCAGATCATGCCGCACATGGGCTTCGAGCAGGCCCACGGGCGCGACTGGTTCCGCAACAAGCCCTACCTGGAATTCCCCTGGGGCATGGACGACAAGGCCTACTTCGAGGGCGCGCTGCGGTACGTACAGCAGCTGCGTCGCGAGCGCCAGCCGTGGATGCTCACCCTGCTCACCGTCGGCACCCACCAGCCCTATTCCGCGCCGCCGGCCTACCTGCAGCGCTACCCCACGGCCAAGCAGGCCGCCATCGGCTACCTCGACGACGCCGTCAGCGATTTCCTCGCCGCCCTGGAGAAACAGGGCGTGCTGGAAGACACCCTGGTGGTGGTCACCTCCGACGAGTCCCATGGCCTGGAGAATGTGCGCCTGGCCTCGGCCTGGGGCTTCAACCTGATGCTGGCGCCCAAGCAGGACCGCTTGCCGGCGGTCAAGACCGGCGTCTATGGCCATGTCGACCTGACCGCCTCGCTGCTCGACTACTTCGCCCTGCCGGTGCCGGACAACATCGCCGGCCGCTCGCTGCTGCGCGACTACGCCACGCCGCGCGAGATCATCTCCTATACCAACGGCCTGCTGCGCCAGCACGACGGCAAGGTCTTCACCGAATGCAACTTCCAGCAGGTGTGCCGGCGCTACGAGAGTAGCGGCTTTATCGCCGACCATGCCAAGTACCTGGGCCGGGTCAGCGGCCGCCAGGCGCGCCTGGTCGGCCAGCGCGCCGCCCTGCTCGACCAGTCCATCAGCGGCGGGCAACTCGGCCAGCGCTACCAGTTCGCCAACCGCGAGCGCATCGACCTCAAGCCCGAGTCGCGCGACGACTGGGCGGACAACCTGATCGGCGCCCAGTACCTGGAACTGCCCAAGGGCACCCGCACCCGGGTGAGCCTGAAGATCGATGCCCTCAGCCTGGACCGCCGTGGCGCCAACCTGCGCCTGCTGACCAAGGAGTTCGACCGCGACACCAGCCTGGCCATCCCCGCGCTGCCGCCGCTCAAGCGCGGCGAGAGCATCCAGCTGAGCTTCGACTTCGCCAACCCGCAGACGCGCAAGGCCTTCTCCTTCCACCTGCTCGGCGAGGGCCACGGCGCCATCCGCATCAGCGACTTCAGCGTGGTCACCGAGCCGCTGCCACCGGAGCTGGTGGCCAACCAGGCGGTCGGCACGACGCCGGAGGCGGCTGCGCACTAACCTGCGAACCAATGTGTAGTCCGCCTTGTCCCCTCTCCCCACGGGAAAGGGCCAGGTAGAGGGGCAGTCGCCTTCCCTTTCCACCACTGCACAAGGGAGTCAAGGCTACGGCGCCGCCTCCAGCCCCAGCCTGATCAGCTTGCCGTCCGCCGAGTCGGTCAGCAGGTAGAGGTAGCCGTCCGGGCCCTGGCGCACGTCGCGGATGCGCCAGCCACGCTCCTCCAGCAGGCGCTCCTCGTGCACCACCCTGTCGCCATCCAGGCGCAGACGCAGCAGGGCCTGGTCGGCCAGCGCGCCGATAAACAGGCTGTGGCGCCAGGCCGGGAAGCGCTTGCCGTCGTAGAAGGCCATGCCGGAGATCGCCGGCGACTTTGCCCATACATGGTGCGGTGGCTCGGTGCCGGGCACCCGCTCGCCCTTGGCCTCGGGAATCGGCAGGAAGCTGTAGTTCACCCCGTGGGTGGCCAGCGGCCAGCCATAGTTGCGCCCCGGCTCGGGGATGTTGATCTCGTCGCCGCCACGCGGGCCGTGCTCGTGCAGCCAGATGCGTCCCGTCCAGGGGTTGAGCGCCAGGCCCTGGGGGTTGCGGTGGCCGTAGGACCAGATTTCAGCGCGCGCCCCGGGCGTGTCGACGAAGGGGTTGTCCGCCGGCACGCCGCCGTCCGCATCGAGCCGCACCAGCTTGCCCTGCAGCTTGTCCAGCTCCTGGGCCGTGGACCGCTGGTTGTTTTCGCCGAGGGTCACGAACAGACGGCCCTGGCGGTCGAAGGCCAGGCGCGAACCGAAGTGGATGCCGTCGGACAGCTTGGGCTGCTGGCGGAAGATCACCCGCCAGTCCTGCAGCGCGCTCATGCCCTCCGTCAAGCGCCCGCGCCCGACCGCAGTACCGGCCTTGTCGCCCTGGGCATCCGCCTCGGCATAGCTCAGATAGACCAGGCGATCCGTGGCAAAGCTCGGCGACAACGCCACGTCCAGCAGGCCGCCCTGGCCGCGGGCGTAGACCGCCGGCACCCCGGCAATGGCCGGCGACAGGCGCCCCTGGCCGTCCAGCCAGCGCAGGCGCCCCGGGCGCTCGCTGATCAGGCTGCCCTGCCCGGCCGGCAGAAAGGCCAGGGCCCAGGGATGCTCCAGGCCACCGACCAGTTCGGTCAGCTGCAACTCGCCCAGTTCGCTGCGCTCGGCCAGCACCAGCGGGGCCAGCGCCAACCACAGCAGCATCAGTACGGCTCTCATGCTCATCCTCCTTCTCGACGCTAACCTTGTAGTCCAATCCCGGCGCCAGGCCCAGGCCGGTTACAATGCCGTTCATTTCCCCCTACGACGCCCGCCGCCATGACCGAAGCCGAACGCCTGTCCAAACGCCTGATCCAGCAGATCGCCTGCTCGCGCCGCGAGGCGGAGCTGTATATCGAGGGCGGCTGGGTCACGGTGGACGGCCAGGTGGTCGAGGAGCCGCAGCACCCGGTACTGAACGAGCGGATCGAGCTGCTGCCCGGCGCCCGCGCCGAGACCCAGCCGCCGATCACCCTGCTGCTGCACAAGCCGGTCGGCCTCGGCTGCGGCCTGGGTGCCAACTCCACCCAGCAGTTGCTCAGCCATGTCCACCATTGGAGCGAGGACGCCAGTGGCATCCGCCCGCTGCAGCGCCACCTGCGCCGCCTGCAGCTGCTCACCCCGCTGGAGACCGATGCCAGCGGCCTGCTGGTGTTCAGCCAGAACCCCGGAGTGATCCGCCTGTTCCAGGACAAGGGCGCGGAGTTGGAGCAGGAGTATCTGGTGGAGGTCGCCGGCAACCTCGACGACAAAGGCCTCAAGCGCCTGGCCTTCGGCATCAGCTACAAGGGCGCAACCCTGCCGCCGAGCAAGGTCAGCTGGCAGAGCGAGACGCGCCTGCGCTTCGCCATCAAGGCGGTGCAGCCGGGCCAGCTGCGCTTCATGTGCGAGAGTGTCGGCCTGCAGGTGCTGGGCATGCGCCGCCTGCGCTTCGGCCGCAGCGGCCTGGCCAAGCTGCCGGTCGGCCAGTGGCGCTATCTGGGACCGAACGAGAAGTTCTAGTAGTCGGCGTAGCGCCGTTCTATCTCCTCGTACTCACCGCTGGCACGGATGGCCGCCAGGCCCCGGTCGAAGCGCTCGCGCTGCACTAGCCGGCGAAAGCCGACGCTATAGCCGGTGGGCGGGAACAGCAGGTACAGCGTCAACGGCTGTGTGGTGTCGACCTGCTCGGCCACCTCGCGGTTGAAGTAACGCAGGATGCGCACATCGCCCACCACCACCTCGACCCGGCCGCTGTAGAGCAGGCGATTGCGGTTGATCTGCTGGGCCTCCTCGCGGTAGCGCGGGTTGGCCTCGGTCATGGCCTGGAATTCCGGCCCCAATAGATAGCGGGCACGCTGGAAGGAGCTGATGGAATAACGGCCCAGGTCGGCGATGCTGTGGATGCGATAGCCGCGCGAGCGCAACGCCGCGGCCACGTTGCGGTAGTAGATATAGGGGGCCGAGTAATGCGCCTGGATGCCGCTGTGGGCGTTGGTGGTGGCGATGCCGTCCAGTTCGCCGCGGCGCAACGCCAGGTGCAGGCGTTCCATGGGCGCGTAGCGCGCATCGAGGTCGTAGCCGGCGGCACGCACGGCGGCGGCGATGATCTCGAACTCCAGCCCGCGCGGCTCGCCCTCGATGATATAGGGCGGCTTGTGCGTACCGAGGCCGATGCTCAGTGTCTCGCCCTGCAGCAGCGGCGCGAACAGCAACAACGAGCAGACCCAGATACGCGACGACATGCGGAAGCCTCTCAAGCATCGCTTCTTAGCTTAGCCCCCTCCCTGTGCCTGCGACGCCATCACTCCGGCGTATGCCGTGCGATTCATCCGCCCACGGCGACCAACGGCTAGACTCAGAGCTTCAATCGCCCGTGGCACAGAGGAGAATCGCCATGCTCAAAGCCGAATACCAACAGCGCGGCAAGGTTCCGCAGGACGTGATCGCCGCAGTCGCACTGGAGCTGCCGCCGCTGCCCGCCGGCGAGGCACTGGTCAAGGTACTGGCGGCGCCGATCAACCCCTCCGACGTGCTCACCCTGACCGGCGAATACGGCATGCTGCCGCCGCTGCCGGCCATCGGCGGCAACGAGGGCGTCGGCCGCGTCGAGCAGGTCGGCGAAGGCGTCAGCCACCTCAAGCCCGGCCAACTGGTGCTGCTGCCGGTCGGCTGCGGCACCTGGGTGACCCATCTGCACGCGCCGGCGGCCAAGCTGATCCCGCTGCCGGAGGCCGACCCGCAGCAACTGGCGATGATGACCATCAACCCGCCGACCGCCTCCTTGCTGCTCAGCCAGTTCGTCGACCTGCAGCCGGGCGACTGGGTGATCCAGAACGCCGCCAACTCCGGGGTCGGCGGCTATCTGATCCAGCTGGCCAGGCTGCGCGGCTTCAAGACCATCAACGTGGTGCGCCGCGAGGCGGCGGTGGCCGGCGTGCAGGCCGAGGGCGGCGATCTGGTGCTGGTCGACGGCCCCGACCTGCACAAGCGCGTGCGCGAGGCCACCGGTGGCGCCAAGGTCATGCTCGGCATCGACGCCGTCGGCGGCGCCGCCACCGACCATGTAGCCGCCTGCCTGAGCGAGGGCGGCACCCTGGTCAACTATGGCCTGATGAGCGGCCAGCCGTGCCAGGTGTCGGCGGCCTCCTTCGTGTTCCGTGACGTGACCCTGCGCGGCTTCTGGCTGGCCAAGTGGTTCCAGAAGGCCACTCCGGCCGAGCAGATGAAGGTGTTCGGCGAGCTGACCCAGCTGATCGCCAGCGGCAAGCTCAAGGCGCGCATCGCCGCCACCTACAAGGTCGACCAGATCAAGGAAGCGGTGGCCGCGGCCGCGGCCGGCGAGCGCGACGGCAAGATCCTTATCGTGCCCTGAGCGGCTCGCGCAAAAAGAAAAGGGGGCCTGCGGGCCCCCTTCTCGTTTCACCGCCGGCTACATGCTCCCCTCTCCCACATGTGGGAGAGGGGGCAACAGCCTCACTCCGCCGCCGGCTTCTTGCGCTTGAGCGGTGCCAGGCCGTCCTGGCTGACCAGCCCGGACGGCGCCTTGGGCGCATTGGGCCGGCGCTTTGGCGCGGTCTTGGCGGCCGGCTTCTTGGCGCCATCCTTCTTGTCGCTCTTTTTCTTCTTCACCCCGGCGGCCTTGCCGGAGGCCTTGACGTTCTTCGGCCCCTGGTAGCTGCCCTTGAGCTCCTTGATCACCCGGCGCTCGAAGCGCTGCTTGAGATAGCGCTCGATGCTCGACATCAGGTTCCAGTCGTTGTGGCAGATCAGCGAGATGGCCAGGCCCTCGGCGCCGGCGCGACCGGTGCGGCCGATGCGGTGCACGTACTCGTCGCCGCTGCGCGGCATGTCGAAGTTGATCACCAGATCCAGGTCTTCGATATCCAGGCCGCGCGCCGCCACATCGGTGGCCACCAGCACCTTGCTGCCGCCCTGGCGGAAGCGGTCGATGGCCAGCTTGCGGTCCTTCTGGTCCTTCTCGCCGTGCAGCACGAAGGCCTTGTAGTCCAGCGCCACCAGGTGGCCATAGAGGCGGTCGACCTGGGTGCGGGTGTTGCAGAAGATCATCGCCTTGCGGTGCGGCTCGTTGGACAGCAGCCACTGCACCAGGCGTTCCTTGTGCATGGGATCGTCGGCCGTGATGATCTGCTGGCGGGTGGTCTCGCTGAGCTGGTCGACGCTGTTGAGCTTGAGGTGCAGGGGCTCGCGCAGCACCTTGGCGATCATCTCGCGCAGTACCTTGCCGCCGCCGGTGGCGGAGAACAGCAGGGTCTGCTGGCGGTTGGCGCACTCGGCGGTGATGCGCTCGATGTCCTCGGCGAAGCCCATGTCGAGCATGCGGTCGGCTTCGTCCAGCACCAGCACCTCGACGCCGTTGAGCTTGAGGCTGCCGGCATTGAGGTGCTCCATCAGCCGACCCGGGGTGGCGATCAACAGGTCCGGCTGGCGGCGCAGCAATGCGGCCTGCTCCTTGAAGTCCTCGCCGCCGGTGACCAGGGCGCTCTTGAGGAAGGTGTACTGGGAGAAGCGCTCCACCTCCTTGAGAATCTGCTGGGCCAGCTCGCGGGTCGGCAGCAGGATCAGCGAGCGCACGTCGGTGCGCTGCTTGGCGCTGGCGTCGCCGAGCAGGCGGTTGAGCAGCGGCAGGACGAAGGCCGCGGTCTTGCCGCTGCCGGTCTGCGCCGTCACCCGCAGGTCGCGCCCCTCCAGCGCCGGCGGGATGGCCGCCAGCTGCACCGGCGTCGGCTCGGTGAAGTCCAGCTCGGCGACGGCCTTGAGCAGGCGTTCGTGCAGGGCGAATTGGGTGAACACGGGTATTACCTCGGCGCAATCGGAAAACAGCTGCATAGGTTAACCGCTCGGCCGGCGCATCGCACGGGATGCCATCAGCCTGCTCAAGATTTGCACAAACCTGACCCGAAAGTTAGAATGCGCGCCGCCGCCAATCCCGGACGGCATGGGTTCCCTAACCCCATCCACGAAAAAGGCCCGCACCATGCCGCCACTCGCCGCGTCCCGCTCGCGCTCCGCCCTTGCGGCGCTGATCGCCTTCCATATCCTGATCATCATCGCCAGCAACTACCTGGTGCAGCTACCGATCACCCTGTTCGGCTGGCACACCACCTGGGGCGCGTTCAGCTTCCCCTTCATCTTCCTGGCCACCGACCTCACCGTGCGCCTGCTCGGCAAGCGCCCGGCGCGCCAGGTGATCGCCCGGGTGATGGTCCCGGCCTTGGTCGCCTCCTACCTGATCTCGGTGGTGTTCCAGGAAGGCGCGTTCCGCGGCCTCGGCGCCCTGGGCGAGTACAACGAGTTCGTCCTGCGCATCTCGCTGGCCAGCTTCCTCGCCTATGTGCTGGGGCAGATCCTCGATATCCAGGTGTTCGACCGCCTGCGCCAGCTGCCGCAGTGGTGGATAGCGCCGAGCGCCTCGACCGTGCTGGGCAACCTGCTGGACACCTTCGCCTTCTTCTCGGTGGCCTTCTGGCGCAGCGACAACCCCTTCATGGCCGAACACTGGGTGGAGATCGCCACGGTGGACTACGGGGTCAAGCTGGCCGTCAGCCTGCTGCTGTTCGTGCCGATTTACGGCGTGCTGCTGCGAGCCATACTCTGGATGCTGTCCGCCCGTCGCCCCCAGACCGCCTGAACGCGCCGCCCGGGGAACGCGGGCGAGTCGACGGCATCCAACGACTCGTCACCCCCTCGGAGCAGACTCAAGATGCGCACCCCGCTGATCGCCCTGGCCGGCCTGGCGCTGGCCCTGAACCTCGGTCCGGCCCAGGCCGCCCCCAAACACGACAAGCACGACAAGCATGGCGGCGGTGCGGATGTCGCCGTCGACCTGCGCGGGCCGAGCATCGACATCGGCCGGGTGCGCATCATCCTCGGCGACAATCGCGACCTGATCGGCCCGGCGCAGTCGCTGCCACCGGGCATCCGCAAGAACCTGGCGCGCGGCAAGCCGCTGCCACCGGGCATCGCCAAGCGCTTCGACAACCGCCTGCTCGGCCAGCTGCCGCGCTACGACGGCTACGAATGGCGCCAGGTCGGCACCGACGTGGTGCTGGTGGCCCTGGCCAGCGGGCTGATCTACGAGATCATCGAGAACGTGCTCGACTGACTCACAGCCCCCGCCGCGCCTGCTTGCGCAGCAGGCGCGCGCTGTCCCAGCCGGTCAGCAGCACGGCCAGCCAGATCGGCCCGTAGGTCCACAGCTGCTGCGGATCGAAGGCCTCGCCGAGGAACAGCACGGCCAGGGCGAACAACAGCACCGGCTCGACGTAGCTGAGGATGCCGAACAGCCCCATAGGCAGCAGGCGACTGGCCGCCATCATGGCGCCGAAGGCCAGGGCGCTGAGCAGGCCCAGGCCGGGCAGCAGCCACCACAGCTGCGGCGCCTGGACGAACAGGTCCGCCGGGCCATGGGCCCGGATCAGCCAGATGGCCAGCGGCGCCAGCACCAGCATCTCGAGGACGAAGCCGGACAGCGCGTCCAGGCGCATCCAGCGGCGCAGCATGAAATAGGGCGGGTAGCCCAGCGCGGCGACCAGGGTCACCCAGGAGAAGGCCCGGGTCAGCCACAGTTCATGCAGCACGCCGAGCAGGGCGCAGGCCACGGCCAGTTGCTGCAACGGGCGCAGGCGCTCGCCGTAGAACAGCCGACCGACCAGCACCATGGCCAGCGGCAGCAGGAAATAACCGAGCGACACATCGAGCATGCGCCCGGCCAGCGGCGCCCAGACGAACAGGTACCACTGCACGCCCATCAGCGCCGCCGCCAGCGGCAGCGCGGCTAGCAGCAGCGGCTCGCGCCGCAGGCGCACGAAGGCCGCGCCCAGCACGCCCCACTGGCGCGCCAGGGCCACCAGCAGCAGCACCGCCGGAATCGACCAGAGCACGCGCTGGGCGAACACCTGCAGGCCGTCCAGCGGCGCCAGCTCTCGCACATAGCCGGGAATCAGCACGAACATCACCGACGCCGCCACCGACAGCGCCACACCGCGACCCGACAGCTGCACGGCCGCCTCCGAGAATCAGGTTGAAGGTGGCTATGGCAGCACAAGGCGTTCAATATATCAAACACAGTTGAGCGCGAGCCGCGCGATACAGTTATGCGCGGGGCTGCCGGTCGGCCAATTTGCTCCAAAGCGTCCTTTGCTTATAAGATCGCGCCTTCCCCATTCGTCGCCCCCGCGCGGCTCCAGCCGCTGTGTGGAAGGCTTTTCCCCGGAAAAATCGGGGCCGCGACGGCAGTCGAAATTAAGGTAGTGAACAAGATGAGCGCCAGGCACTTTCTCTCGTTGATGGACTACAGCCCGCAGCAGCTCGGCGGCCTGATCCGTCGAGCCATCGAGCTGAAAGACCTGCGTAAGCGTGGCATCGCCCACGAGCCGCTGAAGGGCCGGGTGCTGGGCATGATCTTCGAGAAGGCCTCGACCCGTACCCGCCTGTCCTTCGAGGCCGGCATGATCCAGCTCGGCGGCCAGGCCATCTTCCTCTCCCCGCGCGACACCCAGCTGGGCCGTGGCGAGCCGATCGGCGACACCGCCATCGTCATGTCGAGCATGCTCGACGCGGTGATGATCCGCACCTTCGCCCACAGCACCCTCACCGAGTTCGCCGCCAACAGCGCGGTGCCGGTGATCAACGGCCTGTCCGACGACCTGCACCCCTGCCAGCTGCTGGCCGACATGCAGACCTTCGCGGAGGCGCGCGGCAGCATCAAGGGCAAGACCGTGGCCTGGATCGGCGACGGCAACAACATGTGCAACAGCTACATCGAGGCGGCGCAGCAGTTCGACTTCCAGCTGCGCATCGCCTGCCCCGAGGGCTACGAGCCCAAGGCCGAATTCATCCAAGCCGCCGGCGAACGGGTGCGCATCGTTCGCGATCCGCAACAGGCGGTGGCCGGCGCCCACCTGGTCAGCACCGACGTGTGGGCCTCCATGGGCCAGGAAGACGAGAGCGCCGAGCGCCTCAAGCTGTTCGCCCCCTACCAGGTCAACCGCGCCCTGCTGGACGCCGCCGACCCGAGCGTGATCTTCCTGCACTGCCTGCCCGCCCACCGCGGCGAGGAGATCAGCGCGGACCTGCTCGACGATCCGCGTTCGCTGGCCTGGCAGCAGGCCGAGAACCGCCTGCACGCGCAGAAGGCGCTGCTGGAGATGCTGGTCGCCCCGGGTCTGCACGACGCATGAGCCAACTGCTGCTATCGCTGCGCGGGGTGGCCTGCGGCTACCAGGGCCACCGCATTGTGCAGTCGCTCGACCTGCACCTGAACGCCGGCGACATCGGTTGCCTGCTCGGCCCCTCCGGCTGCGGCAAGACCACCACCCTGCGCGCCATCGCCGGCTTCGAACCGGTGCAGGAAGGCGAGATCGAACTGGCCGGCCAGGTGATCTCCCGCGCCGGCTTCACCCTGGCGCCGGAGAAACGCCGCATCGGCATGGTGTTCCAGGACTACGCCCTGTTCCCCCACCTCAGCGTGGCGGACAACGTCGCCTTCGGCATCCGCAAGCACCCCGAGTGCGCGCGCATCACCGCCGAGCTGCTGGAGCTGGTCAAGCTGACCCACCTGGGCAAGCGCTTCCCCCACGAGCTGTCCGGCGGCCAGCAGCAGCGCGTTGCCCTGGCCCGCGCGCTGGCGCCGGAACCGCAGCTGCTGCTGCTCGACGAGCCCTTCTCCAACCTCGACGGCGAGCTGCGCCGGCGCCTCAGCTTTGAGGTGCGCGACATCCTCAAGGTGCGCGGCACCAGCGCCATCCTGGTCACCCACGACCAGGAGGAAGCCTTCGCCGTCAGCGATCACGTCGGCGTATTCCGCGAAGGTCGGCTGGAGCAGTGGGACACGCCCTTCAACCTCTACCACGAGCCGCTGACGCCCTTCGTCGCCAGCTTCGTCGGCCAGGGCTACTTCATCCGCGGCCAGCTGCTCAGCCCCGACACGGTGCAGACCGAACTGGGCGTGATCCGTGGCAACCGCGCCTATACCCTGGCGCCGGGCAGCGCGGTGGACGTGCTGCTGCGCCCGGACGACATAGTGCCGGCGCCGGACGGCGAGCTGCGCGCGCAGATAGTCGGCAAAACCTTCCTCGGCGCCGCCACCCTGTACCGCCTGCAGCTGCCCACCGGCAGCCAGCTGGAGGCCATCTTCCCCAGCCACGCCGATCACCAGCCGGGTCAGCAGGTGGGCATCCGCATCGCCGCCGACCATCTGGTGGTGTTCGCCGCGCCGGGCAGCGTGGCCGCCCAGGTCAACCTCGGCGACTCCGGCGTGCGTCGCTACAGCAGCAACTAGGCACGTCGGGGCGCGCAGGCAGAGGCGCTTGGTGGCGCCTGGTTGCCGGGTTTCGCTGCGCTCTACCCAGCCTACGCCCCGATGACGTATCTCCCTCACCCCTAGCCCCTCTCCCGGAGGGAGAGGGGGATAAGGTGGCCTGCTCCGCCTGCCCCACAAAGCGATCCTGCTCTGCCTCCCCCGGGAGATGGCGACGAGGTGGTCTTGCTCCCTCTCCCCTTGGGAGAGGGCCGGGGTGAGGGAAAGCCGCGCCTCAGATAAACAGTGTGCCGCTGGCCACCAGCACCGCCTGGCCGGCGATCTTCACCCGCTCCCCGGCCAGCGTGCAGTGCAGCTCGCCGCCACGCGCCGAGCACTGCCGCGCGCGCAGCTCGCTCTTGTCCAGGCGCGCCGCCCAGTACGGCGCGAGGATGCAGTGGGTGGCGCCGGTGACCGGGTCTTCGTCGATGCCGATGCCCGGGGCGAAGTAGCGCGAGACGAAGTCGTGCTCGCGGCCCGGCGCCGTGACTATCACGCCCAGGCCCGGCAGCTGCGCCAGGGCCTTGAGGTCCGGAGCGCAATCGCGCACCGCCTGCTCCGACGGCAGCAGCGCCAGCAGTTCCTTGCCGACCCGCACCTCCAGCACCTCCTGGCCGAGCACTCGGGCGACCTCGGCACTCATATCCGCCGGCTCCAGGCGCATGGTCGGGAAGTCCAGCACCAGCCGCCCCGCCTCGCGGCTCACCGCCAGCGCGCCGGACTGGCAGACGAAGTCCAGGCGCTCGCCCGGCTCGCCGTACAGCTCGAACAGGGCATGGGCCGTGGCCAGGGTGGCGTGGCCGCACAGCGGCACCTCGCAGCTCGGAGTGAACCAGCGGATGCGCCAGCCCGCCCCCTCGCGCACGCAGAAGGCGGTCTCGGCCTGGTTGTGCTCGGCGGCGATACGCTGCATCAGGGCCTCGTCCAGCCAGGCCTGCAGGCGATAGACCACAGCCGGGTTGCCGGCGAAGGGACGGTCGGTGAAGGCATCGATCTGGTGGAATTCGAGCGGCATGGCGACGGGGCTCCGAGGGGCTGGGGATGGTTTGGCAGCATGCCGCGCCCAGGCGCCGGGCACCCGGTACAGTGCAGGGGTTTTGCGCCGTTACAGCTGCACTGTCCGAAGGCACGGCGAGCGAGCGCGGTGCAGCAGATTAATCGCGAAAATCTCTAAGAGGTCATTAATTCATCATAAATCAGTCACTTGGCAATCCTGGCACGCCGCCTGCTTAGGCCGGCTCCGGTCAGCACAACGGCGTGTCTGCCACTCAACCGACAACGACGTCACGGAAGCCGCTCCTCCCGAGCCCGGCGCCGTGGCGTTTTTTTTGCGTTATTGGAGACCGCTATGAGCATGATGAAACCGTCCCTGCTGTCCCTCGCCGTCGTCTGCGCCAGCCTCGGCCAGAACGCCTTCGCCGCCGAGGACATCGCTAATCTGGTCGATCGCGGCAAGGCTACCCTCGATGTTCGCTACCGTTATGAGCACGTCGATCCGGACAACCAAAACCAGAACAACGCCAACGCCCAGACCGTCCGCACCCGCATCAGCCTGCAGAGCGGCAAGTGGTACGGCCTTTCCGCACTGGTCGAGGCCGACAATGTCAGCCGCATTGGCGATGCCACCTACAACAGCACCCGCAACGGTCAGAGCGATTTCGCCGTAGTGGCCGACCCGGATGGCAGCGAGATCAACCAGGCGCTGCTGCGCTATGACTTCAAGAAGGGCAACGCCGTGCTGGGTCGCCAGCGCATCCTTCTGGACAACCAGCGCTTCGTCGGCGGCGTGGCCTGGCGGCAGAACGAACAGACCTTCGACGGAGTGCTCGGTCAGCTCAAGCCGATCACCGGCATGACCCTGACCTACAGCTACATCGACAACGTCAACACCATCTTCGGCCCGGGCGACAACCGCTTCGACACCAAGCTCAACCCGGCCAACATCGAAGGCCACAGCCACCTGTTCAATGCCCAGTACATTCTCCTGCGCGATCGTCGCGGCGCCCCGCAACTGACCCTGACCGGCTACAGCTACCTGCTCGGTCTGGACAACATCGCCGTGACCAGGACTGCCGCGTTGGGCAGTCTGTCCAGCCGCACCAACGGCCTGCGCGCCAATGCCGCCATCGGCCCGGTCAGCCTGGTCGCCGAGTATGCCCAGCAGAGCGACTACGCCGACAATCCACAGGACCTGGACAGCGACTACTACCTGGCCGAACTCGGTTACAACTGGAAAGGCATGGTATTCAAGGGCGGCTACGAAGTGCTGGGCGGTGATGGCGGCACCGGTAACCGCGCCTTCCAGACTCCGTTGGCCACCAAGCACGCCTTCCAGGGCTGGGCCGACGTGTTCCTCACCACCCCGGCCGACGGCATCGAAGACGCCTACGTCGGTGTCACCGCGCCACTGTGGGGCGGCCAGCTGCAAGCCTGGTACCACGACTTCAATGCCGAGCGAGGCGGTGACAGCTATGGCGACGAGTTCGACCTCTCCTACGGCCACCCCATCCCGGCCGTACCGGGACTGGTCGCGCTGGTCAAGTACGCCAGCTATCGCGCTGACGACGACACCCCGCTACTGCGAGGCAATGTAGCCAACATCGACACCGACAAGTTCTGGCTGCAGCTGCAATACACCTACTAACCGGCTAACGGCGCGCGGCCCCGCCGCGCGCCTTCGGAGGTCTCATGTTGAAGCGACTTGTGACGCTCGCCCTCGCCTGCGCCCTGCTCTGCCCGCCCGCCTTGGCGGCCATCGGCGATGCCGAGGCGATGAACCTGTCCGGCATGCAGCGCATGCTCAGCCAGCGCATCGCCAAGAGTTACCTGATGATCGGCGCCGAGGTGCGCAGCGAGCTGGCCATCGAGCAGCTGGATCAGAGCGTGGCGCGCTTCGAGAGCAACTATCAGGCGCTCGCCGAGTACGCCCCCACGCCACAGATCGAGGCCGCCCTGGCGCAGGTCGGGCAGAGCTGGCAGCACTACCGCGAGCTGGCCCTGAGCCGGCCCACGCGCGAACGGGCGGTGGAGCTGCTGCGCCTCAGCGACCGGCTGCTGGCGCAGAGCGAGGATCTGGTGCGGCGGATCGAGGCCCATACCGGCAGCGCCGACGCCCGCCTGGTCAATCGCAGCGGGCGCCAGCGTATGCTCAGCCAGCGCATCGCCAAGCTCTATCTGGCGCTGAGCTGGCGCCTGCCGGTCGAAGGCCTGGAACAGCAGCTGCAGCAGGCCACCGAGGAATTCGAAGCGGCCCTGCGCGAACTGCAGGGCGCCAGGCAGAACACCGCGCAGATCGCCACGGCGCTGCACCGGGTCGAGGCCCAGTGGCGCTTCGCCCGCGCCGGCTTTCGCCTGTCCGCCGACGCGCAATATGTGCCGACGGTGATCGCCACCACCACCGAGACCCTGCTGTGGCAGATGCACGAGCTGACCGGCGCCTATGAGCAGGTGATGCGCCAGGGCTCCTAGCGGCGCGGCTACTCCTGCACGCCGTAGGCCTGCAGCAACGCCCGCAGGCGGCCGTCGGCGCGGAAGCGCTGCAGGCCCCGCTCGAACAGCTCGACATAGCGCGGGCTGTCCGCCCGGGCCGGAGAGAAGGCCAGATAGATGGGCACGTCCGGCTCGCGACAGCCGGCCTCGCGCAGCTCGCCGACGCGGCCGAGCGCGGCCAGGCGCGCCTGGACCACCCAGCTGTTCTCGATCAGCGTGTCGATGCGGCCGCGCCTGAGCTTGCTCAGATTGAGATGCAGGGCATTGTCGCCGGAGGCCACCAGCACCCGGCCACGGCGCCCCCGGCGCTCCTCGATGTAGGCATCGAGCTCTTTGCCGTAGCTGTAGTCGTTGATCACGCCCAGGCGCACGGTCGCCAGCGACTCGATGCCGGTATAGCGCCAGGCGGAGTCGTGACGGGTATAGAAGCAGTTGCGCGACAGGGCCACAGGTGTGGCGGTGAAGAGGAAGTCCGGCGCATCCTCGCGGCCGGCACCGATGGCCGCGTTGGTCTCGCCGCGGCGCACCTCCTGCAGCACCCGCGCCCAGTTGCGCGCCTCGTAGCGCACGTCGATGCCGTGCTCGGCGAAGATCTCGCGCGCCAGCTCGACGAAGATGCCCGGTCGCTGCGAGCCGGGCTGGCAGTTGATCGGGCACCAGACATCGGCGGCGATCACCAGCGTCTCGCCGCGCGCGACCAGAACCGGGGCGATCAGCAGCAGGGCAAGGACACGACACAATGCCTTCACGGCAAACTCCATGCGCTCACCTCGAACCAGGGTCAGGCCCGTTGTACCACCCTCAGGCCTCGCTGCGCACCCTCTGCACCGCATCCAGCCAGCCGGCATAGAGCTTGCTGCGATGGCCCTCGGCCATGCGCGGGGCGAAGCTGCGCTGGCGATGCCAGTGGCCGGCGATCTCGTCCAGGTCGCGGTACAGCCCGGCCTGCAGGCCGGCCAGGTAGGCCACGCCGAGAGCGGTGGTCTCGGTCACCTCCGGGCGCTCCACCGGCACGCCGAGGATGTCGGCGAGGAACTGCATGACCCAGTTGTTCACCACCATGCCACCGTCCACCCGCAGCGCGCTGGGCTCGGCGGCGCCGTCGCGGTGCATGGCCTCGAGCAGGTCGCGGGTCTGATAGCAGACCGACTGCAGGCCGGCGGTGACGATCTCCTTGATCCCAGTGTCGCGGGTCAGGCCGAAGATGGCGCCGCGCGCCTTGGGGTCCCAGTAGGGCGCGCCGAGCCCGGTGAAGGCCGGCACCAGGTACACGCCGCAGGCATCGCCGGTCTGCTCGGCCAGGGCCTCGCTGTCGCGCGCATGGTCGATCAGCTTGATGCCGTCGCGCAGCCACTGCACGGCGGCGCCGGCGACGAAGATGCTGCCCTCCACCGCATAGGTGACCTTGCCATTCAGGCGATAGCCCACGGTGGTGAGCAGACGGTTCTGCGACACCACCGGCACGTCGCCGGTGTTCTGGATCATGAAGCAGCCGGTGCCATAGGTGCTCTTGACCATGCCGGGCTGAAAGCAGGCCTGGCCGATCAGCGCGGCCTGCTGGTCGCCGGCCATGCCCAGCACCGGGATGCTGGCGCCGAGCAGCGCGGGTTCGGTGCTGCCGAAGTCGGCGGCGCAATCGAGCACCTCCGGCAGCAGGCTGCGCGGAATGCCGAACAGTTCGAGCAGCTCCTCGTCCCACTGCTGGCTATGGATATTGAACAGCAGGGTGCGCGAGGCGTTGCTGGCGTCGGTGCGGTGCGCCTTGCCGCCGGTCAGGCGCCACAGCAGGAAGCAGTCGACGGTGCCGAAGCGCAGCTCGCCACGCTCGGCACGCGCGCGGGCACCGGGCACGTTGTCGAGCACCCAGCGCAGCTTGGTGGCGGAGAAATAGGGATCGATCAGCAGGCCGGTCTTCTCCGTCACGGCGGCCTCGTGGCCGGCGGCCTTGAGCCCGGCGCAGTAGTCGGCGGTGCGCCGGTCCTGCCAGACGATGGCCGGGTGGATCGGCGCGCCGGTCGCGGCATCCCAGACGATGGTGGTCTCGCGCTGGTTGGTGATGCCGATGGCGCGCACCTCCTCGGCCTTCAGGCCCTTGCCGGCCAGGGCCTGGCGGCAGACCTCCAGGGTGCTCAGCCAGATCTCCTCGGCGTCGTGCTCGACCCAGCCGTCCTTGGGAAAATACTGCTTGAACTCGCGTTGGGCACTGACCAGTGGCAGGCCCTGGGCACTGAAGACGATGGCACGGGAACTGGTGGTGCCCTGGTCGATGGCAAGCAAGTAGTGGGACATGCGCGTTTCCTTGTTGTTATGCGTTGATCCCCCTCTCCCCCCGGGAGAGGGCTGGGGTGAGGGAGCCGATCATTCCCGCCCTATGGCGGCGAAGCTGCCCTGGGTGTGCCGGGCCAGCACCTCGGCCGCCAACTCCAGCTCCAGGCCTCGACGGCCGGCGCTGACGTGGATGCTCGGGTACTGCAGGGCACTCTCGTCGATGAAGGTGCGCAGGCGCTTCTTCTGCCCCAGCGGGCTGATGCCGCCGACCAGATAGCCGGTGCTGCGCTGGGCCTGCTGCGGGTCGGCCATGTCGGCCTTCTTGGCCCCGGCCGCCTGGGCCAGGGCCTTGAGGTCGAGGGTGCCGGCCACCGGCACCACGGCCACCAGCAGCTCGCCCTTGTCGGTGGTGGCGAGCAGCGTCTTGAACACTCGTGCCGGCTCCAGGCCGAGCTTTTCCGCGGCCTCCAGCCCATAGGAGGCGGCCTTGGGGTCGTGCTGGTAACTGTGCACCCGGTGCTCGGCCTTGGCCTTTTTCAGCAGATCGATGGCGGGAGTCATGTTCGAATATGAAAATCCTCTGACGAAGACGCCTACCTTAACGGAAAAGCCGTCGCTCGACAGCTCCCCGCTATAATGCGCCGCGTCATCACAAAGGACAGCCCATGAGCCTCCCGCCCCGCCAGCAGAGCATTCTCGAACGCGCCCGCGAACGCGGCTACGTGAGCATCGACGAACTGGCCCAGGCCTTCGCCGTCACCCCGCAGACCATCCGCCGCGACATCAACCAGCTGGCCGAGCAGGGCCTGCTGCGGCGCACCCACGGCGGAGCGGCGAGCGAGGCATCGAGCATCCAAAACACCGCCTACGCCATGCGCGCCGGGCAGATGCGCGACGAGAAGCAGCGCATCGCCGAGGCCATCTCCGCGAGCATTCCCGACCACGCCTCGCTGTTCGTCGGCATCGGCACCAGCACCGAGGCCGTCGCCCGCGCCCTGCTCGGGCACAAGCACCTCAAGGTGATCACCAACAACCTGCACGTGGCCGCCACCCTGGCCGACAAGGCCGACTTCGAGGTGCTGGTGGCCGGCGGCAGCGTGCGCAGCGACGGCGGCGTGGTGGGCCAGGCGGCGGCGGACTTCATCGCCCAGTTCAAGGTCGACTTCGCCGTGATCGGCATCAGCGGCATCGACGAGGACGGCAGCCTGCTGGACTTCGACTACCAGGAAGTGCGGGTGGCCCAGGCGATCATCGACAACGCCCGCCAGGTGCTGCTGGCCGCCGACTCCAGCAAGTTCGGCCGCAACGCCGTGGTGCGCCTGGGCTCCATCGCCCTGGTCGATCACCTCTACACCGATGCCCCACCCGCCCCGCCGCTGCTCCACCTGCTCAACGAGCGCAAGATCCAGTTGCATCTGGTTTGACCCTGTAGCCCGGATGCAATCCGGGATCGGAGCTGCCTGCTTCCCGGATTGCATCCGGGCTACAGGCCAGCGTTCCCTCTCCCATTGATGGGAGGGCGGTAGCGGCGCCCGCCCTCTCCCCCAGCCCCTCTCCCGCGAGCGGGAGAGGGGAGCTTTCTGCTCAGCATCCCCATTTCCGACGTCCGAGCGCTTCTCGGGCTGGCGAAAGCGCAAAATCTCGGCTAGGCTATTTTCGATATCGAACATTTCCACGTTCACATTACAAACAAGACGGTCCCTCGCCATGTCGCTCAGCCAGACAGCCCCCATCGCCGAAATCTATGACCTGGCCGTGGTCGGCGGCGGCATCAACGGCGTCGGTATCGCCGCCGACGCAGCCGGCCGCGGCCTCTCGGTGTTCCTCTGCGAACGCGACGACCTGGCCCAGCACACCTCCTCGGCCAGCAGCAAGCTGATCCACGGCGGCCTGCGCTATCTCGAACATTACGAGTTCCGCCTGGTGCGCGAGGCCCTGGCCGAGCGCGAGGTGCTGCTGGCCAAGGCGCCGCATATCGTCAAGCCTATGCGTTTCATCCTGCCGCATCGCCCGCATCTGCGCCCGGCCTGGATGATCCGCGCCGGCCTGTTCCTCTACGACCACCTGGGCAAGCGCGAGAAGCTGCCGGGCTCGCACGGCCTGCGCTTCGGCGCCGGCAGCCCGCTCAAGGCGGAGATCGGCCGCGGTTTCGAGTACTCCGACTGCTGGGTGGACGACGCCCGCCTGGTGGTGCTCAACGCCATGGCCGCGCGCGAGCGCCACGCGCACATCCACACCCGCACCCGCTGCGTCAGCGCGCGGCGCAGCAAGGGCCTGTGGCACCTGCATCTGGAGCGCGCCGACGGCAGCCTGTTCTCCATCCGCGCGCGCGCCCTGGTCAACGCCGCCGGCCCCTGGGTCGCGCGCTTCCTGCAGGACGACCTGAAGCAGAAGACGCCCTACGGCATTCGCCTGATCCAGGGCAGCCACATCGTGGTGCCGCGCCTGCACGACCAGGAGCAGGCCTATATCCTGCAGAACGAGGACCAGCGCATCGTCTTCGTCATCCCCTGGCTGGAGCGTTTCAGCCTGATCGGCACCACCGACCGCGAATACCGCGGCGATCCGGCCCGGGTGCAGATCAGCGATGCGGAGACCGACTACCTGCTCGGCGTGGTCAACGCCCACTTCAAGAAGCAGCTGCAACGCAGCGACATCCTGCACACCTACTCCGGCGTACGCCCGCTGTGCGACGACGAGTCCGACCAGCCCTCGGCCATCACCCGCGACTACACCCTGGTGCTGGCCGGCGCGCCGGGCGAGGCGCCGCTGCTGTCGGTGTTCGGCGGCAAGCTGACCACCTACCGCAAGCTGGCCGAATCGGCCCTGGCTCTGCTCGCCCCGCACTTTCCGCACCTGTGCCCGGCCTGGACGGCCAAGGCACCGCTGCCCGGCGGCGAGAACATGGACAGCCGCGAGGCCCTAGTGGACAAGCTGATCGCCCGCTTCGGCTGGCTCGACCGCGAACTGGCGCGGCGCTGGGCCAGCACCTACGGCAGCCGCACCTGGCGCCTGCTCGATGGCGTGCATCATCAGGAGGAACTCGGCGAACACCTGGGCGCCGGCCTGTACACCCGCGAGGTGAACTATCTGCGCCGCGAGGAATGGGCCATGAGCGCCGAAGACATCCTCTGGCGGCGAACCAAACTGGGGCTGTTCATGACGACCGGTCAGCAGGCCCGACTCAGGGACTATCTGAACCAGGCCCCGGCCAATGTCGTAGCCGTGTAATGGCGCACACGCCCTGCTCGCGAAGGCTTCAAGCGGAGGTCATTCGCGAGCAGAGCTCGCTCCCACAGCTACAACCGCGAGCGCCCGCCCTCCTCCTCGCCGCCCTGCGCCAGCTGCGCATCGCTCATGCGCCGCTCGCGCAGATAGGGCAGCACCGCGGCCAGCAGCGGCTCCTTGAACGCCGGCTGGAAGCGGTGGGCCAGCCCCGAAATCAGCTTCAGCTCGCTGCCCTTGATATGCGCGGCCACGTGCACGCCATGCATCGCCGGCAGCAGCGGATCGGCGGTGCCGTGCACCACCAGGGTCGGCGCGCGCAGGCGATCGAGCAGCTCGACCCGGCTCGGCTCGGCCAGGATCGCCAGGATCTGCCGCTGCACGCCCTGGGGGTTGTGCGCCCGGTCGTAGCCCCGACGCGCCTCGTCCAGCAGCTGCTGGCGCTCGCTGGGCAGGCGCGGGCTGCCCAGCGCCGCCAGCAGATCGGCCTGCTGCGCGATGGCCGCCTCCCGATCCGGAGCCTCGCGCTGGGCCAGGCGCTGCAGCAGGCGCGCATCCGGTGCCGGCAGGCCCGGCGCACTGGAACTGGTCATCAGCAGGGTCAGGCTCTGCACCCGCTGTGGCGCCATATCCGCCAGGTGCTGGGCGATCATCCCGCCCATGCTGGCGCCCAGCACATGGAAGCGCCGCACGCCCAGCTCGTCCATCAGGCCCAGGGCATCGCCGGCCATGCCACGCAGGCTGTAGGGCGCCTGCACCGCCAGCCCCAGGCGATAGCGCAGCAGCTGGTAGCCCAGGTCCGGCTGCGGCGCCGCGCCGACCCAGGACGACAGGCCGACATCGCGGTTGTCAAAGCGGATCACCCGGAAGCCCTGCTGGCACAGGCTGCTCACCACCTCGTCGGGCCAGTGGATCAGCTGCCCGCCGAGGCCCATGACCAGCAGCAGCGCCGGGTCCTCGACGCGGCCGATGCTCTGATAGGCCAGGCGCACCTCGCCGACCCGCACGAGCTCGGTCGGCACCCGAGCCTCACAGCGGCTCGCGGCAAAGGTCGGCAGGCCGCACAGCAGCGCGGCAAGGAAGAGTAGAACTCGCATGCAACATCCGAAACGCAAAACCCCAGTGAATCGCGAGTCTGCGGATGTTCGTTCGCGGGCGCTGCCACAGTTCGATGACAATTTGATGAAGGCAGCCGAACGGTAGTGACTCGCCCGCCTCGGCCGCCCGTGCATCGGCCGTCCGTCAGGCCTGGCTCGCCGCCTCCTGGCGGCGTGGCCAGACCAGGCTGAACTGCGCGCCGCCGAGCCTGGCGCTGCGCCCGACATGGGCCCGGCCGGCGTGCCAGTAGATGATTCGCCGCACGATGGACAAGCCCAGGCCATGCCCGCCGGAGGCGCGGGTGCGGCTGTCGTCCAGGCGCAGGAAGGGCGTGAACACCCGCTCCCAGGCCTCCTCCGGCACGCCGGGGCCGTCGTCCTCGATATCGATGCGGCAGCGCTTGTGGCCGATCTGGTAGCTCAGCCGCACCCGCGATTCGGCGTGGCGCAGGGCGTTGCTCAGCAGGTTCTGCAGGGCGCGGTGCAGGTAGCGCGGCTCGGCCTCGACCAGGGCGCCGCCCTCGGGCGCGTCGCGGCACTGGCCGCGCTCGACACGAATGGCCGGGCGCAGCGGCGCCAGCTCGCCGATCACCTGATCGAGCAGCTCGCGCAGGTCGACCCGCCGGTAGTTCAGCTCCGGCGAGCCCTGTTCCAGGCGAGCGTAGACCAGCATCTCGTCGACCAGCTTGTCCAGCTCCTGGATATCGCCGTCCATGCCGTCCATGTACTTGCGCCGCGCCTCGTCGCCGTCGGCATCGGCGATCATTTCCAGGCCGAAGCGCAGGCGCGCCACCGGCGTGCGCAGCTCGTGGGACACCGCGCGGACCATCTCGCGCTGCACGCTGAGCAGGCGCTGCAGCTGCTCGGCCATGGCGTTGAAGGTGCTCGCCAGGCGCCCCACCGAGTCGGCGCCCTGGGTCGGCGCGCGCGCCTCCAGGCGGCCGCTGGCGATCAGCGCGGCGGCGTTCTCCAGGGCCTGCAGGCGGCGCTCCAGGCGGCGCACCAGCAGATAGAGGATCAACCCGGTGAGGCTCAGGCCGAGGGCGCCGATCAGCACCAGCAGCTCGGTCGGATAGGGATTCATCTGATAGATGGGGCCGACCTCCAGCACCCAGGGCGTGCCGACCATGCCGGCGATCACCCGGATCGAGTCGCCGCCCTTGCCCAGCGCCAGCACGGTGTCGCCTTCCTCCACCCGGCGCTGCTGGTCCTCGTCCAGGTCGAGCTTCTCCAGGGTGGCCAGGCGCAGGTCGAAGCCGAACTGCTTCTCCTCCTTCAGCGCCTTCAGCCGCTTGGGTTGCTCGGCGATGGGCTGGCGCACCAGCTCGTCCATCACCAGATACACGGTGGCGCGCGCCAGCTGCTCGCTGACCTGCTCCACCTCGGTGCTCAGCACCAGCTTCTCGGCCGCGCTGACCAGCGCGTAGACCCGCGCCGCGTGCGGCCCGGTCTGCTCAACCAACACCTGGCCGCGCAGCAGGCGACCGCGCGAGCGGCCATCGAGCGACGCGGCGGACAGCGGCCGCAGCTCAAGCGGCACGCCGAGCAAACGGCTCCAAGTGACCAGCGCGCGACGCCGGTCGACCTCGGCCATCGGCTGCAGGGTGTCGGCCATCAGGCGGAAGGTGCCGCGCGCCAGCTGCTCGCGGTACTGGTCGCTGCGCACCTCGTTGGACAGCTGCAGGGCGCCCACGCCGAGCAGGGCGACCAGCACCAGGGCGGCGATGATGCCGCCGTAAATGCGCAGGAAAATGGTGTTCATTGCAGCGCGCTGGCCGCCTCGGCGACGAACAGGTAGCCCTTGCTGCGCACCGTCTTGATCAGGCGCGGATGCATCGGGTCATCGCCGATCTTCGGCCGAATGCGCGAGATGCGCACGTCGATGGAGCGGTCCTGGCCGTCGTATTCGATGCCGCGCAGGGAGGCGAAGATCTCCTCGCGCGAGAGGATGCGCCCGGCATTGGCCGCCAACAGCCAGAGCAGGTCGAACTCGGCGCTGGTCAGCTCGATGCTCTCGCCGCGCAGCCAGGCCTCGCGCATGGCGCTGTCGATCGCCAGCGGGCCGAACTCCAGGCGCCGTTGCGGCTCCAGCGGCGCCTCGGCCCCGCCCTCCTTGCGCCGCAGCAGGGCGCGCACGCGCGCCAGCAGCACGCGCGGGCGCACCGGCTTGCACACATAGTCGTCGGCGCCCATCTCCAGGCCGAGCACCTCGTCCATGTCGTCGGTGCGCGCGGTGAGCATCAGGATCGGCCCGGCATACTGGCCGCGCACCTTGCGGCAGATGGACAGGCCATCCTCGCCGGGCAGCATCAGGTCGAGCACCACCAGGTCCGGCTGCTCCCTGAGGATACGCGCCGCGGCCTGGGCGCCGTCGGCCTCGATGGCCACGGCCAGGCCGTTGGCCTGCAGATATTCGCGGGTCAGCTCCGCCAGGCGTTGGTCGTCCTCGACGATCAGGATCTGCGCTTGTCGTTCCACATCCACTCCTCAGCCGCCTCGTCGGCGGGGTCGGCATTCTAGCAACCGCGCCGCCGCCGCACAGCCCGCGCCACTGGACAGGCACAACACTATATGTTGTGGTTAACCCCTCGCCCGAGGCGGTCTTTTTCCAGCCGCTCGCGCACCGAGCGAGGGCGACGAACGGCAGGTCCCAGCAATGATGCGGCCTGCGCCGCCCCCGCCTTTTTCACACACAAAACACCCACAATTTATCCACAGGATATCCCAGGCAAGTCGCCTTGCATTGCGCCAGGTAGCGCATTATCTTGTACCCCCACAACGCCAAGCCACTATATGTTGGGTTTTGGCCAGACTGCCGGACACTAAGAAGAATCAATGTCGTGATGGCCCTTTCGTCGGCCTCCCCCGGTTTGTCGCAGCACCAGTTCCACCGGACCGGCACCTGCCGTCGGTCTCCGGCCACGGGCAAAATGGTGATCGCCCCAGGCCGCCAGCGGTACGTGTCCTGGCGACACCTACCACTAGGTATTGTGGTCGCGGTCTTGCATAGACCGTGATGTTTGACTTGGGCCATGGAGGCATTTGAGTCCACGCCTCCACCCCGTTGTAGCAGTAATACCCGCATTCCGGAGCCTCTGGCGGCTTCGCTATGCGGCCGGTTTTGAACAGAAAAGCTGTGGCCGTTGGTCAGGCGGAACCCTCCCCGCCTGCCGACGCCCTACTAATAAATGGAGACGGGAGACCCCCATGCAGATCGACACAACTCGCGAGAACCCGCAGGCCGTGGCGCCGCAGGCCGGCGACAGCAGCCAGGGCCTGGCCGCCACCGCGCCCGGCCAGCTGCGTGTGATCAAGCGTAACGGCACCGTGGTGCCTTACACCGACGACAAGATCACCGTGGCCATCACCAAGGCCTTTCTCGCAGTTGAAGGCGGCACCGCCGCCGCCTCGTCGCGCATCCATGAGACCGTCGCGCGCCTGACCGAGCAGGTCACCGCCACCTTCAAGCGGCGCATGCCCTCCGGCGGCACCATCCATATCGAGGAGATCCAGGACCAGGTCGAACTGGCCCTGATGCGCGCCGGCGAGCAGAAGGTCGCCCGCGACTACGTGATCTACCGCGAAGCCCAGGCCGCCAAGCGCAAGGCCGGCAGCGCCGAAGTGGCCCAGCCGCACCCGAGCATCCGCGTGACCCTGGCCGACGGCAGCGTGCAGCCGCTCGACATGGGCCGCCTGCAGACCATCATCCGCGAGGCCTGCGAGGGCCTGGCCGAAGTCGACGGCGCGCTGATCGAGTCCGAGACCCTGAAGAACCTGTACGACGGCGTGGCCGAGAAGGACGTCAACACCGCCCTGGTGATGACCGCGCGCACCCTGGTCGAGCGCGAGCCGAACTACTCCTACGTCACCGCCCGCCTGCTGATGGACAACATCCGCGCCGAGGCCCTGGGCTTCCTCGGCATCGCCAGCAGCGCCACCCACCATGAGATGGCCGAGTTGTACGCCAAGGCCCTGCCGGCCTATGTCGAGAAGGGCGTCGAGTTCGAACTGCTCGATCCCAAGCTGAAGAGCTACGACCTGGCCAAGCTGGGCGCGGCCCTGGAACACGAGCGCGACCAACAGTTCACCTACCTGGGCCTGCAGACCCTGTACGACCGCTACTTCATCCACAAGGACGGCATCCGCTTCGAACTGCCGCAGGTGTTCTTTATGCGCGTAGCGATGGGGCTCGCGATTGAAGAACCGAAAAAAGAAGAGCGCGCCATCGAGTTCTACAACCTGCTGTCCTCGTTCGACTACATGGCGTCGACCCCGACCCTGTTCAACTCCGGTACCCTGCGCCCGCAGCTGTCGTCCTGCTACCTGACCACAGTGCCGGACGACCTGTCGGGCATCTACCAGGCCATCCACGACAACGCCATGCTGAGCAAATTCGCCGGCGGCCTGGGCAATGACTGGACCCCGGTGCGCGCGCTGGGCTCCTACATCAAGGGCACCAACGGCAAATCCCAGGGCGTCGTGCCCTTCCTCAAAGTGGTCAACGACACCGCCGTGGCGGTGAACCAGGGCGGCAAGCGCAAGGGCGCCGTGTGCGCCTACCTGGAGACCTGGCACCTGGACATCGAGGAATTCCTCGAACTGCGCAAGAACACCGGTGACGACCGCCGCCGCACCCACGACATGAACACCGCGAACTGGATTCCCGACCTGTTCATGAAGCGCGTGTTCGACGACGGCCAGTGGACCCTGTTCTCGCCGAGCGAAGTGCCGGACCTGCACGACCTCACCGGCAAGGCCTTCGAAGAGCGCTACGAGTACTACGAAGCCCTGGCCGGCTACGGCAAGATCAAGGTGTACAAGACCATCGCCGCCAAGGACCTGTGGCGCAAGATGCTGTCCATGCTGTTCGAGACCGGCCACCCCTGGCTGACCTTCAAGGACCCGTGCAACCTGCGCAGCCCGCAGCAGCACGTGGGCGTGGTGCACAGCTCCAACCTGTGCACCGAGATCACCCTGAACACCAACGCCGACGAGATCGCCGTCTGCAACCTGGGCTCGATCAACCTGGTCAACCACATCGTCGACGGCAAGCTGGACACCGAGAAACTCGGCCGCACCGTGAAGACCGCCGTGCGCATGCTCGATAACGTCATCGACATCAACTACTACTCGGTTCCGCAGGCGCGCAACTCCAACCTCAAGCACCGCCCGGTCGGCCTCGGCCTGATGGGCTTCCAGGACGCCCTGTACCTGCAGCACATCGCCTACGGCTCGGAGGCGGCCATCGAGTTCGCCGACAAGTCGATGGAAGCGATCAGCTACTACGCCATCCAGGCTTCCTGTGACCTGGCCGAAGAGCGCGGCAGCTACAGCACCTTCGAAGGTTCGCTGTGGTCCAAGGGCATCCTGCCGCTGGACTCCCAGCAGATCCTGATCGAGGCGCGCGGTGCGAAGTACATCGACGTCGACCTGTCCGAGTCGCTGGACTGGGCGCCGGTGCGCGAGCGCGTGAAGAAGGGCATCCGCAACTCCAACATCATGGCCATCGCGCCGACCGCGACCATCTCCAACATCATCGGCGTGTCGCAGTCGATCGAGCCGACCTACCAGAACCTGTACGTGAAATCGAACCTCTCCGGCGAGTTCACCGTGATCAACCCCTACCTGGTACGCGACCTGAAGAACCGCGGCCTGTGGGACAGCGTCATGGTCAACGACCTGAAGTACTACGACGGTTCCGTGCAGCAGATCGAGCGCATCCCGCAGGACCTCAAGGACCTGTACGCCACCGCGTTCGAAGTGGAAACCAAGTGGATAGTCGACGCCGCCAGCCGCCGCCAGAAGTGGATCGACCAGGCGCAGTCGCTGAACCTGTACATCGCCGGCGCATCGGGCAAGAAGCTGGACGTGACCTACCGCATGGCCTGGTACCGTGGCCTGAAAACCACCTACTACCTCCGTGCCCTGGCCGCCACCAGCACCGAGAAATCCACCATCAACACCGGCAAGCTCAACGCCGTGTCCAGTGGTGCGATCGACGAGGGCAGCTTCGCCGCCCCGGCCGGCCCGGCTCCGGTGCCGAAGGCGTGCTCCATCGACAACCCCGACTGCGAAGCGTGCCAATAAGTCGCGGCCCGCAGAGCGGACTTCACGTTGTTGCCCGGCAGGGCGGCCCCATCACGTGCTACAGCACGCTCAGGGGCTCCACCCTACCGGGCGCCTAGCGCTGCCTCGCTCTGCAAACCGCTCGCACCGAGTGGCCTGGTAACAGCAAGAAGCCACAAGCCACTCGAACCGCTTGCTTCCCCTCTCCCCCCGGGAGAGGGGCCAGGGGTGAGGGACCCCGGCCCAGCGCCAGCCCTCCCCTCGCCCGCCCACGCGGGCCTGGGCGCCACCAGTCGGGTGGCAGCGTTTGACCCTTGCGTGCACACCGCAACGGAACATAATCAGAATCACTGGACATTCATACAGGCCGCCAATTTGTGGCCGTAAGCACCAAGCAGGAGACCACCATGCTCAGCTGGGACGAATTCGATAAGGAAGACGCCGCCGAAGCGGCCCCCGCCAAAGCCGCAGCCGCCGTAGTCGGCGCCGCGGCCGATCAACTGGACGACGACGCCGCCGGCTCCGTCGAGCAGGCCCGCGCCGTATCGGCCGACGACTCCGACGCCGTGGCCCGCGCTAAAAAAGCGCTCAATGACCTGGATATCCAGGAAGGTCTGGACGATCTGGAAGGCTCCGCCGCCCGCGTACACGTCGGCGACAAGCAGATGATCAACGCCCGCGCCGACCTCAACCAGCTCGTGCCGTTCAAGTACGACTGGGCCTGGCAAAAGTATCTGGATGGTTGCGCCAACCACTGGATGCCGCAGGAAGTGAACATGAACGCCGACATTGCCCTGTGGAAGAGCAAGGACGGCCTCTCCGAAGACGAGCGCCGCATCGTCAAGCGTTCGCTGGGCTTCTTCTCCACCGCCGACAGCCTGGTGGCCAACAACCTGGTGCTGGCCGTGTACCGCCTGATCACCAACCCCGAGTGCCGCCAGTACATCCTGCGCCAGGCCTTCGAGGAAGCGATCCACACCCACGCCTACCAGTACTGCATCGAGTCCCTCGGCATGGATGAAGGCGAGATCTTCAACATGTACCACGAGATCCCCAGCGTGGCGAAGAAGGCCTCCTGGGGCCTGAAATACACCCGCTCGATCTCCGACCCGCGCTTCGAAACCGGCACCCCGGAAACCGACCGCCAGTTCCTGCGCAACCTGATCGCCTACTACTGCGTACTGGAAGGCATCTTCTTCTACTGCGGCTTCACCCAGATCCTCTCCATGGGCCGCCGCAACAAGATGACCGGCACCGCCGAGCAGTTCCAGTACATCCTGCGCGACGAGTCCATGCACCTGAACTTCGGCATCGACATGATCAACCAGATCAAGATCGAGAACCCGCATCTGTGGGACGCGCAGATGAAGGACGAAGCGACCCAGATGATCCTGCAGGGTACCCAGCTGGAGATCGAATACGCGCGTGACACCATGCCGCGCGGCGTGCTGGGCATGAACGCGGCGATGATGGAGGACTACCTCAAGTTCATCGCCAACCGTCGTCTGACGCAGATCGGTCTGAAAGAGGAATATCCGGGGGCGAGCAACCCGTTCCCGTGGATGAGCGAGATCATGGACCTGAAGAAGGAGAAGAACTTCTTCGAGACTCGCGTGATCGAGTATCAGACTGGTGGTGCGTTGAGCTGGGATTGATGCCTGGGTCTAGACCGTTAGGACAGATTAGAAAGCGCTTTGCCTGAGAATGGATGTTCGGGGTAGCGAGAGAAACTAAAAGCCCCGCCTAGTGCGGGGCTTTTTCTTTAATTTCGATGTTGAGGGAACCATGAGCGTAACGCCAAGAGGGATGAGTATCCAAGAAGCTTATCGAGAGTATACCGACGGAAACTTTATAGTTAATCGGCAATACCAAAGAAAGCTAGTTTGGACCACTGACGAAAAGAGAAAACTAATCGACAGCATTCTCCAAGGCTATCCAATACCTTTAATCCTTCTTGCAACAAACACCGACGAAGAAGGAAATAAGACATACGAAATAATTGACGGAATGCAGCGCTTAAATGCTGTATTTTCTTACATTGAAAACATATTTAGCTCTAATGACAAATACTTCAACGTAGAGCAACTAGCACGAGCAAAGCAACTTGCTGAGCGCGGGCAAATAACCGCTCACCAAAATCAAGAAAACCTATTAGATGACGACTCCTGCGCTCGCCTTTTAGAGTACACCTTTGCCGTAACTGAATTCCCGGCCGTCGACCCCAACGCGGTTAACGAAGTATTCGGCCGAATCAATGCATATGGCCGCCAATTAAGCGCACAAGAAAAGCGGCAAGCAGGCATAATTTCTCCATTCGCCAACTTCATTAGAGAAGTAGCAGCCGAACTCAGAGGTGACGCATCCGCAAACTTCTTAAACCTCTCTGCAATGCCAGAGATCAGCATAGATATAAACGGGGATGATCTTTCCTATGGAGTTCACGCAGAGAATACATTCTGGTGCAAGCAGGGAGTATTAAGAAAAAATCAACTAAGAGAGGCAGAGGACGAACAGTTTATTGCCGATCTAGCAATATCCATCCTAGAGGATGAACCTTTTGGATTTAGTGGTTCAGCACTAGATGAATATTACTCTCCCGACACCGAAGCCTTCCGGTCAATAAACGCAAGAATACACGCATATGGTGCAGATGCCCTTAAGAACGCAATTATCACTACAATCTCTGTAATCAGAGAAACCATCGAGTTCATAGACAGCGCACCAAACGCCTTGCGTCGCACCATTCACCCCGAAGCAGGCGCCAACCCAATTAAAACCGGATTCTATGCAGTCTTCATGGCGTTTTACGAGCTTTGCTTTAAGGAAGGAAAATCTCCGTTTGACAGCGCTGGCATAATGGCGGCACTGCAAAACCTCCAAGGCCGCTTACACGTTGCCGCTGGACAAATTCGCTCCATCCCAAGGACACAAAATATTGCAGTAACAAAAGGACTAATCCAGCGTTACTTTGAAGAACAACGACCTGGTATTGCCCAGCAAGGTGCCGGCCTTGCTATTCGTTTCGAGAATGCTCTTCGTCGTTCCAAAATAGAAACAGCGACTTATGAGTGCAAACAAGGGTTGGTTTCATTAGACGCAAACCGAACGTTGAACGAAGGGCTACTGGATAGACTAGTTGAGACAGCCTGCGGAATTGCAAACGCAGGCCCCGACTCATCCGGCGCAATATTCATCGGGGTGGCGGATGACGTACAGCAAGCGGACAGAATACTTGAGCTTGATAAAGTTGAGGCTCTCCGAGTAGGCAGCAGATATGTTGTCGGCATTGAAAGAGAGCTACCACACACAAAGCTCGATATAGAGGGTTACAAAAGAAAAATCGTTGAACACTTCTCTAAATCAAGACTGAGCGAACCTCTTCGATCCGCAATACTCGGAACAATTGACTGCATTGACTATCGCGGAAACTCGATAATCTGCATTTGGATTCCTGTACAACAAGATGTGTCCGACATCGCGGATACCGTATACACACGAGAAGGCTCTTCAACTATAAAAGTCGAGGGATTTAGAGCGACCCAAGCAATAGCAGCACGCTTCAAAAATTAGAAGGGGACTGATTTATTTTTCTAAACCAATGCCCTGAATGAGATTTCCCCTTTCGCCCTTACGGCGAGTCACTTTCTCTTGTTTGCCCAAGAGAAAGTAACCAAAGAGAAGGGCACCCCGACATCCGCGGATATTGGGGACAGATTTATTTTCTTAGCTAATACGCTGAACGAATTCTCCCCTTTCGCCCTTACGGCGAGTCACTTTCTCTTGCGTGCCCAAGAGAAAGTAACCAAAGAGAAGGGCCCCCCGACATCCGGGTCTGGCGGCTGCGCCGCCAGACTTCCCTCCTTCCGGTGCCGCTCCGGGGGCCGTCACGATGGGACGTCCCTGTCCCATCGCTCCTCGCTCGGCGTCCTGCCTCGCGTCCCCCTGCGCAACACCTCCACTCGGCCTACTGACGGGGACTCGGGCTCCGAGTTGCT
Source organism: Pseudomonas sp. CAU 1711 (assembly GCF_039888625.1). Lineage (NCBI taxonomy): Bacteria > Pseudomonadati > Pseudomonadota > Gammaproteobacteria > Pseudomonadales > Pseudomonadaceae > Pseudomonas > Pseudomonas sp. CAU 1711. Next base: position 166,235 of record NZ_JBDQQT010000007.1, read on the forward strand.
TGGTGGTTTTTCTTGGCTTCGCTGACTCCGTAGGAGCGAGCTCTGCTCGCGAATTTGACCCCGCAGAAAGCTTCGCGAGCAGAGCTCGCTCCTACAGTCAGGGCTCTCTCATTCCTTTGGGAAAGACACCGAACTTTCAGGCAACTCCCCCGCCCCCTTCAGGAGGCCGAACGCAATCGTTGTGGAAGGGAGCGAGCCGCATGGATGCGGCGAGAGGCGTAAAGGGCCAGGACGGCCCTTGTACGCCGGCCCCTGGAGCAATGATGGAGTGAGGGAACCCCGCCGCAGGCGGGGCCGGATGTCGGGGGCAAGCGCTTTTGGTTACTTTTGCCGCGACTGGCAAAAGTGACCCGCCCAGCAGGGCGGAACCACTGCCCCAGCCAACGCGAAAACAAGCAGCGGCACGAAAACTCCGGAAAACGGAAAAGGGGACAGACTTATTTTCCAAGCCAATGCGCCGAACAAATCTTCCTCTTTCGCCTTTATGGCGAGTCACTTTCTCTTTCGTGCTCAAGAGAAAGCAACCAAAGAGAAAGCCCCCCCCGACATCCGGGTTGCCTGATGGCTTTTCTCTGCGCTCCGCGCATTGATCGTTCCCACGCTCCGCGTGGTAACGATCAACAGAAGAAACTGCAGTTGAACATATAGAACAGAAATCACAGCAGGATCACAGATGCGAAACCTCTACCTGTGAACCTCACGCAAAATATCCCTCACCGGCATCATCAAAGTGCCTGAGTAATAGGGCTTAGCGCCAAATATCGTCGCCACATATCTACAGGGAATATCCTGCTTACCCGCTAGCAGAACGCTAACCTCGCTGCCACTCAGTGGACGGCTAGATGCACCATCTGCATCCGTCTCGCGAAAAGAAAGTGAGGCAACGAAGGGAAAGCCACTACCAGAATAGCCGGACTCGACTGATTCCAGAGGGCCATAGCCGGACTGTTGCATCACATTCTCGACGGAAAAATCCGTGTCTCCGGCCAAAGCACACTTCAACCACCCTCCCACAAATCCCTCCCCAGGCCTGAAGAGACTCAGAAGATCAACATCTGAGCTAAAGCTCAAGTCATAAAACCCATCTTCCGTACCAGAGACATCCAGATAGGTGAGATTGGCAATCGGCTTACCATGCTCTTTAGCACATGCGGAGCACAGCATGAAAAGCGTAAACAAAGACAGCCACTTCATATCAACCCACCATGTAACTAATGACTGATTCATACATATAATCCGCCGCCGACATCTCGCCCTGAATAGGGTTGAGAAACATACCCCAGGCGTTAGCATGATTGACATTCATCACGCAGTTTATATCCGGCCCGCTATGCACCGACCACTTTTCCCCAAACTCGGCTACGGAGTCTGATGGATCGGGCACAGACGGTTCGGCACGTACGTTTATCCAATACCCGCTTTTAGGCTCCGGTTTGCTGTAATGGATATCTGAACCTAGCCATACCAAGGCTCCCTCGCCTACCGGGTCGAGCGTAATCAGCATTTCCACTCGATAACCATCACCTGCAAGCAGGTTCGACAAATGCGCGCCATTCCAGCCACCCAGACTATGCCCCACGATGTAGACTGGAGTGGCCTTATCAGGGATGTGAGCAACCACATGCCTCTTGATATCGGAGCTACCACGAACTTCGTTATACCCGCGATAAATGGATCTAAACAGCTTCCCCTTACCCGCAGCCTCCATTCTTCGATTAAATGGATCCTGAGCATAGGTAATGTTCTTATAGGGCCCTGCAAAGTAGTAGGACTCTTTATCCCCGGCTCCACCAATGAAGAACGCGATCGCTCGGCAATTCTTCAATTCAACGGGCTTGGGGTTCTGATCTGCGACAGGCGTCAGTGTTGGCTTCGCCGCCAGCTTGGCGGTGTTGCCGTTTGGCAACACGATCGCATCGACTTCCATGCTCAGTCCTCCACATAGATTTCAATGGTTTCGGCATGCGTGGCGCAGGAGACGAGTGCGGTCAGCCCCTGCTCGTCAGACTGGCCATACTCCAGCTGACCATTCTCGCGCCTGATGGCGTAGTTCCGGTTGGCCAGTGGCTTCCCGCTCCTGCTGTCGATCAACACGAATCGGTCATTGAAGATCGCATCGGCCTGCTCGGCCAGCAGTGCCGGGCCGGCCTGGCCAATGACAGCAGAGGCGATGGACAGCGGTGACACCGGGGTGAAAACCGCGCCTCCGCCGCCACTACCGATGATCACCGTTCCCGACCCTGCCACGATCACACTGCCGTGGTCCCCCGTACTACCCAGCGTCGCGGCGGGCAGGCCGTTGATGAACACCGTACTGGCAACCGCCCCCACCACCGCACTGCCGCAGGCGGATGTGTCGGACAGGCGGGCGGCCGGCAGGCCATCCATCAGTACGTTCGGCGATCCCGTAACCAGGGGGTTGGTGCCATGTCCCGGCACGGGGCAGGCAACTGGATCGGTCTGTCGAGCAGCAGGCTTTCCGCTCATGGGCTACCTCCTTGTAGGTTCGGGCAAATCCTACTCCAGGCCCCATGCGCAAAATCTTGCGCATCCCGAGACGAACTCCACGAGATGCGCGGAACGTCACTTAACCTCCATCGGCAGCAGGCGGGGTTTAGGGAGCGCTTACGGGGAACGATGTCCCGGGCCAACGCCAAGACGAGCTGCCACATTCGCCTGCGCAACAGCTTCAGCGGAAAGCTCGGCGGGGAGTAGCCAAAATCAGGAAGTCTTTTTCAGCGACTCCGCTGATTCGTACTGAGCTATCCAATCTGCTTTATCGAATTCAACAAGCCACTGTTTAAGCTCATCGATCGGCTTGGGCCTGCACAGCCAAAAGCCTTGTATGAAGTCGCAGCGTTCTGTTTTCAGGCGCTTGGCTGTTTCGCCGTTTTCTATCCCTTCGCCGACCACGCGATAGCCGAGGCTGTGAGCCATCTGGATGGTTGTCGTGACGATGACATCCGCGTTTTCGCGGGTGCAGATGTCATGAATCAGCGAGCGATCCAGCTTGAGTTCCGCGGCGGGGAGTTGCTTGAGGTAGGAGAGGGAGGAGTAGCCGCTGCCAAAATCGTCGATGGAGATTTTGTATCCCAGCGCGGCCAGGCCATTGAGCGCCTGCAGGCTGTTTTCGGGGTCGCGCATTGCCGCTGTTTCGGTGATCTCCAGGGTGATCGCGCTGGCCGGCAGTCGGTGGTGCTGGCGCGCCATTTCCAATACGCCCTTGAGGTCGGCAGACTCCAGGTCACGTGCCGACAGGTTGACCGCCACGGTTAGCGCCGGGTTTGTCTGGCGCAGGTCTGCCAGGTCCTGTGTGGCCTGCTGGATGACCCAGTGGGTGAGCTGGGTGATCACGCCCGTTTCTTCTGCAAGGGGGATGAAATTGGCTGGGCTTACCCAGCCACGCTCGGCGTGGTGCCAGCGTACCAGGGCTTCTACGCCATCGATCTGTGCGGATGCAATGTTCTGTTTGGGCTGGTAATGCAGCGCCAGCCGTCCCTGCTGCAGGGCATTGCGCAGGTCGGCCATGAGCGTCAGGCGGCTCTCGCTGTAGATATCGTACTTGCGTGAGTAGATGCCGGTTTCATTGCCGCTGCGAGGCGCGATTTCCATGCCGACATGGGCGTTACGAATCAGCTCGGCAGCCGATTGGCCATGCTGGGGGTAGGCGGCTGCACCGAAGCGCGGTTGTAGCTCGATGGCAAGGTGGTCCAGCTGCAAGGGTTCGGCCAGTTGTCTGAGCGCGCGGTTGAGCGCTGCAAAGTTGTTTTCGGCCTTCTCCATGTCCACCAGCAGGCAGAAGCAGTCGCCTGAAAGGTGGTACACACGTTCTTCGCGGCCTTGGTCGTCGAGCGTGACCTGGATGAAGGGCAAGCCGGCGGCCAACTCTGTCATCTGCCGCGCCACGCATTTCATCACCCATTCGCTTCTGGCCAGGCCCAGGGTGCGGTTGATGTCATCCAGGCGGGAAATACGGGCCAAGCCCACCATGTAGTGGCGCTCGGGGTGTTCTTGCAGTTGTTGATCCACCATCAACTCAAAGCGGTTGCGGTTAGGCAGACCGGTCACCGGGTCATGGGTCAGTGCCTCGGTGAGCTGTTTCTGGGCGATATTTCGGGATTGCGCCTCCTGCAAGCTGGCCGCCTGGGCGATGATCTTGTCTTCACGCTCCCGATAGAGACGGTCTGCCAGCGCCAGGGTCAGGATAAAGGCTTCGATGCCTGAGCCCATCTGCATCGCGTTTTCCGTGAAGAAGTTTTCAGGGAAGACGCCAAGCGCTCTACCGGCCGTGGCCATGACGCCAATCGTCAAGGGCGTCCAGGCCAGGGTAAAGAATACCCCGGCCCGCACGCCGGCTGCCCAGGCTATCGGACCGGCGACCAGCAGCAGCGAGAAGAAGAAGATGGCTGAGAACGAAGCCAGTTGAATGCCCTGGAAATAATCCAGAAAAGGGGCGGAGAGGAGAAACAGCGACTCAAAAATCATCATCCCGATCAGTAGCTTATCCAGCCTCGGCGTGTTGACGCGGGTGTTCAGGAACTCCCGGCAGAACAGCAGTGAAAACAGTGCCAGAGCAGGTATCGAGACCAGCAGAATCTTGGCATGCAGCTGCGGCATGCTTGGGTACAGGTGTTGAAAGCTGAACCCTTTGATCGAGGCAAAAAACAGCAGGTAGCCCACCAGGGCGAGCGCGTAGTAGAGGTACAGTTTTTCGCGCAGGCTGAGGAATACGGCGAGATTGATCAGGATGATGACGCAGATGCTGCCGTAGTAGAAAAAGTGCAGCTTGAGCTCGTAGGCGGCGGACTCGAAAAACGCTTGCTCGCGCCAGATCATCAGGGGGATGACCATGGTCCCGTTCGTCGCTACGCGGACAAATAGGGTCCTCACCTCATCGGGGGCCAGCGACACGCGCAACAGAATGCTCGGATGGTCCACATCGCGTGGGTAGAAAGCCTGGCTGTCACCCGTCTTGAGCGTTTTGACTTCGACGTCTTCATCGAATACGTGGAAAGTCACATCGTCCAGCTGTGAGTAAGCCAGTTCGGCAATCAGGTTCTGGTGTATCGGGGTTCGGTTCTTGACCGAAAATCGAAGCCAGTAGGCCGATTGGGTCAGGCCGAATGTGGCGCGGCCCTCGGGCACCAGCGACCAGCGTTCGTCCGGCAGGGTTGCCACCTGCTCAATCGAGGCTTCGCCCGTGACGTCCTCCCAGAACTCGAAGTGGGCCTGGATCTTGGACGCTGGAGTAATCTCGATCGGCCCCGGTTGTGGCCAGGCATCAGGGCTCAGACCGGCCAGCAAGACTACAACCAGCATGCGGACTACCCGGTACAGGTGCACGGAACGGTGCCTCCGTTTGTGGCCGTCAACGGCACTTTTTCTTATCACTGGCAGTGTAGCCCCAGAGTGGCTGAGGCGTGCTGGTGCAGCCCGCTCAGCAGCATCGCCATCATGCTGGGGCTGGCCATAATGCTGTTCACTTAGCGACATCGCGCTCGGCCGAACTTTGATTGAGTCGGCACCGCGGATGTTGTTCTCCCTCTGGGAGAGGGTCGGGGTGAGGGGCCAGGCAACGAGTAGGCGATACCCAGCCCCTCTCCCGGCGGGAGAGGGGGCGCTCTCAAGACACCGCGACATCCCGGTCATGGTATATCGACCGGGCTGGCCTGTAGGCAGTGGGCTTCGCAGGGCTTGCGGGCGTATGTCTTGCGGATATGACGGGGTGCCCCGCCCCCGCATCGAGATGATCTGGGCTCTGCCCCTGCCCTCCACCTGTTACTGGGCGCCTGCTGTTTTCGCCGCCGGCTTTTCCGCAGCAGAGACGACGGTCGGCCACGAGCCCTCCCGCGGGTAGGCCTTCTCGAAGAACTCCGCGAAGGCGCGCACCTTCGCCGGAAGGTAGCGGTTGCCGGGATAGACCAGCACCAGCGGCAGTGCCTCGACCGCATGCTCGGTAAGAAAGGGTAGCAACTGGCCGCCGAGAATGGCGTCATGCACCAGCGGCTCGGGCACGTAGGCCACCCCCAACCCAGCGGTCGCCGCGGAGATGGTGGCGTCCAGGGACGTCAGGCGTAGTCGGCCTTGAGGCGTGAAGGCGACCGGCTTGCCGTTGTCATCGAACTGCCAGTCGCATCCGCGTCGGGTCGAGGGCGAGACGAACTGGATGCAATCGTGCTGGCTCAGGTCGGCGATGCTCTGCGGCGCAGTGCGCCCGGCGAGATAGCTGGGGGCGGCGCAAGTCAGCCAGCGGACGCTGGTCAGCTTGCGCGCCACCAGGTCGGCGTCTGCCGGGACTCTGCCGCTGCGCAGGGCGCAGTCGATGCCTTCCTCGACGAGGTTGACCAGGCGATCGGTGGTGATCACATCCACCGAGAGGTCGGGGTAGCTGGCCATGAACTGCGCCAGCTTCGAGAAGAACGCCAGGTGCACGAACGATTGCGCCACCGATACCCGCAGACGACCGCGAGGCTGGGCGCGCACGCTGGACAGGTTGTCCTCGGCCTCCGCGATCTCGCCGAGAATGCGCACACAGTCCTGGTAGAACGCGCGGCCCTCCTCGGTCAGGCCGAGGCGCCGCGTCGTGCGGTTCAGCAGGCGCACGCCCAGATGCTGCTCCAATTGCGCGACGGCGGTGGTGACCGAAGCGCGGGACATATTCAGATTGTCGGCGGCCCGGACGAAGGCGCCGTGCTCGACCACCCTCACGAAGATCCGCATGCAAGCCAGCTGGTCCATCTCATTGTTCCGAATCACCGAATCATCCATTCAGTGTATCGCCGTTTATCCCTCTGCCGCGTGCCCATAAAGTGCGCCCACCCGGCCACGCTGGCCGGCCCAGCGGATGAGTGCGGAGAACGCGGTGATGAGTCCAAACCCGTGCAGAGTTGTCGGAGCCGATGGCGCTCGGCGTGACGGCGCGCTGCTGGCCACTCCGCCGCGGCGGCACAGCGGGCTGTTCGGCTGGTTTGCTGCGCTGGTTGTGGCACTCGAGCTCGCGCCGGCCACCGGCCTGGCGCAACCGCCGGCCGAGCCACCGGCGCGCCTCAGCGACACCGGGCTGTTCGCACCCGACTCCCACTCAATCGCACCCGGCCTGCTGGCCTTCTCGCCGCAGTACCCGCTGTGGTCCGACGGTGCCGTAAAGCGCCGCTGGCTGGCAGTGCCGCCGGGCTCGGTCATCGACGCAGCGGCCCCGGATGCCTGGGTTTTCCCCGTGGGCACGCGGCTGTGGAAGGAGTTCGCCCAAGGCGGCCGGCCCGTAGAGACGCGCTTTATCGAGCGGCTGGCGGACGGTGCCTGGCGCTACGCCACCTATATCTGGCAGGCCGACGGCCTGGACGCGACGCTGGCGCCGGCCGCAGGCGCCTCGCTGAGCGTCGCTGCGGCGCCGGCAGGGCGCTATGCCGTGCCCTCGCGCGACGACTGCCGTGCCTGCCACGAGGCCGGACCGACCCCTGTGCTGGGGTTCAGCGCCCTGCAACTATCGCCTGAGCGGGATGCCCAGGCACCGCACGCCGAAAGCCCCGCTGCGGATGTGATCGACCTGCAGGGGCTGCTGACGCGCGGGCTGCTGCGCAACCTGCCGCAGGCCCTGATCGACCGGCCGCCGCGCATCGAGGCCCGCTCGCCGACCGAGCGGGCCGCGCTGGGCTATCTGCACGGCAACTGCGGGCACTGTCATAACGCCACCGGGCCGTTGGCGCTGCTGGAACTGAGCCTGACCCAGGGCACCGGCTCGGCCGCCGACACCGAACACAGCCTGCGCACCACCGTGGGCCGCTCGAGCGATGCACGCCTGAAGAACCTGGACACCCGCATCGTTCCCGGCGACGCGGCGCGCAGCCTGCTTCTGCTGCGCATGCGTTCCCGCAATCCGGTACTGCAAATGCCTCCGCTCGGCACGGCGCGGACGGATACCCAAGCCAACGCTCTGATCGAGCGCTGGATCGTGCATGAACTTCCCCATCTACAGGAGCAAAAACCATGAGAACTGTACGCTCGGTTCTTCGCAGCGCCTCGCTGCTGTACCTGATCGGCTTCACCGGCGGTGCGCTGGCGGCGAGCGACGCCAGCGCCGAGGGCGCTTCCAGCGGCGTGGCCCGCGGCAAATACCTGGTCGAAACCTCGGGCTGCCATGACTGCCACACGCCCTGGGCGATGGGCCCGGACGGCCCGGCCCCGGACATGAGCCGCGCGTTGTCCGGCCACCCCCAGTCGCTGCAGATGCCGCCCGTGCCCAAGCTGCCCGAGGGGCCCTGGCAGGTCATCAGCGCGGCCAGCAACACCGCTTGGGCCGGGCCTTGGGGCGTCAGTTTCACGGCGAACCTGACGCCCGACAAGGAGACCGGCCTGGGTAAGTGGACCGAGCGCAACTTCATCGAGACCATCCGCACGGGCCGCCACCTGGGACGTGGGCGCCCGGTGCTGCCCCCCATGCCGGTTCAGGTGTACCGGAACATGACCGACAGCGACCTGGCGGCCATCTATGCCTACCTGCAGACCATCCCCTCGGTGAGTAACCGGGTGCCCGACCCGATCACACCGGACGAGTGAGCGGGCATCCCGCTCCCCGCCCGGGACCGCCGCAACGCACGGCCTGCGCCGTAAAGTTGTTCACTTGCTACCTGCGCGGGCCGGAGAGGACCGATGGCCCAGAGAAACTGTTGTTTCCCCCTCTCCCCGAGCGGATGGTGCGGGTCGCGGAGCACTACCGCCGGCGCCGGGCGTTATTTCGCTTGCAGGTTAGCCGCCGCGGGCGGCGGGAGCGATTGCCTGGTCGGCCTACTGCGGTCAACAGGTTGCTGAAGTACATGGCAGCCACTCACACAGAACGGAGCCACAAGCGACATCCAATCAGCTCTTGCTTCTCGCCGGAGGGGCCTTGGCCGCGACTGTTGCTTTGGCGCTGCCTGTATTGCGGCCGGGACCTCTCCTACAAGGGCAGCAGGGCTTTGAAGAGTTTTCGTGTCGCTGCTGTTTACAGGGTGCTTCACCCCGGTTGCGCGGGTTCTGCCATTCGGGAAAGGTTTATTTCTGAGCCACTGAGCAGATCAAGCTTCCACCGAGCGGTGGCGATGGAGCTCTATCCGGACGGGTGTGGCAATGCGCTGTCGGATTATGGCTACTAGGGGGAGTGAGAAGCGGTGAAATACGCTGCGCACCCGGACTGGCTTATGCCCGGACATCGGGCATGCCTTCCTGCCGCTTAAGCTACATTTCCTGTCCCCCCATGCGCCCGCGCCAACGGCGATCCCGCCCAGACAGGCTGCCATTTCGACGGAGTGACTATGCCCGCAGAAAACTCGCTTTATCGGTGGTTGCACCAGCATCCGGTGCTGAGTTTCCTGCTGATGACGGCAAGCTTCCTGGCCTTCGGTTACTTCACCATCGACCTAGTGAGGCTGATCGGCAGCAATGCGGCCTTTATCGTCAAGCACGGTTGGCTGGCCTTGATGAGTGGCGGCTTGTTGCAGTTCATCCAACTCACCCTGAAGGCGCTGCTGGCCATGGCCTTCTACCTGATCTTCAGGCTGAGCGAGCAGGCGGTATTGAAAAGGCTGTCGAGCCGTAGCGGCACCGTGGCGAACAGGTAAGCCGGGCATTCGGCCGGCGCTGCACCAAAGACTGGAAGAAAGGGACCGCTTAGCGTTCCACGCCATTGCGCGGCCGCCTCGCGCAATCAGTAGCCTCGATACCACAGCTCCTTACGCTGCAGAGGGGTGGCGGCGGGCAGTATCGGGTTCTCCAGCCGGTAGACCTGGCGCTGATCGAGCCTGGCCCGGGCCAGCAGTTCGGCATGGTAGTGCTGGAAGAGCCGCTCGAAGCTGCCATCTTCTATCGCCAGGTTGAGCCCCCGCTCGATGGTCTGTGCCAACGCCGGATTGTCTGGAGCGACGAAGTAATAGAAGGCCGTCGGGTAATAGAGCAGCTTGGTTCCCTCCACGCCAATGCCCTGCTCGGCATGAGCCGCCTGCTCCGCCCAGATTTCCACGATGGAGCGCGGAAACAGGTCGACCCGCTTGTACGCCAGCATCTCGAAGATGGCCTGGTAGCTGGCCGAGCCCGTCACCTGGAAGCCGTTCGCGCGCAGGATGCTGGTGTCCGGCCAGTCATGGCCCTGGACCAGGCGATACTGTTGCAGGTCCGACAGCGTCATCGGCCTCTCGAAGCGCTCCCGGTCTGCTTCGTTGATCAGGAAGATGCGCCACCCGATGAGGCCCTTGTAGATGGGTATGCGCACAGGCAGCAGGTCTTGCTCGCGCTGCTGGGAAGTCATGCTCCAGACCACATCCACGCCCTGCCCCAGCTTCAGCTGTTGCAGGGCGCGGCCCTGGTTCATGATCTGCTGGGTTGGCCGCAGGACATGACGCTGCCCGGCCCGCTCCAGGCCCAGCTGCAGGAGCTTCAGCGGGTATTCGGTGCGCTTGTCGAAGTCCGTCTCGGGCCTTGGGTAACGGACAACCTGCTCCTCTGCGAAAACCGCACAGACAACCACCAGCAATAACAGCACCGGCCACCGCCAGAGTCGAAATCGCATATCGAGCCGCCAGCCGTTCAGACTCCTTGGAATCTGTTCAAGGTCTTGCGCACTGGAGCCAAGCCAGAGCCAGGCGCCCCTGCAAACAGGCGAGCAGAGCACCGGGCTCGTACTCGGGTTTACAGGTGGTCAATGAGCATGACTCGCTTCGCTCGCCCCTCGGCCGCACTGAGCGCGTTAGCCGCAAGCGGCTTCCGAGACGCCGCGTCCCGGCCTGTTGTGGGCGACGCATGGCCACCTTCAACAGGTTCTTAACCAGCATAGAGCACCAGCCGAGTGGCGCACGCACCAGCGCCAGGCAAGCGGCCCTCAAGGAAGAAGCGGGCGTGATCTACAGCGTGCAGATCCCTCCCGGCACCGCCATCACCCAGTCGCGAATGGCCCGGATGGCCGGATCGTTTTTGCGGCTCTCCGGATACACCAGGAAGAACGGCTTGCCCTCCAGCTCCGGGCCGAATGGCTGCACTAGGCGCCCCTCCTTCAGCTCGTCCTCGATCAGCTGGCGGCTCATCAGCGCCACGCCTTGCGCGCCGATGGCGGCAGAGACGGCGTGGGTCTCGTCGGAGAACACCAGCCCGGCGCCGACATCCAGCCCCGGCACCCTGGCCTGCTTCTGCCACAGGGCCCAATCGATGGGAGCCGGGACGATGGCCGCATTGCGAAAGTGGATCAGCGAGTGCCTGGGCAGCTCGGCCACATCGTGCAGGCCGAGCAGCGGGCTGCAGGCCGGGATGAAGGTGTTGTCGAACAGCTTCTCCGCCACCAGCCCCGGCCAGCGGCCGTCGCCGTAACGGATGGCGATGTCCGCGGTGACGCCATCCAGCGCGACCGGCTCGTGCGAGGCATGGATGCGCAGGTCGATGTCCGGATGGGACTCGCGCAGCAGGCACACCCAGGACAGCAGCCAGCGCACCGCCACGGCCGGCGTGGTGCTGAGGGTGATCGCCTGGCGCCAGGGCCGCGCGCTGAGGCGCCTGGCCGTGGCGCTGATGCTGTCGAACGCGCTCTCCAGAGTCTGCTGCAGCTCGCGCCCCTGGGCGGTCAGTTCGAGCCGGCGCGGCCGGCGCAGGAACAGCGGCACGCCGAGCGACTCTTCCAGCGCGCGGATCTGGTGGCTGATCGCCGTGGCGGTCACCGAGAGTTCTTCCGCCGCCTGCTTGGCGCTCTCGTGGCGGGCGGCCGCCTCGAAGGCCCGCAGGGCCGAGAGCGAGGGTAACCAACGCTGAGCCATAGATGAGTTTCTCTCAGTCGTAGCGAAAAATAATCATCGTTTGTCGTCCGTAAAGACCGAACTTAGCCTGAGTCTGTCGCGAGTTATAGATGAATTCAACTTAGATAAGGAGACTCGACATGCCGCACATCCTGCATCTGGACGCCAGCGCCCGTCCCGGCCTCGCCGGCAAGGACCCGCACGGTTCCCACAGCCGCAACCTGGGCCAGCGCTTCGTCAGCCAGTGGCGGGCGCGCCGCCCCCAGGACAGCGTCACCTACCGCGACATCGGCCGGAACCCGCCGTCCATCATCGATCACGACTGGATCGCCGCCTCCTTCACCGCCGAGGAGCAGCGCGAGCCCTGGATGCGCGATGCGCTGGCGGAGAGCGACCTGCTGGTCGACGAGCTGCTGGCGGCGGACGTGCTGGTGATCGGCGCGCCGCTGTACAACTTCGGCATGCCGGCCGCGCTCAAGGCCTGGATCGACCAGATCGTGCGCACCGGCAGAACCGTGGACTTCGACGAGAGCAACCTGCTCGACCCTTACATCCCCCTGCTGGCGGACCGTCCGCGACATGCCGTGATCCTCGCGGCCAGGGGCGGAATCGGCTTCGATGCCGACGGCGATCTGGCGCACATGAATCATCTGGAGCCGAGCCTGATCACCGCCCTGGGCTTCATCGGCATCACCCGGGTGCACCAGATCGCGATCGAGGGTCAGGAAGTCGGCGGCGAGCTGCTGGCCGCGTCGGTGGCCCGCGCCCTGGGCCAGGTCGATGGCCTGGTGGCACAGCTGCAGCGCGAGTTGCAGCCTGAGCGCACGCCGCAGCCGGCCTGAGACGGGCATCTCATGCGGGCTTGCGCGGCGCTGCCACAGCGCAGCCTGCCATGGACAGGCTGCGTCATGCCGGGAGCGCCGCGCTCAGCTGGAGCCCGTACCCAGATTGAAGTGGCGCACCTGGGCATGCAGGCGCTCGGCCAGCACGGCGAGACTCTGACTGGCCTCGGTGACTTCGTTGGAGCCTTCGCTGTTGTCGCTGGCCAGGTCGCGGATCATCTCGATGCGCTGGCTGATGTCATTGGCCACGGCCGCCTGTTGCTCGGCCGCGCTGGCGATCTGAATGGCCATTTCGCTGATCTCGCGGTTGGCCGCGGTGATGATATCCAGGGCATGCCCGGCCTCCACGGCCTGGTCGGCCCCCGTCTCCGCCTGGACGCGGCTTTGCCCCATGACGCTGGCGGCCTTCTGCGCGCCGCTCTGCAGACGCTCGATCATGCCCTGGATTTCCATGGTGGAGTCCTGGGTGCGCTTGGCCAGCGAGCGCACCTCGTCGGCGACCACGGCAAAGCCGCGGCCCTGGTCGCCCGCGCGCGCAGCCTCGATGGCGGCATTGAGCGCCAGCAGGTTGGTCTGCTCGGCGATGCCTCGGATGACGTCGAGGATGCCGCCGATGTTGGCGGTGTCCTGAGCCAGGGCCTGCACCACAGTGGCGGCATCGTCGATCTCTTGGGACAGGGCTCTGATCGAGCCGACCATCTGCCCCACCAGTTGCTGCCCGTTATTGGCGGCCTGATCGGCGCGCTGCGCGGCATCGGCGGTCTGGCTCGAATGGCGGGCGACCTCCTGCACGGTCGCGGCCATTTCGGCCATGGCGGCGGCCACCTCGGTGGTGTGCTGCTCCTGCTGCAGGAGGTTGTGCTGGGTGGACGTCGTAGTGCTGGTCAGCTGCGAGGCGGAAACGCTCAGCTGGGTGCTGGAATGCACCACACTGCTGACGATCTCCCGCAACTTGCCGACCATCTGACCGAAGGAATGCGAGAGCACGCCGAACTCGCCACTGCTTTGCCCGTCGTGATGGGCGCCCAGCTCGCCGGCGGCCACCTTGCGGGCCTCGTCGCTCAGGCGCAACAGGGCGCCGCTGACCTTGCGCCGGATCGCCACTATGCCCAGCGCGGAGATCGCCACCAGCAGCACGACCACAGTGCTGACGGCGACCATATAGCGCTCACCTATGCGGCTATAGTGGGCCACGGCAGCGCCGGTGCGCTGGTCCAGCAGGGCGTAGAAGTCGTCCACCGGGCGCATGATCTTGGCCTTTTCCTGGTGATATTCGGCGTTATGCATCAGCCGGCTGGCCATGGCCAGGTCGGGCTCGCCCTTGCGGGTGAAACCGCCCTGGCCATCGGCGAACAGGCCCTTGACGGCATTCATCGCGACGGTTTCGATCTGCACCAGATGGTCGGAATTGGCCTGGGCCTCGGCCAGCTTGGCCAGCTCGGCCTCGCTGAAACCCTGGCGGCGCATCAGTTCGAGCAGGGACACGGTCTCACCGGTGCCACGCGTGACCGGCTGGCCGGCGGCGATGAAGTCCCAGTACAGCCGTTCGTACTGCTGCGGGCGCGGCAGCTTGCCATTGCGGATATCCAGCACTTGCCAGTATTGCTCCTCGTAGCGCGGCTCGCCGCTGACCGCATAGGTGCGCGCCAGGCGGGTGAGGTCATCGGAGCTCTGGCGCAGCTCATCGGCCAGCAGGTAGGACTGGTAGCGATTTTCCTGGCTTTCGGTCAGCTGGCCCTGATTGCGGATCATCAGGATGACCAGAATCGCCAGCAGGCTGGTGCAGAGAATGATGGCGGCAAAAATCAGGGAAAACAGGCGTTGAACAGACATGGCGGCCCTCCTTAGCGGAGCTGGATGACTTCCTGTCAGAAAGGCGGGGGAACTGCCCGCCTGCTTCGTCTCTCTGGCAGTGAGCGAAAGGTGTGCATTGGCGATGTGTCCGCACTTAACTGGTGCGACACCTGTCACAGCTTTGTTCAGGTTGAATAACTTGGCAAGGGGGTCAGATTCCTATTTCTCCTTGTCGCTCCTCCCTGGCGACCGAGGCGCCGCGATGCCTCTTGCAGCCCTCGCCTGTCGATTATCGCCGCTGGCGCTAGCGACGCCACTCCTGCGCCAACGAGGGGGCATGCAGGCGGACGATCTGCGCGGAGAGGAACTCGTGCTCCGGCACCTCCAGATTCCTGGGCGGCGGCATGTTCTGGTAGACCCGACCGGCCAGGTCGAAGACGCCGCCGTGGCAGGGGCAGAAGAACTGTGGCCCGGGGTACGGGGAAGGCATCTGGCCGGCGCTGTCCTGCGCCCGGTACTCGGGAATGCATCCCAGGTGCGTGCAGATGCCGTAGGCGATGAAGTACTCCGGCCGCAACGAGCGATGCGCGTTGCGTGCCTGCTCGGGTTGTTGCGACGACTCGGACAGCGGGTCGAGCAGGCGCGGGTTCTGCTCCTCGAGCAGGCGCAGCGCTTGCGCCGAGCGGCGGACAATCCACACGGGCTTTCTCGCCAGTTCCACCGTCATCATCTGGCCTTCCTGCAGGCCGCTGATATCCACATCGAGATAATCGTTGCGCCTCTTCCACAGCTGCCAGGGCCCGAACAGCGAGCCCAGCGCCCCGGCCCCGCCGGCGAACAGCCCCAGCGAGCCGAGCAGCTTGCGGCGCCGGCAGGAAACGTCATCCGGCGCCGGGCGGTGCGCTCCGGGCGCCAGCTCCAGCACGCCGCCGTTGACCAGGCCGGCCAGGCTGCCGGCAGCGAGATAGAGCGCCGCCTGCTGCAGGGCATAGAGCGGGACCTGGCCGAACAGGAAGAGCAGATAGAGCAGGCCGCAGACGCCCCCCAGCAGAGCGTGAATAGCGATGCGCGGCCCCATTGACAGCCTGTCGCGCAGGAGAAAGCCCGCCAGGAGCGCGGGCACCAGCAGAACCACAAAGGCCGTCAGGGCCGTCTTCAGCGGGCCGACGCTATGCAGCAGATCGCTCAGGGAGACCAGCGCCTGGGTTTGCCAGAGGGTGCCCAGGTAGAGAAGCCAGACCCATGCATTCACGGCCAGGCACAGCGCCAACAGGCTGAAGGCGCAAAACGCGACATTCCTTGTGTTCATGATTCTTCCCTGTGGATGAGGTCGAGTGGGCAAGCGACGGCTGCCACCCATATCGGCCCGGCAGAGGCTAACCCGCCCCATCGGCGCAAGCCGTGGCCACTGTCACGGCTCGCGCTCGCCCCGCCCCCGCTAGACGGAGGCCGCCCTGGCTCTGGCGGCATGCAGCTTCTTGTAGCTGTCGATCAGGCGCAGGTGCTTGTCCAGGCCCTCCAGCTTCATGCTGGTGGGGGTCAGGCCATGGAAACGCACGCTGCCGTTGACCGAACCTATGGCCGCATCCATGCGTTCATCGCCGAACATGCGACGGAAGTTGGCCTCATAGTCGGCCAGCTCCAGGTCGTCGTCCAGCTGCACTTCCAGCACCACGTTGAGCGCCTGGTAGAACAGGCCGCGCTCGACGCTGTTGTCGTTGTACTGCAGGAAGGCCTCGGTCAGCGCCTTGGCCTCGTCGAACTTCTTCAGGGCGAGATAGATCAGCAGCTTGAGTTCGAGGATGGTCAGCTGGCCCCAGACGGTGTTGTCGTCGAACTCGATGCCGATCAGGGTACTGATATCGGTGTAGTCATCGACCTCGCACTGCTCCAGGCTCTTGAGCAGGCTCTTCAGACGCAGGTCGCTCAGGCTGTGCAGGTTGAGGATGTCGGAGCGGAAGATCAGCGCCTTGTTGGTGTTGTCCCAGATCAGGTCCTCGACCGGGTAGATCTCCGAGTAGCCCGGCACCAGGATGCGGCAGGCGTTGGCACCGAGGTCGTCGTACACGGCCATGTACACCTCCTTGCCCATGTCTTCGAGGATGCCGAACAGGGTCGCCGCCTCCTGCTGGTTCGAGTCCTCGCCCTGGCCGGAGAAGTCCCATTCGACGAACTCGTAGTCGGCCCTGGCGCTGAAGAAGCGCCAGGACACCACGCCGCTGGAGTCGATGAAGTGCTCGACGAAGTTGTTCGGCTCGGTCAGCGCCTGGCTCTCGAAGGTCGGCTGCGGCAGGTCGTTGAGGCCCTCGAAGCTGCGCCCCTGCAGCAGTTCGGTGAGGCTGCGCTCCAGCGCCACCTCGAAGCTCGGGTGGGCGCCGAAGGAGGCGAACACGCCGCCGGTGCGCGGGTTCATCAGGGTCACGCACATCACCGGGAATTCGCCACCCAGGGATGCGTCCTTGACCAGCACCGGGAAGCCCTGCTCCTCCAGGCCCTTGATCCCGGCGACTATGCCCGGGTACTTGGCCAGCACTTCCTGCGGCACGTCCGGCAGGGCCAGCTCGTTTTCCAGAATCTCGCGCTTGACCGCGCGCTCGAAGATTTCCGACAGGCACTGCACCTGCGCTTCGGCCAGGGTGTTGCCGGCGCTCATGCCGTTGGACAGGTAGAGGTTCTCGATCAGGTTGGACGGGAAGTACACCGTCTCGCCGTCCGACTGGCGCACGAAGGGCAGCGAGCAGATGCCGCGCGCCTTGTTGCCGGAGTTGGTGTCGTACAGGTGCGAGCCGCGCAGCTCGCCGTCCGGGTTGTAGATGGCCAGGCAGTAGTCGTCGAGGATCTCCTCCGGCAACGCGTCGCGCGGGCCCGGCTTGAACCAGCGCTCGTTGGGGTAATGCACGAAGTCGGCGCCCGCGATCTCCTCGCCCCAGAACTGGTCGTTGTAGAAGAAGTTGCAGTTCAGCCGCTCGATGAACTCGCCCAGCGCCGAGGCCAGCGCGCTCTCCTTGCTCGCGCCCTTGCCGTTGGTGAAGCACAGCGGCGACTGGGCGTCGCGGATATGCAGCGACCAGACGTTGGGCACTATGTTGCGCCAGGAGGCGATCTCGATCTTCATCCCCAGCTCGGCGAGGATGCCGGACATGTTGGCGATGGTCTGCTCCAGCGGCAGGTCCTTGCCGAGAATGCGCGTGCCCGGGCCTGCGGTCAGCGCCGGGATCAGCAGGGCCTGGGCGTCGGCATCGAGGTTTTCCACTTCCTCGATGACGAAGTCGGGGCCGGTCTGCACCACCTTCTTCACGGTGCAGCGGTCGATGGAGCGCAGGATGCCGATGCGGTCCTTCTCGGAGATGTCCGCCGGCAGCTCGACCTGGATCTTGAAGATCTGCTTGTAGCGGTCGTCCGGGTCGACGATGTTGTTCTGCGACAGGCGGATATTATCCGTGGGGATGCCCCGCGTCTGGCAGTACAGCTTGACGAAGTAGGCCGCGCACAGCGCCGAGGACGCCAGGAAGTAGTCGAACGGCCCCGGCGCCGAGCCGTCGCCCTTGTAGCGGATGGGCTGGTCGGCGATCACCGTGAAGTCATCGAACTTGGCTTCGAGACGGAGGTTGTCGAGAAAGTTGACCTTGATTTCCATGGGGCTACCGAACGCAGGCGAGACGAAAAGGCCGCCATTATCCGGCTTTTGCGCGGGAAGTCTTGTACCGCCTGGGAGACACGCCAGAGGCGTTACAATGCCCACCCCGATCGGGCCTGCCCGGAGCCACGCCTTCCATGTTCACCCTGACCCACCTGACCACCCCGCCGCCCGAGTCCCTGAACAGCCAGGTGCTGCAGATGGTGGTGGACTGCTTCGGCGATCTCAGCCCGGCACCGCTCGCCCCCAGCAACCCGCTGTACCAGCTGTACCAGTACGTGATCGGCTTCGAGGTGCACCTGTACCTGCAGGCCATGGGCGGCGACCCGGCCAGCTGCGCGCGGCTGATCCTGGCGCTGGACGATGAGGACCCGTCCCGCGTGCTGGGCTTCGCCCTCTACCTGCCCAGCCCGGACGATGCCGACGCCTGCACCCTGCTCTACCTGGCGGTGCAGCCCAGCCACCGGCGCCGCGGCATCGCCCGCGCCATGCTGGCGCAGATGCAGCTGCTGCACCCGCATGCCGCGCTGGCCTGCGTAGCCAGCCGCGTGCCGACCTTCGAGGCCATGGGCTTTCAGGTGCTGGGCGCGCGCGGGCCGCAGGTGCTGATGAACAGCCGCGACCAGGCCTCGGACGGCCTGGTCGCGGTGCAGGATCTGGCGCCGATCTTCCAGTCCAAGGAAGTCCGGCAGATCCATGCCTATCTGCTCAAGCAGCACGGCCAAAAGGCCATGCGCGACGCCGAGAAGCAGCGCGACCGCCTGCTCGACCAGCTGGCCTACCAGGCCGAGGCGCTGGTGCAACAGCGCCGGCGCCTGCACTGAGCCTCAGCGCTTGACGCAGACGAACAGCGCGTTGCCGCTGGCGCCGTCCCAGGGAATGATCTTCTGGTAGTCGTGGGCGAAAACCTGCACCTCGAAATGCGGCTGCAGCAGCGCCTGCAACTCGGCGAAGCTCACCGCCACCATCGGGTGCTCGTCGTGCCACACCTGATGCCGGTCGTCCTGCTGCCGCTCGATGCGCAGGCGCAGCGCCTGCTGTTCGCCCTCGCCGCGGTAGTGCCAGCCGGAGCCGAAGGTGAACAGGCCATCGGCATGCCGCGCGCTGTGCGAGACGAACGAGGCGTTGTCGATCCTGTGCTTGTCCACCGCGTTGAAGCACAGCAGCCCGCCTGCGGCCAGGGCGGCATGGGCGCTGGCGATGCAGGCCTTGAGGCGCGCGATGCTGGCGCTGTAGTGGATCGAATAGAGGAAGCAGGTGATCAGGTCCTGCGCCTCGTCCACGCGGAAGGCGCACATGTCCTGCAGGCTGAAACGCGCCTGCGGGCAACGCAGGGCGGCGCGGTCGAGCATCGGCTGGTTGATGTCCAGGCCGCTGCTGCAGTAGCCGGCATCGAGGAAGTGCCGCACATGCGGGCCGGTTCCGCAGGCCAGGTCGAGATGGCGCCTGCCGCCATTGCCGAACAGCTGCATCAGGCGCTGCACACTGCGGCTCTGCGCCTGGTAGTCGATGTCCGCGCACATCAGATCGTAGTAACCCGACAGGTCGGTATAGAGCGCATTGCCGGGCATGGGAACCTGCGAGTCAGAGGGGCAAGCTGGAGGGCGGCGCATCATATCCCAAGCCGCCGCGCGCGAGCTGAAGCCGACCGACCAATCGTCCAGAAAACGCCGCGTTTGCGCAGCCGGCGTATGGTGGGAGAAACAGCCGAGGGAGGATGGGCCATGTTCCAGGTGAAACGACAAGGCGATAACCGTCTCGATGTGGACTTCGCCGGCAAGCTCGACCGCGCCGAGATGCGCAGCGCGCTGGACGAGCTGGAGCGCCAGGCCGAGGGCATCGAGCACGGCCGTATGCTCTACCGCATCGGCGAGTTCAAGCTGCCGACCCTGGGCGCCTTCGGCGAGGAGATGACGCGCCTGCCGCGCATGATCCGCTTCGCCCGGCGCTTCGAGCGCATGGCCGTGGTGGCCGACAAGCAGTGGTTGCGCACCGCCAGCGAGATCGAGGGTGCCCTGATCCCGGGTCTGAAGATCAAGGCCTTCGCCCGGGACCAGGAGGAGAGTGCCGAAGCCTGGTTGCGTAGCTAGCACGCCACGCCACGCCATCCCGCACTGCGGGGCGGCCTGATGCCCCGGGTGTTTCTGCGCCTGCCGGGCCGTGCAGGGTTCACAACCGCGACAGATTCGCGGGATGCTGCGGAACCTTGCCTCCATGCACGCCCCTAAGCGTCTCCCTGCCCCCCAGCGAGAACCCGAGCATGCCCACCCTTGTCCGCCTGTGCCTGCTGAGCGTCGTCGCCCTGTCGCTCGCCGCCTGCTTCGAGCAGAAACCGGACGAAGTGCAGAGCAAACTCTGCGTCTACAACACCGATGCCCAGGCCGAGCGCTGCAAGGCCGGGCAGATGGCCTGGTTCCGCCCGGAGAACGGCCAGCTGATCACCGAGCAGATGGCGCTGAGCGTGGCGGCGGCTTACTGCGACTTCGCTCATGAGGTGATGCACAACCGCGCCGGCGTGGTCTGCGTGTTCACCGACCAGCGCCTCGCCAGCGTCAAATAAGACCCGGTCTGCCGACCGTGCGACCAGTAGCTCGCGCCGACGTCCGCAAGCCCTGCGCCAGGACGATGTCGAACACCCCGCTGCGCCCCGCGCCTTCGGCCCGCAATTCGATCACGTTGTCCGGATGCTCGCTGGCCCAGGGGGCCTTGGCGATGTAGGGGTCGCCGGCGAAGTACAGCTGCAGGGTCACCGGCACGTGCAGCGCCTCCATCACCCGGAAGTGGATATGCGCCGGCCGGGTGTTTCCACCGTACTGTTCCAGCCCCGGCAGGTTCGCTGGCACCGGGTAGCGCCCGGGCATCACCGTCTCGATGCGATAGCGGCCCTGGGCATCGGTGTAGAGCATGCCGCGCAGGTGGAAGTTGCCCTTGTCGGTGTAGTTGCCTGGCGTCTGGGTGTCGTACAGGCCGACACTGTTGGCCTGCCAGACCTCGACCAGGGCGTTGGGCACGGGCGTGCGGCAGTCGGCGCTGAGCACGGTGCCGCTCACCACCAGGCGCTCGCCAGGCTCCTGCGATCCGGCCAGCCTGGCCAGAAAGGGTGCGCCGAAACGGTAGTAGGGCCCGAGGATATCGCCGCTGGCGATGCGGCAGCCCTGCCCCGCCAGCGCCGGAGCGGCCAGCAGACCGCCACCGAGGATCAATCCACCATAGAGAAAGTGGCGCCGCGTAAGGCCCGCGCCTGCCTGTTGCCGCTTGTCCACGCCCACCTCCCGGCCGCAGCCTGCGGAGCACCCCTGTGCCGCTTCAGTATAGGCGGCGCGCCACTCAACCCGGCACGCGAGACCGATACGCGGCGAACAGCTTGTGCGCGGTGTCGACGAAAGGCCGCAGGGTCAGGCTGTAGAGGGTCAGGTAGCGATGCGGGTCACGCTCGGCGGTGCCGAAGTTGAGGCGCTCCGGCTCGGCCGTGGTGGTGTAGAGGGTGCCGAACATCCAGTCCCAGATCGACAGGTTGGTGCCGAAGTTCTTGTGGAAGTGGTGTGGCGCGTCGCTGTGGTGGATCTGGTGCTGCGCCGGGCTGTTGATCAGATGCTCCAGACGGGGCCCGAACGACAGCCAGACGTGGCTGTGGCGCAGGTTGGCGGCCAGACAGTTGAAGACGAACACCAGGTAGGTCACGCCGAACAGGGTGTAGCGGCTGACTTCGCCGCCGCACAGGTACCAGAAGGTGCCGGCATAGGCGCCGAGCAGCACGGCAGTGAACAGGCTGTCGACGATCTTCTCGACGAAATGCACGCGGCTGGCGGTCAGCGGCACCAGCACCGGCGCGGCGTGATGCACCTTGTGGAATTCCCACAGCCAGCGGGTATGGAAGGCGCGGTGGGTCCAGTAGCTGGCGAAGTCGCTGATCAGGAACACGCCCAGGCCGTAGAGCAGGCTCAGGCCGAGGTTCTCGCCGAGTTGCGGGCGCGCGCCCCAGAGTCGGGTGAAGAAGGCCGCGTAATCGGCCGAGCGCAGCACATAGGGGTCGACCAGGCCGATGATCGGCAGCACCAGCAACAGCTTGAGCAGCACGCGCACGAAGTAGTAGCGGTAGTCGAGCAGTGCCGAGGGGTGCAGGTGCACGCGGCTGCCACCGATGAACTGCCAGAAGGAACGCGCCTCGCTCTGCCCCAGGTGGCGCCGCCGGCGATACAGCAGATAGGCCACGCCATAGGACAGGCCGATGAAGAAGACGCCGATGCGCCCGTTAAGGTCGAACAGCCCCCTGACCTGCTTGATCAGTGCGGCCAGCAGCACGCCCGCCTGCTCGTAGAGCGGCAACAACTCTTCCACACACCACCCCCCGATGAGAAGCGGCGCAATGATAAGCAAGGATCAATCGTTAGCAAATGCGAATTCGCAGCAATTCGTCGGACTCGGTGCCCGCCCTGCGCCGCGAAGTCGCGACAGCGCCGTACGGCCGGTGGCCGATTGAAGGCCTATCTCGCGTGATTCCGGCCGGGGTAACATGCGGTAATCCTTGCGCGCTCGCCCGCACATGCCGTGGCCAGTCGCTTGGGGTAAAAGAGTCTCCCGCCGTCCGTCATTCGTAGTCCTCCATGCCGCCTTTTCTCGCCCGCCACCTGCCCAGCCGTGAACAACTCGCCCGCAATCGCTTCCTGCGCTGGCTGGGGCCCTTCCTGCACCACACCCACCTGTGGGTCTGGTCGCGGCATGGCGTGGCGCTGGGCGTGAGCATCGGCATCTTCTTCGGCCTGCTCATCCCCATCGCCCAGATTCCCTTCTCGGTCGGTGCCGCCGTGGTGCTGCGAGCCAACGTGCCGGCGGCGGCGGCCAGCACCCTGGTGACCAACCCGGTCACCTTCGCCCCGGTCTACTACGCCGCCTACCGGGTCGGCGCGCGCCTCACCGGTGCCGAGGTCGAGGCCGCGCCGGAGCTGCCGGTGCCGCTGGAGCCGGCCGCCGACCAGCGCTCGATCTGGCAGCGCATCGGCGATGTCGGCGCACCGCTGATCACCGGCCTGGCCGTGTTCGCCTGCATCGGCGGGCTGGGCATGTACCTGCTGATCAGCCTGCTGTGGGTGACGCTCGAACAGCTGCGCAAGCGGCGCCGACGGCAGCCCTGACTCCCGCGCCGGGCACACCGCCCGGCATCTCGCCGTGCCACCCTCCCCGCGCCCCGCTACAATGCGCGCCTCGCCGTGCCGCGCCTGAATAAAGAAGAACCGCCATGTCCCTGCCCAAACACCATCTGGAACTGCTCAGCCCTGCCCGCGATGTGAGCATCGCCCGCGAGGCCATCCTGCATGGGGCCGATGCCGTGTACATCGGCGGGCCGAGCTTCGGCGCGCGGCACAACGCCTGCAACGAGGTCAGCGATATCGCCGAGCTGGTGAAGTTCGCCCGCCGCTACCACGCGCGGGTGTTCACCACCCTCAACACCATCTTCCACGACGACGAGCTGGAGCAGGTGCGCACACTGATCCACCAGCTCTACGACGCCGGCGTCGATGCGCTGATCGTGCAGGACATGGGGGTGATGGAGCTGGATATTCCGCCCATCGAGCTGCATGCCAGCACCCAGACCGATATCCGCACCCTGGAACGGGCCAAGTTCCTCGACCAGGCCGGTTTCTCCCAGCTGGTGCTGGCGCGCGAGCTGAACCTGCAGGAAATCCGCCGCATCAGTGAGGCCACCGACGCGGCCATCGAGTTCTTCATCCACGGCGCGCTGTGCGTGGCCTTCTCCGGCCAGTGCAACATCTCCCATGCGCAGACCGGGCGCAGCGCCAACCGCGGCGACTGCTCGCAGGCCTGCCGCCTGCCCTACACCCTGAAGGACGAGAAAGGCGGGGTGATCGCCTACGAGAAACACCTGCTGTCGATGAAGGACAACAACCAGAGCGCCAACCTGCGCGCCCTGGTCGAGGCCGGCGTGCGCTCGTTCAAGATCGAGGGGCGCTACAAGGACATGGGCTACGTGAAGAACATCACCGCCCACTACCGCCAGCTGCTCGACGCCATCCTCGAAGACCGCCCGGACCTCGCTCGCGCCTCCAGCGGCCGCACCGCGCACTTCTTCGTGCCCGATCCGGACAAGACCTTCCACCGCGGCAGCACCGACTACTTCGTCACCGAGCGCAAGGTCGACATCGGCGCCTTCGACTCGCCGACCTTCACCGGCCTGGCTGTGGGCTTTGTTGAGAAAGTGAATAAGCGCGACCTGATCGCCGTCACCGATACCCCGCTGTCCAACGGCGACGGCCTCAACGTGCTGGTCAAGCGCGAGGTGGTGGGTTTTCGCGCCAATATCGCCGAGCTGAAAAATGAGTTCGAGGAAGACGGCGAGAAGCGCTACCGCTACCGCGTCGAACCCAACGAGATGCCCGAGGGCCTGCTGCGCCTGCGCCCCAACCATCCGCTCTCCCGCAACCTGGACCATAACTGGCAGCAGGCGCTGCTCAAGACTTCGGCCGAACGCCGTATCGGCGTTAGCTGGAAGGTTTCGCTACGCGAAGAGCAGCTGAAACTGACCGCCACCAGCGAGGAAGGCATCAGCGTCGATGTAGAGCTTCCCGGCCCGTTCGGCCTGGCCAACAAACCTGAGCAGGCACTGGACGGCCTGCGCGACCTGCTGACCCAGCTCGGCACCACCGACTACCACGCTCTGGACGTGGCGCTGGATGCCCCGCAGGCCTTGTTCGTGCCCAACTCGCAGCTCAAGGCCCTGCGCCGCGAGGCCATCGACAAGCTGACCGAGGCACGCGTGGCCGCCCATCCGCGCGGCTCGCGCAAGGCCGAGGCGATTCCTGCGCCGGTGTACCCCGAGTCGCACCTGTCGTTTCTCTACAACGTGTACAACCAGAAGGCCCGCGACTTCTACCACCGCCACGGCGTGCAGCTGATCGACGCGGCCTACGAGGCCCACGAGGAAGAAGGCGAAGTGCCGGTGATGATCACCAAGCACTGCCTGCGCTTCTCCTTCAACCTCTGCCCCAAGCAGGCCAAGGGCGTAACGGGAGTGAAGACCAAGGTCGCGCCGATGCAGCTGGTCCAGGGCGACGAGGTGCTGACCCTGAAGTTCGACTGCAAGCCCTGCGAGATGCACGTGGTCGGCAAGATGAAGGGGCATATCCTCGACCTGCCGCAGCCGGGCAGCGCGGCGCACAGCAAGATGGTCGCCAGCATCAGCCCGGAAGACCTGCTCAAGACCATCCGCAACAAGCCGGGCTACAGCCACTGACGGTGACGTTCCGGCCGGCCACGCCAGTTCCAGCGCCCGCGAGAAACGCCGCGCCGCCCAGCCAGTGCGGCGTTTTCCTATACCTGCCTGGCGGCGCTCAGGGCGCGCCAAACAGCGCTGTCCAGTAGATGCCGGCGTCGCTCTTGGGGTCCACCGCATAGGCGGCGCCCAGTTCGCTGAACGCGGGGTTCATCAGGTTGGCGCAGTGCCCGGGGCTGGCCAGCCAGCCGGCCACCACCCGGTCCGCCGCGTCCAGGCCGGCGGCGATATTCTCGCCAATCATCCCGCCCGCGTAGCCGGCCAGCTCGGCGCGGTCGCCGGGGGTGCGGCCGTCGCGGTCGCGGTGGTCGAAGTAGTTACCGTTGGCCATGGCGCGGCTGTGGCTCTGCGCCGTGCTGGCCAGGGTGGCATTCCAGGCCAGTGGCGCGCCGGCGGCATAGGGCTGGCCGCCGCACTGGCGGGCCTGGGCGCGGGCCGCGTTGATCCGCTCCAGCAGCTTCTGCCCTTCCGCCTGCCAATCGCCCAGGCGCCCGCCGAGCAGCGGGCGGGCCAGGACGATGCGCCAGTCGCGCTCGGCGCGGCTGACGCCGATATCGACGAACTGCGGATCGAGCAGCACCCGGCAGAAGCTTTCGCGCAGCGCCTGCATGGCCGACTGGGCGTCGCGCGGCCCCGACAGCGTGATCGCCTGCACATTGACCATGGGGTAGCCGGTGCGCGCCAGGGCGTCCTGCAGGTCGCCGCCGGCCACCGACAGCACCAGGCGCGGGTCGCCGCTCAGCGGCGGCAGTTCCGCCGAGGCCTGTTCGGCGCAGCGCTGCACCTGGCCGCGATAGGCGTTGATCGCCTCGATCAGGCGGGCCTCGTCGGCCGCCTGGGCGACGGTGGCGCAGAGGCCTAAGGACAACAGGACGAAAGAGCTGACGCGCATGCACACCTCCCGGGTTCGGATGGCGGCATGATGCGCGATTTTCGCCGCTGGCGCAGCTTGTCGCCGGTGTGCGCAACGGCTAGCTTGGGCGGTCCATGGATAGCCCGAGAACAGGAGTTCGCGCATGACCGATTACCTCAAGCTGAACCAGGCCAACTGGGACGAGCGTGCGCCCCTGCACGCGGCCTCCGTCGACTACCAAGTGGAGCGCCTCGTCGCCGAGCCGCAGCACCTGTCGGAGGTGGTGCGCTTCGATCTGCCGCGCCTGGGCGACATCGCCGGGCTGCGCGCTCTGCATCTGCAATGCCATATCGGCACCGACACCCTGTCGCTCGCCCGCCTGGGCGCGCGGATGACCGGCCTGGACTTCTCCGCCGCCTCGCTCGCCGAGGCGCGCCGCCTGGCAGAGCGTTGCGCCACGGCCATCGACTATGTCGAGGCATCCGTCTACGACGCCGCCCAGGTGCTGCAGCCCGGCTCCTTCGACCTGATCTACACCGGCATCGGCGCCCTCAACTGGCTGCCGCGCATCGAACCCTGGGCGCGCACCGTGGCCAGCCTGCTCAAGCCGGGCGGGCGGCTGTTCATGCGTGAATGGCACCCGATGGCGATGGCGCTGGACGAGGAGCGCCAGAACGAACTGGTGATCCGCCATGCCTACTTCGAGCGCGAGGAGCCGCTGGTGTGGGACGACGACAGCACCTATGTACAGACCGACGGCAAGTTGAACGCCAGCCTGACTCACGAGTGGAACCATGGCCTGGGCGAAGTCATCGGCGCGCTGCTGGCCCAGGGCATGCGCCTGACCGCGCTGGAGGAGCACGACAGCCTGCCCTGGGAGGCGCTGCCCGGGCAGATGTGCCTGGACGAGCTGGGCGAATGGCGGCTGCAGCGCGAGCGCTGGCGCCTGCCGCTGAGCTACAGCCTGCAGGCGGTGCGAGACCACTAGTGGCCTGTTTGGCTAATTCAAATATCCAATTTCGGCGCCAGGCTTCGCCATACGTCGTTGCCGCTCCTCGCCGTAGCTCTGCTACGACTCGTCGCGGCGCCTAGTCTGGCAAACCCTGGCACTCGAACTTGAATGCACGAATTAACCGCACAGGCCACTAGACGTAGATGCTGACGCCGCCGCGTGCCTGCAGCCAGTCGCGGTAAGTGGCCAGCGACTCGGTGCGCTGGCCGTCGTTGAAGCCGACGAAGCCATCGCTGTCGCCGAGGCCGGCGTCGATCAGTTTCTCCACCTGGGCCAGCAGCTTGCCGGCATCGTCGCGGTCCATGGCCGCCACATCGGGCAGCTCGATCCCGCTCGACAATTCTTGCGCCCGCTGACTGGCGCCGAGGTGCAGACCACGGCCGCTGTCGAGCGCGCGCAGCAGGCCGCCCTCGCCACGCGCCAGCAGCTGCCGCGCCAGGGCGCGCAGTTCGGCGACGGGGTCCTTGCTGCCCTCGGCGGGCCTCTCCTGACTGGCGCCCGAAGTGGCGGGGGTGATCTTGGCGGCACTGGCGAGGTAGCTGGCCAGCGGCGCGGTGCCGTTGATGGTGGTCATGGCAGTGCCCTGCGAGAGTCCGTTTCGACTAGCGAAGCAGAATGCGGGCCAGATCCCCGAAAGCCCATGATTAAAGGCCTGCAGAGCATCTCTGCAGTACCCGGGCAGGAAATGCCTTGCCGCTCCGGGCAAGGCCTTGCCGCCCAGGCGCTCGGCACTGGCGAACAGGCTGGCGCGACTGGCACCATGGGCCGCAATGGATTGCCGACAGGACAGAAAATGCCCGACCTCCCCAGCTTCACCACCGCCCGCCTGACGCTGCGCCCGCTGCAGCTGGACGACGCGCCTGCCATCCAGCGCCTGTTTCCGCAGTGGCAGATCGTCCGCTACCTGGCCAAGCGGGTGCCCTGGCCCTATCCGGCCGATGGTGCCCTGACCTATGTGCGCGACTTCTGCCTGCCGGCCATGCGCCGCGGCAGCGAATGGCACTGGAGCCTCTTCCCGCGGCAGCAGCCGCAGACCCTGATCGGCCTGATCAGCCTCTACGACAATCCGGACGATAACCGCGGCTTCTGGCTCGACCCGCACTGGCAGGGCCAGGGCCTGATGCGCGAGGCCTGCGCGGCGGTGACCGCCTACTGGTTCGAAGTGCTGCAACGGCCGCTGCTGCGCGCGCCCAAGGCCATGGCCAACCGGGCCTCGCGACGCATCTCAGAGCGCCTTGGCATGCGCCTGGTCGACGTGAGCGAGAGCGACTATGTCGGCGGTCGCCTCGCCACCGAAATCTGGCAGATCAGCCGCGAGGAGTGGCTGCAGCGCACAGTAGCGACGGGCGACCTGCCATAGCGCCGCCCTTTGCGCTAGGCTCTGCCCCCTATTCAACAGGAGGACATCCCATGCCCCGCGCCAGCGCCCGCCACATCCTGGTTTCCAGCGAAGCCAAGTGCAACGAACTGAAGGCCGCCATCGAAGGCGGCGCCGACTTCGCCCAGCTGGCGAAGGAACACTCCACCTGCCCGTCCAGCCGCGACGGCGGCAACCTGGGTAGCTTCGGCCCGGGCCAGATGGTTCGCGAATTCGATCAGGTGGTGTTCAGCGCCCCGGTCGGCGTGGTCCAGGGCCCGGTGAAGACCCAGTTCGGCTACCACCTGGTGGAAGTCACCAGCCGCCAGGACTGAAGGTCCGCGGACATGCAAAAACGCCGGCTGATGCCGGCGTTTTTCGTGGTGAATGGCTTAGCTGCTGCGCAATCGCTGCTCGGCCAGGAAGTCCTCTTCCAGCAGCATGTCCCGCAGCAGCGGATTGCCGCTCTCGACGCTATCGCGGTGGCTCGGGCTGCGCTTGCCACGCAAGCGGCCGATCTGGTGTTCGAGGGCGTGGCCGAGCTTCGCCATGGCGCCGTCGAAGGCGAACTCCAGGGACTCGGCCCTGTGGGTGACGGATAGCGGCTGAAGCCCCTTGGGCCGCGCCTCGATCTGGCAGCGCTTGTCGTTGGCGCCGGCCTTGCTGCCGTTTTCGTCGTTGAAATGCACGACCACGCGGGTCAGCTCCTCGTCGTAGCGCTCCAGTTGGCTGCCGAGGGTGGCGCTGACCCAGTTGACGAGACGGGCGCTGCCGTCGATATGGTTATCGCTGTGAACCTGGATTTGCATAAAGCCTTCCTTATTCAACTTCAACCATGAGCCGCCTCCAGGGCGGCAGCTCCAGACTACGCCCTCCAGGGGTAAAGTGAATAGCCGGAAGCACGGCGAAAAACTTTTGCCGTGCTCTGCACGGCCGCACCGGGCTCCCCCGGGCGGCCGCGGGCCAGCGCCTCAGAAGCGATAGCGCAGCGCCAGACTGCCCTGCGTCGTGCGGTTGGACATGCCACCGGCATCACCCTCGACGATCTCGCGAACACCGCCCTCGTCGATGCGTACCTTGCCCTTGCCTTCGCTGAACTCCTGATAGTCGACCTGGCCGCGCAGGCTGAGCCGCTCGCTGAAGCTATAGGCCAGGCCCAGGCTGGCGGCGCGCAGGTGCGAGCCTTCACCGGTACCGGTGAAGGTAGTGTCACGCTGGTGGTGGATGTCGTAGTCCTCGGCATCCACCCAGCGGCTGCCCCTGAGGCTGGCATCGATCTGCCAGTCTCCCCAACGATAGCGCCCGACCACACCGAGGTAGGGTGCCTTGTAGGTCTGCTCGTAGGTGATGCCCAGCTCGCCGTCGGGGAAATTGCCCTGCAGGTCGCGAAAGCCGAAATCCGAGGAGTAGGTGTAACTGCCGCCCTTCGCCTCCCACTTGTAATGGGTGTGCTGATAGCCGAGCAGCAGGCCGAGCTGCCAGTCGTCCTCGCGCAGCAGCCAGAAACTGGCCGCGGCATCCACCTGGTAGGCCCGCATCAGCCGAGTATCGGGATGGTAAGAGCGATCACTCCAGGCGCCTTCGCCCTCGACCAGCCAGTCGTAGTCGGTCATGGTGCTGTTGCCGGAGTCCAGCTTGGTCCAGCCGCTCAGGCTCAGGCCCAGCCAGGGCCTGGGCTCGACGACAAGCCCAGCGTGCAGGGTGGGCGCCTGCTCGATCTCCCAGAACAGCTGGCTGATCTTGGCGCCGCTCTGTGGGTCATAGACTTTCTCCTGGGAGCGGCCGGTCAGGTAACCGAGACCCAGGCTCAGCTCGGCCCCCTGCCAATTCCAGCTCGCCTCCCGCTCCAGCTGGGCCGCCGCCTGGGCGCCCCCGAGCCAGAGGACCACCGCCGCCATCGCCAGTGAGTTCGTCGCACGCATCGTTTCTCTCCTTGAAAAAGCGCGAATTCTGAACAGCCAGGCAAGCCGACGCAATCCATGCGGCACGGATGCCGGGCTCGTCGCAACCCGTTAGAATCACCCCCTCAATGCGCCCCGCCACGCGGGGCTTCGTTACCCGCAAACCGTGAGAGCAACATCATGGGCGCCCAGTGGAAAGCCAAACCCAAAGAAGCCGCCGCCAATGCCCGAGGAAAGATCTTCGGCAAACTGGTAAAGGAAATCATGATCGCCGCGCGTAACGGCGCCGACCCGGACATGAACCCCAAGCTGCGCCTGGCCGTGCACCAGGCCAAGAAGGCGTCCATGCCCAAGGACACCCTGGAGCGCGCCATCAAGAAAGGCGCGGGCCTCTCCGGCGAGGTGGTCAACTACGAACGCACCCTGTACGAGGGCTTCGCTCCGCATCAGGTGCCGCTGATCGTCGAATGCCTGACCGATAACGTGAACCGCACCGTGGCCGAGATCCGCGTGCTGTTCCGCAAGGGCCAGCTGGGCGCCTCCGGCTCGGTGAGCTGGGACTTCGACCACGTCGGCCTGATCGAGGCCAGCAGCGACAGCGGTGCCGATCCGGAACTGGCCGCCATCGAGGCCGGCGCCCAGGACTTCGCCCCGGACGACGAAGGCAGCACTCTGTTCATCACCGACCCGACCGACCTGGACGCCGTGTGCAAGGCGCTGCCGGAGCAGGGCTTCACCGTCAACTCGGCCAAGCTCGGCTACCGGCCGAAGAACCCGGTGACCAGCCTCACGCCCGAGCAGCTAGAAGAAGTCGAAGCCTTCCTCGAAGCCATCGACGGCCACGACGACGTGCAGAACGTCTACGTCGGCCTCGGCGGCTGATGAGCCGAGCCGACTACCACCAGCAGCACGCCGCACGCGCCGAGGCAGAGGCCCGGCGCCTGCTGGCCGAGCGCGCCAGCCTGGGCGCGCGCTGGCTGGACTGGGTGGCCGCCGAGCTGTACCGCCTCACCCCGCCCGAATACGCGGCCATGGTGCGCCGCGAACTGCAACGCCTGAACGGCCCATGAGCCTGCTGACCATCGCCGCCGCCTGCCTGCTGGACGCCGACGGCCGCCTGCTGCTGGTACGCAAGCGCGGTACCCGTGCCTTCATGCTGCCCGGTGGCAAGGTCGAGGCCGGCGAGGAACTGCTCGCCGCCCTCACCCGCGAGCTGCACGAGGAGCTCGACCTGCACCTGGACGAGACCGCGCTGCGCCCGCTGGGGCGCTACCGGGCCGAGGCCGCCAACGAGGCCGACACCCGGATCGACGCCAGCGTCTACCTCGCCCGCCTGCCCCGTCCGGTGCAGGCCGCCGCCGAGCTGGAGGAGCTGCGCTGGCACGACCCGCACCAGCCCGACGGCGACGACCTGGCGCCCCTGCTGCGCCTGCACGTGCTGCCGGCCCTGCGCCACCTGGCGCAGGGCTGAGCCACCCGCCCACTTCGGGGCTATGCTCTAAACAGTGCGGCATTCAGGCTGGCGCAGCCTGGGAGGTGAGGGTGACATTCGAGCCAAGGAGTCGATCCCGTCAATTTCGGAGGTAAGCACCATGAGCAAAGGTCTAGACCGGCACAAGGAGGCGAAGAAGAAGCCTCTGAAAACCGCCCAGGAGAAGCGCCTGGCCAAGCGCTCCAAGAAATCCGGCAACACCCTGCTGGGCAGCCACTCCCCCAACCAGTAACGCCCTCGCGCACCCGGCTCCGCCGGGTGTCGCCCCCTCGCACCTATCCGCCAGAGCAGACCGGGTAGTTTGCCCGCCGTACTCATAAGCCCCAGGCTCGACGGTGCTGGCATAATGCGCCCATCACCCGATGCGCGTGCGCATCGCCCAGCGCTCGGAAAGGAATGCCATCGATGCCCATGCGGCGCCTGCTGCTGGCCCTGCTGCTGATTGCCCCGCCCTGCCTGGCCGCGGAAGGCGTGCTGCGCTATCCGCGCGCACCGGCCGGCGACGAGTTCCGCGCCGTCTATCCGCTGGCCCTGCTCGAACTGGCCCTGCGCAAGGCCGGCAGCGAGTTGCGCATCCGGCCCTCGCACCAGCCCATGGAACAGGAACGTGCGCTGGTGAGCCTGGAACAGGGCGAGGCGGTGGATGTGGTCTGGACCATGACCAGCCGCGAGCGCGAGAGTCGCCTGCTGCCGGTGCGCATCCCGCTGGACAAGGGCCTGTACGGCTGGCGCATCGCCCTGCTGCGGGCCGACCGGCGCGAGCTGCTGCGCGACGTCGACAGCCTGGCCGACCTGCACGCACTGCGTGCCGGCCAGGGCCACGACTGGCCCGACACCCGCATCCTGCGCGGCCATGGCCTGCAGGTGCAGACCAGTTCCAGCTACGACAGCCTGTTCCTGATGCTGCGCGCCGGGCGCTTCGACTACTTCCCCCGCGCCGTGCTGGAGGCCCGCGCCGAGCTGCGGCAGCAGAACGCCTCGGAGCTGACGCTGGACAGCCATCTGGTGCTGCACTACCCCACCGCGCTGTACTTCTTCTTCTCGCGCAGCAACCCCGGCCAGGCCGAGATCGTGCGCCGCGGCCTGGAGCTGGCGCTGGCCGATGGCTCCTTCGAGCGGCTGTTCCGGCAACAGTATGGCGCCGACCTGCGCCTGGCCCGCCTGGAGCGGCGCCGGATCATCGAACTGGACAACCCGCTGCTGCCGGCACAGACACCGCTGCAGCGCGCCGAGCTGTGGTACCGCCCCTGAGCCTCAGTCGGCGGGGCGCGAGCCCCGCAGCGCGTTGCGGCTGTGCGCGCCGAAGTGGCGGAACAGCTCGATCAGCACTGCCTCCAGGGCCGGATCGGGTTGCGCCCGGGGCAGGCTGTTGCCCTCGCTGAAGCCCTTGGCGGCCGCTTCCTTGGCCATCCACGCGCCGATCAACGCATCGAACTCGTCGGCGCGGGCATGCGACTCGGCCGCCACCACGTCCGCCGCGTAGTCGACGTCGAAGGCCGGATAAGCGGCGTCCAGCCTCCGGTCGGCATAGGCCCGCAGTAGCGGGTCGTCCAGCCTGCCGGCATTCAGCAGCCCCTGCATGCGCTCGAACTGGTACTGCTCGATGGCCGTGTGGCGGTCGGCCACGCGCTGGATCGCCGCCTCGCGCTCCTCGGGATAGCCGACTTCGGCCTTGGCCGCGATCAGCAGCATGCCGGCGCTGTCCACGCCCGGCAGCACGCTGGCGTGATAGGGCTGGGTGAGGTCCTGCAGGTAGTGCATGGCCCAGCCGAGGAAGCGGTAGCCCCAGTAGGGGTGACCGCTGGCGAAGGCCAGCCGGGCCAGGCCGCTGTACTGGTAGATGCGCCAGTGCGGCAGGGTCTGCGCCAGATAGGGCGCGGCGGCGAAGATCAGCGCCGACTCGTGGTAGTAGCCGATGTGGAACGGCGCCTGCGAGGAGTACTCGAAGCGTGCGTCGCCGAACGGCTGCGGGCCGAAGTTGTAGCGCTGTCCGGCCTCGCCGGGGTTGTCGCTGAACAGATTGATGTCGTGGCCGTAGTCCGGCTCGTCCGCCGCGCTGGCCAGCACCTGCAGCGCCTCGACCTGCTCGCCGTCCTGCAGGGCCAGGTAACGCCAGTGGGTCCAGGGGCCGACCTTGCGGAACACCAGCACGTCCTCGCCACGCAGCAGCGCACGAGCGCCGCCATCCTGCCCCGGCAGTTGCTGGATGAAGCTGGCTAGCTTGATCT
Source organism: Pseudomonas sp. CAU 1711 (assembly GCF_039888625.1). Classification (NCBI taxonomy): domain Bacteria; kingdom Pseudomonadati; phylum Pseudomonadota; class Gammaproteobacteria; order Pseudomonadales; family Pseudomonadaceae; genus Pseudomonas; species Pseudomonas sp. CAU 1711. Next base: position 200,389 of record NZ_JBDQQT010000007.1, read on the forward strand.
GCGGGTTGATGCGCAGGGCCTGGAGGAAGGCGCTGCGGCGGTCACCGCCGGCGCCGGCGCGCCAGCGCAGCTGGTCCGGACGCGCCGGATAATAGGCGAAGTGCTCGCGGGCGAAGGCCTCCTGCTCGTCCAGCAGCCGTTCGATGGCCGGCGCCTGGTCGGCGAGGAAGGCCTCCAGCGGCTCCACCTGCACCGACTCGCGCAGGCTCGCCTCCTCGCGCAGCGCCAGCAGGCTGCCGAGGCTATGGTTGGACCAGGCCAGGGACTGGCTAGACAGGCCGCCCAGCAGGGCGGCACACAGCAGGACGGCGACTCTCACGACGGCTCCGGACAGCGGATTGTGGCGCGCCAGCCTACCCAGCGAAGCGCGCGCAGGCACTGTCGGCTCGCGCCAGTCGCACTCACCGATCGGGCATCAGAGCAGCCAGGCGGCGAGCCCACCCAGCGCCGCCAACAGCATCAGCCCCAGCAGCATGGGCAGCACCCTGCTCGGCGGCTGCGGCGTCGGCGTCGCCTGCGCCCGGGCCGCCGCATGCAGCGGGTTGAGCGCCGCCTGGGCAGCAGCGGGGCGCGACGCCTTGGCCAGCGGCTTGGGCAGATCGACGGCGCGCACGAACTGGGTGGCGTCCTCGTTCTCCTCCGCGACCTGCTCGGCCTCCACTCGCGGCCCTATCACCAGCAGGGTGACCGAGCCCATGCGCAGCTGGTCGCCGGGCTTGAGCAGGGCGGCAGCGACCTTCTCGCCGTTGACGAACACGCCGTTGGCCGAGGCCAGGTCCTTGACCTGCAGCACCTCGTCCTTGAGATAGAACTCGCAGTGGCGGCGCGACAGCTGGGCATCGCCGAAGCACAGCTCGCACTTCACCGAACGGCCGAAGGTCATGGAGCCGGCGACATGAAACTTGCGTCCCTCGTGTTCGCCCTGCAGCACCTGGAGGAACCAGCGCTGGGCGGCCTCGGCGCGCGGCTGGGCCTTGCCCGGGTCGCTCAGCAGCAGCTCCACTTCGCCCAGGCGCAGGCAGTCGCCGGCGCGCAGTTGATAACGGCCGGCGATTCGCTCGTCGTTGACGAAGGTGCCCGACTCACTGCCGCAGTCGCTGACGAAGTAGTGACCGTGCTCCTGGCGCAGCTCGGCATGGAAGGCGCCGACTCCAGACGCCTCGATGACCAGTTGGTTGCGCCGGTCGCTGCCCAGGGCGATACGCTCCTCGACCAGCCAGATGGGTGCCTGACGGCCGTCCTTGAAGTGCAGTTTGAGCATGATGCAGGGAGTCCTGACGGTCACTGGCCGAAGATATTGTTCCACACCCGCTTGATCGGGTTTTCCTTGTTTTCCCGCGTCTCACGAGCCTCGCGAGTCGCCGCGCGGGCACGGGCACTACGCGCCTCGTCGAGCAGGCGCTGGTGCTCGTCGCGCATGGCGAGCAGCTCGGGATTCTGTTCCTCGGCCTGCAGGCCGCGCTCGATCATGGCCAGCGCCGCGGGAAAGTCGCTGCGGCGGTAGGCGGCATTGGCCAGGTCACGGTACAGCAGGGCTACTCGCTTGAGCCCCGCCAGTGCATCGGCGTGGTCCGGCGCCCAACCGAGGATCTGTCGATAGTAGTACACCGCGCTGTCCTCCTCGGGCAGCAACAGGCGCTTGTCGGCGATGCTCTGCTCGGCCAACTGCAGATTGCGTGCGACGCGCGCGGCGAGCACGCGCTGCAGGCCGTCCAGGGCGGCGGCATGCTGCGGGTCGACGAGCAGGGCCTGGCGGAAGTAGTAGTCGGCATTGTCCTCGGCCGGCGCGGTGAGCAGGCCATCGGCCAGGCGCCGCTCGGCCTGTTCGAGGAAGGCGGCGATGCGCGCGTCGCGGATGCGCTGCAGGCCGGCCAGGGCCTCGCCATTGTCGGCGTCCAGGACGAGAATCTGGCGGAAGTAGTGCTCGGCGCTGTCCTGCTCCGGTTCGATCAACTGGCCGGCGGCGAAGCGCTGTTCGGCCTGGGCCAGCAGCGCCCCGATCTGCCGCTGCTCGCGGATGTACAGGCCGGCCGAGGTCAGGGTGCCGAGCAACACCAGCAGGCTCAGCGCCAGCAGCAGCGGCATGGCCGAGCGGCGCTTGCGCGGCGCAGGCGGCGCCTCGAGCAGCTTCGCCACCGGGCGCAGCTGGGTCTGCTCCAGGTCGCTCAGCTCCATCTGCTCCAGGGCGGCGAGCAGTTCCCGACAATCGGCAAAGCGCTCGCCCGGCTCCTTCGCCAGCATGCGCGCCAGCACGCCGCGCCAGGCGCCCAGGCTGGACGGCAGCGGCGGCTCCAGCTGCACGTGGTTGACCACGGTCTGGGTGTAGTTGCCGCCGCGGAAGGGATTGCTGCCGGTGAGCATCTCCAGCAGGATCACGCCCAGGCTGTAGATGTCGCTGCGCGCGTCCAGCGCCTGGCACTGGGCCTGCTCCGGGCTGCTGTAGGCCGGGCTGCCGACGGCCACGCCGAACTGGGTCAGCTCGCTGTCGATGTCCAGGTCCTTGGCCACGCCGAAGTCGGTCAGCACCGCCGTGCCGTCGTCGCGGAACAGGATGTTGGCCGGCTTCACGTCGCGGTGCACCAGGCCCCTGTCGTGCACCACGGCCAGGCCGCTGGCGATCTGACGGACGATCTGCAGGGCACGCTCGGGGGCGAACAGCTCGCCCTTGCGCCGCGCCAGGTCGCCGCCGGGGAGGAACTCCATGGCCAGGTAGTGGCGGCCGTCGGGCAGGCAGTCGACATCGAAGATAGTGATGATCGACGGGTGATTGAGCGAGGCGACTATGTGCGCTTCCTTGACGAAGCGCGCCCCGAAACTCTGATCCTCGGCGCTGCGCAGCACCTTGATCGCCACCTTGCGGTGCAGCGACTCCTGGGTGGCGAGGTAGACCTCGGCCATGCCGCCCTTGCCCAGCCGGCCGTGCACGCGGTAACCGGGGATATCCAGCAGAGTGTCGCTCATGGTTGCTTGTCAGTGCCTGCGCGATTGCAGCCAACGGCTGATGAAGTTGCGGGGTCTGGCGTCGACCTCGGTCGACTCGTCCAGTTGGCGCCCGAGTACGATGCAGGAGATATTGTCTCTGCCGCCCTGCTGATTCGCCAGCCCCACCAGTTGCTCGACCAGCGCGTCCAGGGTCGTCGCGCTGGCGCAGAGCTTGTGGATCTGCTCGTCCTCCAGTTCGCCGGTCAGGCCGTCGCTGCACAGCAGCAGCAACTCGCCCGGTGCCAGGCTGCCCTGCACCCGCCCCACGTCCAGGGCCTGATCGTTCTGCCCCAGACACTGGGTGACCAGATTGCGCCGCGGATGATGGCGCGCCTCCTCGGCGCTCAGCTGGCCGGCGTCGACCATCGCCTGCACCCAACTGTGATCGTGGCTGAGACGCTCGATGCCCTCTAGGCTGATGCGGTAGGCGCGACTGTCGCCGACCCAGGCGAGTTCGAAGTCGTCATCCTGGAAGCGCACCGCCACCAGGGTGCTGCCCATGCGCCGGCCGCCCTGCTCCTGCACCTCGGCCAGGATGGCCCGGTTGGCGGCATGGATGGCGCCGTCCAGATCGTTGCCGGCGGCCACGGCCTGGGCCAGGTGCTCGACGGCCAGGCCACTGGCCACCTCGCCACACTGATGCCCGCCCATGCCATCGGCGACCGCCCACAGGCCGAGCCGGGGCTGGCAAAGCACGGCGTCCTCGTTGTGCGTCCGTACTCGCCCGGCAACGCTCTGCGCCGCATACACCAGGGACTGCGTCGACATGACTGTTTCACTCTCTTACTGCACTGAGGCGCATGATGCGACGCCGTATCGAGACTGTCAGCCCGATAGACGCGAACTGTTAAGCAGTCGTCAGCGACCGGCACGACATGCCAGGACCATCATCCGATGCCGGTCGAGGGGCAAGTTATCCGAGAAAGGTGGTTCTGACCGAGCAACGGCAAGCGCTAGCGACTGCCTTGAACCTCGTAGCTGTGCTGCCCCGGGAGACGCTGTATCTCGATGCCGCCGGGGTACTCGATGCTCTGCCGAATGCCGCCGCTCTGGCGAACGCTGGAACCGCCCTGGATCTGCACCCGACTGCTGCCATAGCCCTGGCTGGGCACGGCATGGCCACCGTAGACGTCGTAGCTCTGGCTGCGTACGGAGCCACTGATGCTGCCGGAGGCGCCGGGACTGACGTACTCGATGGGCATGGGCTGGCGCACGGGCTCGGCGGCCAGCGCCAGGCCACTGAACAGGCCGCTCAGCAGCAGGATCGTGTTGCGCATGGCGACGCTCCAATCGCTCTCATGGCTCGATGCTACGCCTTGGCAAGGCCGTACAGTAGCCCCTGGCCAGCTGCCACGATTGGCAGGCGCGCGAGCATCGGTATGATGCGGCGCTTTTTGGGATGCCGTATCCATGCCCATGCGCTTGGCCCTGCTGTTGCTCAGCTGTATCGCCCTGCCCTCCCTCGCCGCACCACCGCGCACCTTCGCCGAAGCCAAGAATGTCGCCTGGCGGCTCTACGCCCAGCAGTCGGTCGAGTTCTATTGCGGCTGTCGCTACAGCGGCAAGCGGGTCGACCTGCAGAGCTGCGGCTATCAGCCGCGCAAGAATCCGCAACGGGCAGCGCGCATCGAGTGGGAGCATCTGGTCCCGGCCTGGCTCATCGGCCACCAGAGGCGCTGCTGGCAACAGGGTGGACGCCAGCACTGCGCGCGCCATGACGAGGCTTTCCGCCGCGCCGAGGCAGACCTGTTCAACCTGGTGCCGAGCATCGGCGAAATCAACGGCGACCGCAGCAACTTCGCCTTCGCCTGGCTGCCGCAAGCACCGCACCAGTACGGCGCCTGCTCCATGGTGGTGGACTTCAAGGCGCGCAAGGCCATGCCGCGCCCGCGGGTGCGCGGGATGATCGCCCGCACCTACTTCTATATGAGCCAGCGTTACGACCTGCGCCTGTCGAACCAGCAGCGCCAGTTGTTCGAGGCCTGGAGTCGGCATTATCCGGTCGAGCCCTGGGAGCGCCAGCGCAACCAGCGCATTGCCTGTGTGATGGGTTGGGGCAACCCCTTCGTCGGCTCCGTGGACCTGAGCCGCTGTCGTTGAAGCACTCCGTTCAACGGAAAAAGCAGAAATCCTTAGGAGAATGTCGCCGATCCCTGTACCCTGATAGAACTGTGCTGCATTTGTCCTGGCTCCGACCCTCGGTTTCTTCGCTCTTTGCACTCAGTCATGGCCTGGGCTGTTCCAGTGCCGTGCCCACTTTGTTCAAGGAGAAATTCCATGTCCGTACGTCAAACCGGCACCGTCAAGTGGTTCAACGACGAGAAAGGCTTCGGCTTCATCACCCCGGAAAGCGGCGCCGACCTGTTCGTGCACTACCGTTCCATCCAGAGCGCCGGCTTCAAGAGCCTGAAGGAAGGCCAGCAGGTCTCCTTCATCGCCGTTCAGGGCCAGAAAGGCATGCAGGCCGACGAGGTTCAGGTCATCTGATCTGACCCGCCCGCCAGAGAACCGGCCCTCGGGCCGGTTTTTTTATCTTCTTTTTTCGCAAACCGCGACGAGTTCCTCAGGGGGGAAGCATGCGCACCAAGCAATCCCAGCAACCCAAGCCACCAGCCGCCGTGGCGACCAGTGAATCCCTCGAAGCCCAGGTCGCCGCCTTCCTCAACTCGGGTGGGGAAATCCAGCAGGTCGCCAAGGGCGTGAGCGGCCAGGACTGGAAAACCCCCAGCCGGCATATCAGTCTGGGCAAGAAATAACACCGACACTTCGCCCAGCAGCGCCTTGCCGATCCCGGGAAAGCGCTGCATTCTTGCTCGCACAACAACAAGCGGAGTCCAAGGCTCCCAGAACAGAGCGATGTTCAAGCGACTGCGACGCAACTTCCAACTGTCGATCATCACCCTGATGGGCATCATCGGGGTGCTGGGCATCACGCCCTACGCCATCTATCGCTTGCTGAGCGGCAACTATCTGGTGGGTATCGCCGACAGCGTGATAGTGCTGTCGACCCTGGCCGCCGTGCTCTACGCCTGGCGCACCGGCAACACGGAGAAGCCCGGCATCTACCTGGCCGCAGTGTTCTCCGTGGGCGCCACGCTGATCGCCATCAATCTGGGGGTCAACGGTCTGTTCTGGATCTACCCGCTGATCCTGTTCAACTTCTTCATGGTTTCTCCAGGCAAGGCGATCGTCGCCTCGCTGTCGGTGCTAGCCGCCCTGGTCGCCCACGCCCTGCTGGTACCCGGCACGGTGTTCGAGAGCCACTACCAGATGGTCTCCTTCCTGGTGACCAATGCCATGGCCGGGGTACTGACCTTCATCTTCGCCTACCGCACCCGCACCCAGCGCGACCAGCTGCAGATACTGGCCATTCAGGATCCGCTGACCGGCGCGCGCAACCGCCGCGCGATGAACGAGGAGCTGAAGATTGCCGTTTCCGGCAAGCGCCGCCGCGACCGCCACTACGGCGTGCTGGCCATGGATCTGGACCACTTCAAGCAGATCAACGACAGATTCGGTCATCACGCCGGCGACCAGGTGCTGGTGGACTTCGTCGACCTGATCCGGGCCAACTCGCGCGAGGAGGACCGTCTGTTCCGCTTCGGCGGCGAGGAATTCCTGCTGCTCCTGCCGGACTGCGATGCCGAAGGCCTGCAGGCGGCCGCGAGCCATCTGCTGCAGGCCGTGCGCGATGGGCTGCGCGGCCCCGGCGGCACGGTGACGGTGTCCATCGGCGGCGCCCTGCTGCAGCGCGACGAGTCCTGGACGCAATGGCTGCAACGGGCCGACCAGTGCCTGTACCAGGCCAAGAGCGACGGGCGCGACCGCATCGTCATCGAAGACAACCGGGTCGGCCAGACGCTGTCTACACTGTAAACGGGCAATCAACGACCGTTCGGGGGCACCGGTCCTGGAGACGATGGGAGGTGTGCCATGAATCGGCATTACTACATCAGCGACAACCTGGACGAGCTGGAGCAGTTGGAGAGCGAGCTGGAGGCCGGCGGCATCGCCACCGAGCAGATTCATGTGCTCAGCGAGCGCGACGCCGAAGTCGAGCGCCACCAACTGCATGACGTCAACTCCTTCATGAAGCAGGATCTGGTCCACGCCGGGCGCATCGGCAGCCTGGTCGGCGTGGCCCTGGCCGTACTGATTCTGCTGCTGGCCTGGCTCAACGACTGGACGAGCAGCGCGGCCGGCTGGATTCCCTTCCTGTTTCTGGCCGTGGCGCTGCTCGGCTTCAGCATCTGGGAGGGCAGCCTGTTCGGCCTGCAGCGCCCCAACGCCGCCTTCCGCCGTTTCGCCGACCAGCTGCACGCGGGCAAGCACCTGTTCTTCGTCGATGTCAGCCCGGCCCAGGAGCCCATCCTCAGCCAGGCGCTGGCCCAGCACCCGCGCCTGGAACTGGCCGGAACCGGCCAGGCCAGCCCGGCCTGGGCCGTTGGCCTGCAGCACCGCCTGCACCGACTGCGCAAGATGATGTGAGCCGCTAGACTGACTCTGGCGGCCCATGGCCGTTACGACCCGAGGCCCGCCAGAGTCCATGAGCATTCGCCCACTGTTGTCGCTGCTAGCCCTGCTGTGCAGCATCGGCCTCGCCGAGGCTGCGCCCCTGAGGCTGGTAACGGGCGACCAGTACCCACCCTTCACCGGGCAGACCCTGCCCAATGGCGGGATGCTCACCGAACTGGTACTGCGGGTGCTGCAGGAGGCCGACCAGCCGCCGCAACTGGCCTGGCAGCCCTGGAAACGCGGCTATCAGGCCACGCTCAAGGGCCAGTACGATGCCACCTTCCCCTACCTGCCTTCGCCGGAGCGCGAGGCGGAATTCCTGTTCTCCACGCCGCTCTACGAGACCACGCAGAAGGTCTTTAGCCGCAGCGGGGAAGCCCTGGAACCTGCACAGCTGGCCGGCAGGCGCTTCTGCCTGCCGCTCGGCTGGCAGGCCCCCACCCCGCTGCTGACGCTGCTGGAAAGCGGCCGGCTGCAGCGCCATGAACCGCAGGATCTGGCCACCTGCGCCCGACTGGTGGCCCTGGGGCGCGACGATTTCTTCGTCGCCGACGACCTGCTCGGCCAGCGCGCCATCCGCCAGGCCGGCGTGGCGCACGAGCTGCAGGAGTCCCGGGCGGTCGTGGCCCGCAACCGCCTGCATCTGATAGTGCCGCGTAACCGCCCCGGCGCTCAGGCGTTGATCGAGCGATTCAACGCCGGCCTGACTCGGCTACGCGACAGCGGCGAGTATGCGCGTATCGTCCAGCGGCACAGGACACTCGCGCTGGCAAACGATTAGGCCCATCAGCCGCGCTTGGCGGCATCGACTATCAGTTGCTTCATCTCCGCCACCGCGCCCTTGAAGCCGACGAACAGGGCGTGAGCGACTATGGCGTGGCCGATATTCAGCTCGTGCACGCCGGCAATCGCCGCCACCGGCTCGACGTTGTGGTAGTGCAGGCCGTGGCCGGCGTTGACGATCAACCCATGGGCCAGGCCACAGGCCACGCCATCGCGGATGCGCGCCAGCTCGCGGGCGGCCTCTTCCGGCGTATGGGCATCGGCATAGCGACCGGTGTGCAACTCGATGGCCGGCGCGCCGATACGGCGGGCCGCCTCGATCTGCCGCTCCTCGGCGTCGATAAACAGCGACACCTCGCAGCCCAGCTTGGCCAGACGCTGCACCGCCGCCTTGATCCGCTCCTCCTGGCCGGCCACGTCCAGACCACCCTCGGTGGTCAGCTCCTGGCGGGTCTCGGGCACCAGGCAGATATGCTCCGGGCGAATTTGCTCGGCAAAGTCGAGCATGAAGTCGGTGACGCCCATCTCGAAGTTCATCCGGGTCTGCAGCACCTCCTTGAGCAGGCGCACGTCGCGCTCCTGGATATGCCGGCGATCCTCGCGCAAGTGCACGGTGATGCCGTCGGCGCCGGCTTCCTCGGCGTCCAGCGCGGCCTTGACCGGGTCCGGATAACGGGTGCCACGGGCCTGGCGCAGGGTGGCGACATGGTCGATGTTGACGCCGAGCAGGATGCGGTTGGCTTCAGTCACGGGCAGATTCCTTGAGAGTCATGAAGAGTTCGCGGCTGACCAGCGGTCGGCCGCCCAGATGCGGGGCCAGGGCCTGGCGCATCAGGCGCTTGGCGGCGGCCAGGGCCCCCGGGGACGACCAGTCGGCCTCGGCCATGGCCAACAGATCGGCGCCCTGAAACAGGCCCGGCTGCAACCGGCCCACCGGCTCCAGGCCGGCGTCCGGCTGCAGCCGATAGAGGCCGTCGGCGGCGATGGGCCGGCCGGCGATATCGCTATCCAGGGCGAAACCATAGCCCAGCTCGTCCAGCAGGCGCCATTCGAAGGCACGCAACAGCGGCTCCAGCGGCGGGTTGGCAGCCAGCGCCTGCAGGGTCAGGGCATAGTGCTCGAACAGGGCGGGATGGGCGTCCTCGGCCGGTAGCAGGCGCAACAGCAGCTCGTTGAGGTAGAGGCCGCTGTACAGGGTCTGCCCCTGCAGCCAAATGGCGATGCCGCTGGCCTCGAGGCGACCGACATTCCTCAGTTCGCCGCGCCCGCGCAGTTCCAGCTCCAGCGGCGCGAAGGGTCGCGCCAGGCTGCCGGTCTTGCCGCGCGCGCCACGCAACACCGCACGCAGGCGGCCCTCGGGGGTGAGGAAGTCGACCAGCGCGCTGGTTTCCTTGTAGGGCCGGCTGTGCAGGACGAAGGCCGGAAGCGCGCCGGTGAGCATGGATTAGAAGTCGGTATAGCCCAACGAGCGCAACGCTCGCTCGTCGTCGGACCAGCCGCCCTTCACCTTGACCCAGAGGTTGAGCATCACCTTGGAATCGAACATGGTCTCCATGTCCTTGCGCGCGTCCTGGCCGATGCGTTTGATGCGCTCGCCCTTGTCGCCGATGATGATCTTCTTCTGCCCGTCGCGCTCCACCAGGATCAGGCCATGGATATGCAGGATGCGCCCCTCCTGCTTGAATTCCTCGATCTCCACGGTGATCTGGTAGGGCAGCTCGGCGCCGAGCTGGCGCATGATCTTCTCGCGAATCAGCTCGGCAGCGAGGAAGCGGCTGGAGCGATCGGTGATCTGGTCTTCCGGATAGAAGTGCTCGGACTCCGGCAGGCGCTCGCCGACCAGGCGCTCCAGAGTGTCGAGGTTCTGCCCGTGCAGGGCGGAGATCGGTACCACTTCGGCCTGCGGCAGCTGGGTGGCCAGCCATTCCAGGTGCGGCAGCAGCTCGCTCTTGTCCTCAAGGCGGTCGGCCTTGTTCACCGCCAGCAGGATCGGGCACTTCAGGTGCTGCACCTTCTCCAGCACCATCTGGTCCTCATCGGTCCAGCGGGTACGGTCAACCACGAACACCACCACATCGACGTCCTTCAACGCGGTGCTGGCGCTGCGGTTCATATAGCGATTGAGCGCCTTGTCGTTGTGCTTGTGCAAGCCGGGGGTATCGACGTAGACGGCCTGCACCTCGCCCTCGGTCTTGATGCCGAGCATGTTGTGGCGAGTGGTCTGCGGTTTGCGCGAGGTGATCGCCAGCTTCTGCCCGAGGATATGGTTGAGCAGTGTCGACTTGCCCACGTTGGGGCGGCCGACGATGGCGACATAGCCGCAGCGGGTCACGGGTGCATCAGTCATGACTGTTCTCCACGCCCAGGGCCACCAGCGCGGCGGCGGCGGCCACCTGCTCGGCGATGCGTCGGCTGGCGCCTTGGCCCTGGGTCTTGTCGGTGAGCAGGGCGACTTCGCACTGCACGAAGAAGGTGCGGCAATGCGGCTCGCCATGGATGTCCACCACCTCGTAGCGCGGCAATTCGGCGGCGCGCGACTGGAGAAACTCCTGCAGGCGGGTCTTGGGATCCTTGTTGGTGTCGACCAGGGTCAGACCATCCAGCTCGCCGGCCAACCAGGCCAGCACCCGCTCGCGCGCCACATCCATGCCGGCATCCAGGTAGATGGCGCCGATCAACGCCTCGAGGGCGTCGGCGAGGATCGATTCACGGCGAAAACCGCCGCTCTTCAGCTCACCCGAGCCCAGGCGCAGGTACTCGCCCAGCTCGAAGCCGCGGGCCAGCACGGCCAGGGTCTCGCCCTTGACCAGGCGCGCGCGCAGACGCGACAGCTGGCCCTCGCGGGCCTGCGGGAAGCGCTCGTACAGCGCCTCGCCGGCGACGAAGTTGAGGATGGCGTCGCCGAGGAATTCGAGGCGCTCGTTGTTGCGCCCGGCGAAACTGCGGTGGGTCAGGGCCAGGAGCATCAGCTCCTGGTTGTGAAAGCTATGACCGAGCTGACGCTCGAGACGAGAAAGGGATTGGCTCACTGGGCGCGGATTCTGAATTCTTTGTCGAAGTTGGCAACCAGATCGAGGTTCTGGATCAGTGGCTCACGTTTTTCGTACTGGAGATGGGCAAGGAACTCATTACCCTCGAGTTGCACCTCCAATACATCGTCCAGCTTGATATCGCGAATACCGTTGACCTGCATCGCCTTTTCCACATGAGCGTAGAAGTCACGCACCGTCCTCACCTCGGCGGCGCGATCCGTCTCCAGAGAAGTGATGGCCTTTTCCAGCGACCAGAAGTCCATGTAGTGCGGAAGCATCTTGAACGCCGTGCTGGCAAAAAAAGCCACCAACGCCAGCACCACCATCCAACCCAGCATGGACATGCCTTTCTGCGAACGCGCAAATTTCATGCTCGACCCCAATGTTCAGAGTTATTGTGAAGTCCGTGACTATATATAAGCGGGCGCCGCTCGATTGAACAGCGCCTCGCAAATCGAACAGCTCAGCGAATCAGGCCGACCCGGGAGAAACTGGGCAGGTTGCCGAACTTGGGATCCGCCCAGCTCATCCATACAGCGAAGGCCTTGCCGACTATGTTGCGGTCCGGGACCATGCCCCACTCCTCGGCGGGAATATGCGCGTCCTGCCAGTAGCGGCTGTCGTTGGAGTCGTCGCGGTTGTCGCCCATCATGAAGTAGTGGCCCTGCGGCACTACCCACTCGCGCCCCGGCAGGATGTTGCGGTGCAGCTGCTTGCGGATCATGTGCTCGACCTCGCCGAGCTTCTCCCGGTAGCGCAGCACCCGCCCCAGGCTGCCCGGTTCCTCGCCGAGGAACTGTTCGGCGACCGGCTGGCCGTTGACCAGCAGGCGCTTGTCCGCCGTATAGGCGATGCGGTCGCCCGGCAAGCCGACCACCCGCTTGATGTAGTTGATGCTGGGGTTGCTCGGGTAGCGGAACACCATCACGTCGCCGCGCTGCGGATCGCCCACCTCTATCACCTTGGTGTCTATCACCGGCAGGCGGATGCCGTAGGCGAACTTGTTGACCAGGATGAAGTCGCCCACTTCCAGGGTCGGCTTCATCGACCCGGAGGGGATCTGGAAGGGCTCCAGCAGGAAGGAACGCAGCACCAGGACTATGGCCAGCACCGGGAAGAACGACTTGCCGTACTCGACCAGCACGGGCTCCTTGTTCAGGCGCTGCAGCACCTGCTCGTCCGGCTCGCCGACCTGCCCCTCGTAGGTGGCGATGGCCGCCCGCCGGCGGGGCGCCAGCAGCAGCAGGTCGAGCAGTGCGAGGGCGCCGCTAACCGCGACGGCGATGACCAGGATCAGCGGGAAATTGAACGACATGGGGCTTAGCTATCCACCTTGAGCACGGCGAGGAAGGCTTCCTGCGGGATTTCCACGCTGCCGACCTGCTTCATCCTTTTCTTACCGGCCTTCTGCTTCTCCAGCAGTTTCTTCTTACGGCTGACGTCGCCGCCGTAGCACTTGGCCAATACGTTCTTGCGCAATGCCTTGACCGTGGTGCGGGCGATGATCTGCCCGCCGATGGCCGCCTGGATCGCCACGTCGAACATCTGCCGCGGGATCAGTTCCTTCATCTTCTCGGTCAGCACCCGGCCCTTCTGGTGGGCACGATCACGATGCACGATGAGGGCCAGGGCGTCGACCTTCTCACCGTTGATCATCACATCCAGACGCACCAGGTTGGCCGACTGGAAGCGGTCGAAGCTGTAGTCCAGCGAGGCGTAACCGCGGCTCACCGACTTCAGGCGATCGAAGAAGTCCAGCACCACCTCGTTCATCGGCAGGTCGTAGGACACCTGCACCTGGCTGCTGAGGAACTGCATGTCGCGCTGCACGCCACGCTTCTCGATGCACAGGGTGATGACGTTGCCCAGATGCTCCTGCGGCACCAGGATGTTGGCGCGCACGATCGGCTCGCGCATGTCGAGGATGCCGGCCGGATCGGGCAGCTTGGACGGGTTGTCGACGTAGATCGTCTCACCGTTCTTCATTTCCACTTCGAAGATTACGGTCGGCGCAGTGGTGATCAGGTCCAGGTCGTACTCGCGCTCCAGGCGCTCCTGGATGATCTCCATGTGCAGCATGCCGAGGAAGCCGATGCGGAAGCCGAAGCCCAGGGCATCGGAGCTTTCCGGCTCGTACTGCAGGGCCGCGTCGTTCAGGGTCAGTTTCTGCAGAGCCTCGCGGAAGTCCTCGAAGTCGTCGGAACTGACCGGGAACAGGCCGGCGTACACCTGCGGTTTGATCCGCTTGAAGCCCGGCAGCACGTCCACGTCCGGGGTGGCGGACAGGGTCAGGGTATCGCCCACCGGCGCGCCGTGGATGTCCTTGATGCCGGCGATGACGAAGCCCACCTCGCCGGCCTTGAGGTCGGCGGTCTCGGTGTGCTTGGGGGTGAATACGCCGACGCTGTCGACCTGGTGAATCTTGCCAGTCGACTTGACCAGAATCTTGTCGCCCTTCTTCACCCGACCGTGCTTGACCCGCACCAGCGAGACCACACCCAGGTAGTTGTCGAACCAGGAATCGATGATCAGCGCCTGCAGCGGCGCCTCGATCTCGCCCTCGGGCGGCGGAATCACCTTGACCAGCTGCTCCAACACATCGATCACGCCCATGCCGCTCTTGGCGCTGCAAGGCACGGCGTCGGTAGCGTCGATACCGATGATGTGCTCGATCTCGTCCTTGACCCGCTCCGGCTCGGCCTGGGGCAGGTCCATCTTGTTCAGCACCGGCATGACCTCGAGGCCCTGCTCGATGGCGGTGTAGCAGTTGGCGACCGACTGCGCTTCCACGCCCTGGCCGGCGTCCACCACCAGGATGGCGCCCTCGCAGGCCGCCAGGGAGCGGCTGACCTCGTAGGTGAAGTCGACGTGGCCGGGGGTATCGATGAAGTTGAGCTGGTAGGTCTTACCATCCTGCGCCGGGTAGTGCAGGGTCACGCTGTGCGCCTTGATGGTGATGCCGCGCTCGCGCTCCAGATCCATGGAGTCGAGGACCTGGGCCTCCATCTCGCGATCGGAAAGGCCGCCGCAGATCTGGATGAAGCGATCCGCCAGGGTCGACTTGCCGTGATCGATGTGGGCGATGATGGAGAAATTGCGGATATGACTCAGGTCACTCACGGATCAACACTCGAAAAAGCCGCAGGCAGGCTGCCCGCCGAAAATAGCCGCGAATTCTACCCGATCGACGACTAGGCCGTCACGCAAACACAAAAAAGGGCGGCCTGGCCGCCCTTTCCTGCCGATTTGCGGCTATTCGGCCAGCTTGAAGGTGATGAAGCTGGCGCGCCCCTGGCGCAGCACGCGCATGGACACCGAGCGATTGACCGGCAACGACTTGGCCACCTCGGCGAACTGCTTGGCGGAGGAGATGGCCTGATTGTTCAGGTGGGTGATGACATCGCCCGGGCGCAGGCCGATCAGCGCCGCCGGGCCGTTCTGCACCTCCTTGATCACCACGCCACCACGCAGGTCGAAGGCCTTTTTCTGCTCGGCCGTCAATTCCACCACGGAGACGCCGAGGCGGTTGCTGCTGCGCTCGGCGCCCGACGATTCGCCCAGCGCCATTTCCTCACCCTCTTCCGGCAGCGCCCCCACCGCCAGCGAGATACGCTTGCGCTCGCCCTCGCGCACCACCTCCAGCACGGCCTCGGCGCCCGGCTTGAGCGCCCCGACCAGATGCGGCAGATCGGCGGACATAACGATCGACTGGCCGTTCAGACTGAGAATCACGTCACCGACCTGCAAGCCGCCCTTGGCCGCGGGTCCGTTCTCCAGCACCTGGGCCACCAGGGCACCGGCCGGCTTGTCCAGGCCGAAGGACTCGGCCAGGTCCTTGTTCACTTCCTGGATCACCACGCCCAGCCAGCCGCGACTGACCTTGCCCTGGCGCTTCAGCTGGTCGGCCACGTCCATGGCCACGTCGATGGGAATGGCAAAGGACAGCCCCATGAAACCGCCGGAGCGGGTGAATATCTGCGAGTTGATGCCTACCACCTCGCCATCCAGGTTGAACAGCGGACCACCGGAGTTGCCCGGGTTGATCGCCACATCGGTCTGGATGAAAGGCACATAGTTCTCGTTGGGCAGGCTGCGCCCCTTGGCCGAGACAATGCCGGCGGTCACCGAATGGTCGAAACCGAAGGGCGAGCCGATGGCCAGCACCCACTCGCCCACCTTGAGTTCGTCGGACTTGCCCAGCTTGACGGTGGGCAGTTTCTTGCCCTCGACCTTGAGCAGCGCCACGTCGGTGCGCGGATCGGCGCCGATCAGCTTGGCTTCCAGCTCGCTGCGGTCGGACAGGCGCACGATGATCTCGTCGGCGTCGGCCACCACATGGTTGTTGGTCAGCACATAACCGTCGTCGGAAATGATGAAGCCCGAGCCCAGCGATTGCGCCTCACGCTGGCGCCCACCGCGCGGGGCGCGCGGCACCTGTGGGATGTTGCGCTCGAAGAACTCGCGAAACATCGGCGGCAAACCCTCCAGATCGGGAATCTGCCCCTGCATGGCGACATCGCGTTGCGGCAGGTTCTGCCGCGTACTGATGTTCACCACCGCCGGCGAGGCATCCTCCACCAGCTC
Organism: Pseudomonas sp. CAU 1711; assembly: GCF_039888625.1. Classification (NCBI taxonomy): domain Bacteria; kingdom Pseudomonadati; phylum Pseudomonadota; class Gammaproteobacteria; order Pseudomonadales; family Pseudomonadaceae; genus Pseudomonas; species Pseudomonas sp. CAU 1711. Next base: position 216,285 of record NZ_JBDQQT010000007.1, read on the forward strand.
GGTGAACTCCGGCAGCGCCGCGCGAGCCAGGGACATCTGCCCCAGCAGCAACAGGGCGCAGAGGCCGGACAGCGAAGATTTCAGGCTAGGCATCGACTTCAGCTCCATCACGGATAAACAACGATTTTCATTGACCTGCCAGCAGGGCGCGCAGCACCACGGGCTGCAGCTCGGGCCGGTCGGCTATCGCCCGACTGCGCCAACGCACCAGCAACCAGCCAGCGGCGAATCCCACGAGAGCGGCGCCTATCACCAGCGGCTCGTCCAGGCCCATGCCCTGGGCCGGCAGGGCCGCGGCGAACAGACAGAACAGCGGCAACAGGTAGACCAGCAACGAGCCGCGCAGCAGCAAGTCCTCACGCACGCCGATCACCACCGGATCGCCGACCTGCAGGCGCAGATCGCAGAGCGCGCGCACCAGGCCGCGCTCGCGGCCGACGCCGAGCTTGTCCATCAGACCCTGGCCACATCCGGCGCTGGCCGAGCAACTGGAGCAGGTGCTCCGGCGCCGCGTCTCGACCCAGACCGCGCCGGGCTCGATGGCGACCACCCTGCCCTGCTCCTCGATCATTGCCCGCCCGCCACACTCTGCATGGACAGGGCGACGCGCTCGGCCGTGCCCAGGGGAATCTCGCCGACCACGGTGACCATCAGGTCGCCGTCTGTGGTGCTCATTCGCCGCGACACCACTGCCGTCGGCCCGAGCTGGCTGCGTGCATCCTCGGCACCCGCACCATGCAGGGGCTCGAGGAATATGGTGAAGCGCGCCAGGCCATCGCCATACAGCAGGCTGACCACCGGCTCGCTGGAAGCGGGGCTGGATCGCTGCAAGGCCTGGCTCAGCTCGAAGCCGGGCGGAACCCAGCCCGCCTTCCAGGCCGGCGACAGCACGCTGGCCTTGCTCAGGCTCACCTCCTTGCAGCTGCTGCCGGGCCGCAAGGCCCGTTCGTCGAGGCGTTCCGCCAACTGCAGGCTGACGAACTGGAAGCGCTCCAGCAGCTGCCCCTTCTCGCTGATCAGCAGGGACTTGAGCGGTAGAGCGCTTTCCTCATCCAGGTGCAGTTCGAAGGCATAGCGGTGCTGGTCGCGTGGCACCAGAGCCAGCACCATGGCCGGGCGCCCCGCCACCCGGGAGCGACCGAGCAGACGCAACTCATAGCGTTTTTCCAACTGGGCGGCATCCAGGTGACGGGCCGGCCAGTGCACGTCCGCCACCTGATCGACCAGCGCACCGCTGACGCACTGCGGCCTCCCGCCCACGCGCAGCACCTCCTGAGCGGGACCATCCAGCTGCAGCAGGCGCTCCGTGACGTCACCCGCGCGCCCCTTATGCCAGATGCTGTGAGTGGAGAAACTGCCATTACGCTCGTAAACGAAGGTGCCCTGAAAGTCTTGCCGCTCGGCCTGGGTCAGGCGCCGCAGCCAGTCTTGCGCCTCGTCGGCGCGCGCCTGGCCGGCCAGGGCGCCGCCGAGCAGGGCGATCAGCGGGAGTATGCGCATGCAGCCTCTCAGCGATTTTCCAGGCTGGCGGCACGGGCGTAGGGCAATGCCGAGTCGGCTCCACTGGCGGCGGCCTGCTGGGCATGCTGGCGCAGATAGGACGGCAGACGCTGCTCATGCCAGCCCGAGCTGCTGGGCTGTACCGGCCCCTGCTGGACGGCGGCGCCTTCGCTATAGCCGGCCAGCACGGCGGGCCCCTGCACCTGCGGCAGGGTCAGACTGGGCGCCGCCCCCTGCTGGGCCAGCTGATTAGCAGCCAACTCATCCTGGTTGTAGAAACGCACACCGGCCAGCACGGCGAGCGTCACCGAGGCCGCCACGGCGACGCGCCCCAGGCTGCGCCACGGTGCGCTGGCCGCCTTGCCCGGCACGGCCTCGTCGGCCAATGCGGCGGATACCGCTGAGGCGATATCCAAACGCGGTTCGAGCAGCTCCTTGTGCATCACCGCACGGGCGATCTGATATCGCGACCAGGTACCACGCAACTCGGCATCCTCGCCGGCGGCGGCCAGCACGCGACGCAGCTCCAGTTCGTCCGCTTCGTTATCCATCACCGCGGACAGCGATTCCTGCAGGGCTTCACGACTCATGGTGGTTCCTCTCTTGGCTAGCGCCGCTGTCTCAGGCATCCCGCAGCAAGGGCTGCAGGGCTTTGTCGATGGCCTCGCGCGCGCGGAAGATCCGCGAACGCACGGTGCCGACCGGACACTGCATCACATTGGCAATGTCCTCGTAACTCAGGCCGTCGAACTCCCGCAGGGTCAGGGCCGTACGCAAGTCCTCGGGCAGCTGCTGGATGGTCCGATGCACGGTGGCCTCGATCTCATCGCGCAACATGGCGCGCTCCGGCGACTCGATGTCCTTGAGCGCATGATCGCCCTCGTAAAACTCGGCATCCTCTGCGCTCACATCACTGTCCGGCGGCCGACGGCCGCGCGAGACCAGATAGTTCTTCGCCGTGTTGATGGCGATGCGGTACAGCCAAGTGTAGAAAGCGCTGTCTCCACGAAAATTGCCGAGCGCCCGATAGGCCTTGATGAAGGCTTCCTGGGCGACATCCTGAGCCTCGTGGCTGTCGTGCACGAAGCGCACGACCAGGCCGAGAATCTTGTGCTGGTACTTGAGCACCAGCAGATCGAAGGCCCGCTTGTCGCCGCGCTGCACTCGTTCGACCAGCCGCTGATCGTCTTCCTGGGCTAGCATGAATACTCCTCGTGATCTTCGGAGGAGCCTCGCGCCTGCCAGTCAGTCGGTCTGCCAAGATAGACTCGGACGCCCTGCAAAAGTTCTCCCCTCCGAAACAAGCCTCGCACGGCTGACCTCAACCCGCACGAAGCACCGCAGCGGGATCGACGCCCGATGCCTGTAATCTGTTGCCCGAGATGGCTCGGTGACTCGTTATGGAACCCGAACGACTAAGAAAGTTCCCGGAAGTTTTCCTGGGTCATAAGCAAGCTATTGTGCCGCCCACCCCCTCTATATACTAGGCACTGCGGCTTCCCCCGCCCCCATTCGCGGAATCAGCAGTAGATGAGCCAACACTATCAACACGACGTCCTGGTCATCGGCAGCGGTGCGGCCGGCCTGACCCTGGCCCTGACCCTGCCCGAGCACCTGCGCATCGCCGTGCTGAGCAAGGGCGATCTGGCCAACGGCTCCACCTACTGGGCCCAGGGCGGCGTGGCGGCGGTGCTGGACGACGCCGACACCGTGGAGTCGCACGTCGCCGACACCCTCAATGCCGGCGGCGGCCTGTGCCGCGAGGACGCCGTGCGCTTCACCGTGGAGCATAGCCGCGAGGCCATCCAGTGGCTGATCGAACAGGGCGTGCCCTTCACCCGCGACGAGGAACAGGACCGCGAGGACGGCGGCTTCGAGTTCCACCTCACCCGCGAGGGTGGCCACAGCCACAGGCGCATCATCCACGCCGCCGACGCCACCGGCGCAGCCATCTTCAACACCTTGCTGCAGCAGACTCGCCAGCGGCCGAACATCGAGCTGCAGGAGCAGCGGGTGGCGGTCGACCTGATCACCGAGCGCAAGCTCGGCCTGCCCGGCCAGCGCTGCGTCGGTGCCTACGTGCTGAACCGCGCCAGCGGCGAGGTGGACACCTATCGCGCGCGCTTCGTGGTGCTGGCCACCGGCGGCGCGGCCAAGGTCTACCTCTATACCAGCAACCCGGACGGCGCCAGCGGCGACGGCATCGCCATGGCCTGGCGCGCCGGCTGTCGGGTCGGCAACCTGGAATTCAACCAGTTCCACCCGACCTGCCTGTACCACCCACAGGCCAAGAGCTTCCTGATCACCGAGGCGCTGCGCGGCGAAGGCGCGCACCTCAAGCTGCCGAATGGCGAGCGCTTCATGGAGCGCTTCGACCCGCGCGGCGAGCTGGCCCCGCGCGACATAGTCGCCCGCGCCATCGACCACGAGATGAAGCGCCTGGGCGTGGACTGCGTATACCTGGACATCAGCCACAAGCCGGCCGAGTTCGTGAAGTCGCACTTCCCCACCGTGTACGAGCGCTGCCTGCAGTTCGGTATCGACATCACCCGCCAGCCCATTCCGGTGGTGCCGGCCGCGCACTACACCTGCGGCGGCGTGGTGGTCGACCGCCACGGCCGCAGCGACGTGCCGGGCCTGTACGCCATAGGCGAGACCAGCTTCACCGGCCTGCACGGCGCCAACCGCATGGCCAGCAACTCGCTACTGGAGTGCTTCGTCTACGCCCGCGCGGCCGCCGAGGACATCCTCGCCCAACTCGACCGGGTGCGACTGCCCGCCTCCCTGCCCGACTGGGACGCCAGCCAGGTCACCGACTCGGACGAGGACGTGATCATCGCGCACAACTGGGACGAACTGCGGCGCTTCATGTGGGACTACGTCGGCATCGTGCGTACCGACAAGCGCCTGCAGCGTGCCCGGCACCGGGTGCGCCTGCTGCTGGACGAGATCGACGAGTTCTACTCCAACTACAAGGTCAGCCGCGACCTGATCGAGCTGCGCAACCTGGCCCAGGTCGCCGAACTGATGATCGAGTCGGCCATGCTGCGCCGCGAGAGCCGCGGCCTGCACTACACCCTGGACCACCCGGGGCTGCTGCCCGAGGCCCGCGACACTATTCTGGCGCCGCCCACCTACGCCGGCTGAACTTCAGGCGCACGCGCAGGCGTCGGTGCAGATCCCGCGGCAGCGCGTCGCGCGGGATGCACAGCCCGCGCACCCGACGCTCGCCGGCCAGGCGAAAACTCAGCACCACCGCCAGCGGTAGCGCCAGGCTGTCTGGCCTGAGCTGCACCGCCTGCCAGCCGCCACGCGCGCTGAACAGCTGCCAGCCCCGCTCGTCGCGGCGCAGGCCGGTAAAGGCCGCGGGGTGACTTAGCAGTATCTGCCGCGGCAACGCCCAGGCGGCATGCGCCAGGCAGGCGAGGGTCCCGAGCAGGGCGCCCCACAACGGCAGGTCGATGAGCAACAGCGTGAGCAGCGCCAGGCTCAGCGCCGCCAGATAGGCCGCCAGCAGCAGGCGCGAGGCCCGCCAGCGGCACTCGAAGCGCTCACTTGGGCTGGACACGGTCCAGGATCATGCGAACCATGCGGCGCAGGTCCGCATCTTCCGGCTCACCGCGCTGCATGAACCAGCCGAACATGTCCTGGTCCTCGCACTCCAGCAGCTTGCGGTAGCGCGCCTGGTCCTCGGCGTCCAGGCCGGGGTAGACCTCCTGCACGAAGGGCACCAGCAGCACGTCCAGCTCCAGCATGCCGCGGCGGCTGTGCCAGAAGAGTCGCTTCAGTTCGATATCGTCGGCCATGCATCGGCTCCTTTGAGAAGACGCGCAGTATAACGGCGCCGCCCGCACTCGGCACCCGCTGACAAGGCGACGAGCGGCCTCTATGATGACGCCCCGGACTCTTCTACCTGCGATCCCCATGGCCGATCTCGCCTTCTTCACCCCGCTCGACCACGAAGCCCTGCTCGCCGTGCGCGGCCCGGACGCCGCCAAGTTCCTCCAGGGCCAGCTCACCTGCAACCTCAACTACCTGGGCGCCAACACCTCCAGCCTGGGCGCGCGCTGCACCCCCAAGGGCCGCATGACCTCCAGCTTCCGCATCGTCCAGGACGGCGACGGCTACCTGCTGGCCATGGCCGCCGAACTGCTCGACGCGCAGCTGAGCGACCTGAAGAAGTACGCGGTGTTCTCCAAGTCGGCCCTGGCCGACGAATCCGCCGCCTGGGCGCGCTTCGGCCTGGCCGGCGGCGACGCCACCCTCCTGGCCCTGGGCCTGGAGCTGCCGACCCAGGCCGACGCCATGGCCCGCGCGGACGATCTGATCGCCATCCGCCTGCCCGGCGGGCGCGCCGAGCTCTGGGCCCCGCGTGCCCAGGCCGACGACCTGCGCGCGCAACTGGCCACCCGGCTGCCCGAGGCCCCGCTCAACGACTGGCTGCTCGGCCAGGTGCGCGCCGGCATCGGCCAGGTGTTCGGCGCCACCCGCGAGCTGTTCATCCCGCAGATGATCAACCTGCAGGCGCTGGGCGGGGTCAGCTTCAAGAAGGGCTGCTACACCGGCCAGGAAATCGTCGCGCGCATGCAGTACCTGGGCAAACTCAAGCGCCGCCTGCAGCGCCTGGCCCTGGCCGGCGACGAGCCGCCGGCGGCGAGCACCGAGCTGTTCTCCCCGGTGCATGGCTCCAGCGTCGGCGAGGTGGTGCTGGCCGCACGCGCGGAGAGCGGCGTGGAACTGCTGGCCGTGCTGCAGGAAGATGCCGCGGCCGATGGCCGCATCCGCCTCGGCAGCGCCGAGGGCCCGGCGCTGAGCCTGCTCGACCTGCCTTACAACCTGGACGCCGATCGCGAAATCCAGCGCTAGAAGAAAAAGCGGATGCGTGGCCGGGGCAAAACACGGTAAAAACAGGCATCCGAGAATCGATTCGCAGCGCCGCCTAAACTGAGGTGGTCGCCCAAGCAGAGAAGCAAAATGAGCAAGCTTGCCGAGAAAGTCCAAGAAGAACTGATCCGGGCCATCGACAACGACGAGCTGGTCCTGCCGACCCTGCCGGAAGTGGCGCTCAAGGTGCGCGAGGCGGCCGAAGACCCCAACGTCAGCATTCCCGCCCTGAGCAAAGTGATAGGCAACGACGCGGCGCTGACCGCGCGCATCATCAAGGTGGTGAACAGCCCGCTGCTGCGCACCAGCAAGGAAATCACCGATATCCAGATGGCCGTCAACCGCCTGGGCATCAACTACACCTGCAACCTGGCCACCGGCCTGGCCATGGAGCAGATGTTCCAGGCCACCAGCGACGTGGTCGACCGCAAGATGCGCGAAGTCTGGAACAAGAGCACGGAAATCGCCGGCATCTGCCACGTCCTGTGCCGCCACTACACCAAGCTGATGCCCGACCAGGCCACCCTCGCCGGCCTGGTGCACCAGATCGGCGTGCTGCCGATCCTCACCTACGCCGAAGAGAACAACGCCCTGCTGGCCGACTCCATCAGCCTCAACCATGTGATCGAGAAGATTCACCCGATCATCGGCGAAAAGATCCTGCGCGCCTGGGAGTTCCCCGAGCCGATCGCCATAGTGCCGAGCCAGCACCTGGACTTCACCCGCGACTCGGCCAAGGCCGACTATGTGGACATCGTTCAGGTCGCCACCCTGCAGAGCTACCTGGGCAGCGAGCACCCCTACACCCAGCTGGACTGGAGCAAGATCCCGGCCTTCGCCAAGCTCGGCCTCGATCCCAACGTCGACATGCAGGCCGACGAGGACCTCTCGGCGGCCATGGAGGCCGCCGCCAGCATGCTGCAATAACCCGCGACAGCACGCATACATCACGACTAGACTGCAAGCATGCCCGGACCACGCCGGGCGGCGATCCAGGCCGTACGCCGCGGCGCCGAAGGACTCGGCCCCGCCCCGCATGGCCCCGGGTAAGGAAGCGTGCCATGCGCCTGCAGTCGTTACTCTTCGCTCTGCTGCTGCCCCTCGCCGTGGCGACGCACGCCACGGCCGCCGACGAAGTGCGCCTGACCAACGGCGAGTGGAGCCCCTACCTCGGCCAGAACCTGCCCCATCACGGCGTCGCCTCGCGCATAGTCGAGGAGGCCTTCGCCCTGGAGGGCGTGCGCGTGCACTGGGAGTTCTACCCCTGGGCCCGCGCCCTGCGCAGCGCCGAGCGCGGCAAGAGCGACGGCAGCGCCGTGTGGCTGCGCAGCCCGGAGCGCGAGCAGGCCTTCTTCATCAGCGACCCCGTGGTGGAGAGCGGCTACTACCTGTTCCACCACAAGGACAAGGCCTTCGACTGGCGCCAGGTCGGCGACCTGGCGCCGCTGCGCATCGGCGGCGCCATCGACTACGACTACGGCGAGAGCTTCCAACAGGCCGAGCGTGACGGCCTGATCCAGGTTCGCCGCCTGAGCAGCGAGGAACAGGGCATGCGCATGCTGCTGGCCGGCCGTCTCGACGTGTTCCCGATGGACAAGGTGGTGGCCTTCGACATGCTGTACAGCAAGTTCAGCCGTGAAGAGCGCGCCCAGCTGTCCTTCCACCCGCTGCCGCTGCGCAGCGACAGCCTGCACTTGCTGCTATCGAGGAAGGTGGCCGGCAACGCCGAGCGCATGGAGCTATTCAATCGCGGCCTCAAGGCCCTGCGCGACAGCGGCAAGGTGTCCCAGTATCTGCTGGAGATCCAGCAACCCATCAGTCTGGTGCCCTAACTCCGGGGAAATCCACTCGCACCCGCAGGCCGCCGCCAGTCCCCTCGTGCAGGCCGATCTGCGCCAGGTGGGCACGGCAGATATCACCGACTATGGCCAGGCCCAGTCCGGCGCCGCCGCCCTGCGGGTTGCGCCGGTAGAAGCGCTCGAACACTCGTTCACGCTCCTCGACCGGAATGCCGGAACCGTCGTCCTCCACCTCCAGCGCGGCCGGCGCCATGACCCGCAGGATCAGATTGCCGCCCGGCGGGGTATGCGCCAGGGCGTTGTCCACCAGGTTGTAGACCAGCTCGTTGAGCAGGGTCGGCTCGCCCTGGATACACACCCCCTCCTCGGCCTCCAGGGCCAGGGCGACGCCGCGCTGATGCGCCAGCGGGGCCAGCGCCATAGCCAGCTCGCGCACCAGCGCCGCCAATTCCACCCGCTGCGCGCCGCCCTCGGCGATGGCGCGGGCGGCGCGCTCGATGCGCGCCAGCGAGAGCAGCTGGTTGGCCAGGTGGGTCAGGCGGTCGGTGCTCTGCGCCGCCTTCTCCAGCGTGGCATGCCACAGCGCCGGCTCGCGCTCGCGCAGGCCCAGCTCGATGCGCGCCTTGAGTGCCGCCAGCGGCGTGCGCAGCTCGTGGGAGGCATCGGCGATGAACTGCGCCTGGCGCTCGAACTGCTGGCGCAGGCGCTCGGTGAAGTGATTGAGCGAGGCCACCAGCGGGTGCAGCTCGTCCTGCACCTCGACCAGCGGCAGCGGGCGCAGATCGTCCGGCTGGCGCTCCTCGACGGCCGCGCGCAGGCGCTCCAGCGGGCGCAACGCGGCGCTCACCGCCAGCCACACCAGGGCCAGGGTGATCAGCGCCAGCAGGCCCATGCGCCACAGGGTGTCGAGCAGCAGGCCACGCGCCATGCGTTCGCGCGCCACGTCGCTCTCGGCCACGCGAATCTCCGCCATGCCGTTCATCCCCGGCTCGCTGACCGGCTGCAGCAGGCTGACCAGGCGCACGCCGACGCCCTGGTACTCGCCGTCGTAGAAGCTCGCCAGGGCCGGATAGTCGTCGGTGCGCGGAGTGCCCGGCGGCGGCGGCGGCAGGTCGGCATAGCCGGACACCAGCTGCCCCTGCAGATCGCCGACCTGGTAGAAGATGCGCCCCTGCAGATCGTAGGCGAAGGGGTCCAGCGCCACATAGGGCACGTCGGCGCGCAACCTGCCGTCCTCGGTATACAGGCCATCGGCGATGGCCCGCGCCGAGGCCAGCAGGGTGCGGTCGTAGGCGGCGTCGGCGGCGGCGCGGCCGTTCCAGTAGGCGCTCAGGCTGCCGATCAGCAGCGGGATGGCCAGCAGTATCGCCAGCCGGCGCAGCAGACGGCCGCGCAGACTGCCGGCACGCCCCTCAGTCACCACTCGCCTCCAGCAGGTAGCCCAGGCCACGGAAGGTGACGATGCGCACGCTACCGCCTTCCAGCTTCTTGCGCAGGCGATGGACGTAGATCTCGATGGCGTCCGGACTGGCCTCCTCGTCCAGGCCGAACACCTGGTCGGCCAGCTGCTCCTTGCTCATCACCCGCCCCGGGCGGGCGATCAGCGCCTCCAGCACGGCCTGCTCGCGCGAGGTCAGGTTGAGCGGCTGCTGGTTCAGGCTGAAGCGCCGCGTGCCCAGGTCGTAAAGCAGCGCGCCGCAGCGCTGCTGCTGCTCGCCGCCGAGCACGCTGCGGCGCAGCAGGGCCTTGACCCGCGCCTCCAGCTCGGACAGCTCGAAGGGCTTGGCCAGGTAATCGTCAGCGCCCAGGTTGAGGCCGTGCACACGATCCTTCACTTCGCCACGGGCGGTCAGCATCAGCACCGGCAGGGTCTTGCCGCGGTCGCGGGTGCGCGCCAGCACGGCGAAGCCGTCGAGCCGTGGCAGGCCGACGTCCAGCACCGCCAGGACGTAGTCCTCGCAGGCCAGGGCGTGCTCGGCGGCCACCCCGTCGTGCAGCACGTCCACCGTCAGCCCGGCCCCGCGCAGGGCCTGGGCGACGCTCTCGGCCAGGGGCAGATGGTCTTCGACCAGCAGGATTCGCACGGCAGTCGCTCCGCATTCTTGTCGTTGTGCGGCCGAGTTTAACCAGCGCGCGGGCCCTGTGAAGGGTGCGTGCGGAATCTTTCAGCCTGAAAGCCTGGCGAAAGTTTCGCCTCCTAGCATCGCTCTCAGGGTGGCAAGAACCACCCGCCAGAGCGCCGGCCGCGTGGTTGCACCGGCGCGACAAAAACAACATCGGAGACCACCTGCATGCGCATTGCATTGCCTGCACACCGCCTCGCCCTGGCGATTCTCGCCGCCACAGCCGCCTCCACGGCGCAGGCCGCCTTCGTCGAAGACAGCAGCGCCAGCCTGAGCACCACAAATATCTATCTGAACCGCGACTTCCGCGAAGGCGACGGGCAGAACAAGCGCGAGGAATGGGGCCAGGGCTTGCTCCTCGACATCCAGTCCGGCTACACCGAAGGCAGCGTCGGCTTCGGCCTCGACGCGCTCGGCATGCTCGGCGTCAAGCTCGACTCCGGTGGCGGCCGCACCGGTACCGACCTGCTGCCGGTGCAGGACGACGGTGGCACCCCCGACCAGTTCGGCCGCCTGGGCCTGACCGGCAAGGTGAAAGTGTCCCGGAGCGAGTTCCGCTACGGCTCGCATATACCCGAGCTGCCGGTGGTCAAGGCCAGCGACAGCCGCCTGCTGCCCCAGGTGTTCGAGGGCGGCCTGCTGAGCTCTGCCGAGATCGACGACCTGAGCTTTATCGGCGGGCGCCTGGACAAGGTGATCGACCGCGCCTCGACCAACTCCGAGGAGCTGCTCCTCAACAGCAAGAACAAGCGCTTCGCCAGCGGCGTGACGGCCGATCACATGGACCTGGCCGGCATCGACTACCAGTTCGCCAAGGGCCTGACCGGCCGCTACTACTATGCCGACGTCGAAGACATCTACCGCCAGCACTTCCTCGGCCTGCTGACCAGCCATGCGCTGGGCGGCGGCACCCTGAGCGCCGACCTGCGAGTGTCGATCAGCGACGACAGCGGCTCGGCCAAGGCCGGCACGATCGACAACCGCGCCTGGAACGGCATGCTCGGCTATGCCCACAGCGGCCACAAGTTCAGCCTCGGCTACCAGCAGATGAGCGGCGACACCGGCTTCGCCTACATCGATGGCAGTGACCCCTTCCTGGTCAACTTCGTGCAGATCAACGACTTCGCCAACGCCGACGAGCGCTCCTGGCAGGCCCGCTACGACTACAACTTCGCCGCCCTCGGCCTGCCCGGCCTGAGCTTCCTGACCCGCTACATCAAGGGCGACGACGCCCGGGTGGCCGGCAGCACGGAAGAAGGCCGCGAGTGGGAGCGCGACATCGAGTTCAAGTACGTGGTGCAGTCCGGCCCGCTCAAGGACCTCTACGTACGCATGCGCAATGCCAGCTTCCGCTCCAGCTTCGCCCGCGATGCGGACGAGAACCGCCTGATCGTCGGCTACAGCCTGCCGATCTGGTAAGCCACAATAAGACTCCACGGGAGACCCACGATGAAAACTGCCCTGTCCCGCATCGCCCTCGCCTGCGCCACCCTGGCCCTGTCCGGCCAACTGCTGGCCGAACCCAAGCGCCCCGAATGCATCGCCCCGGCCAAGCCCGGCGGCGGCTTCGACCTGACCTGCAAACTGGCCCAGAGCGGCCTCAAGGATAACGGCCTGCTGCAGGCGCCGATGCGCGTCACCTACATGCCCGGCGGTGTCGGCGCCGTCGCCTACAACGCCGTGGTGGCGCAGCGGCCGAAAGAGGCCGGGACCATCACCGCCTTCTCCTCCGGCTCCCTGCTCAACCTGGCCCAGGGCAAGTTCGGTCGCTACGACGAAAACGCCGTGCGCTGGCTGGCCGGCATCGGCACCGACTACGGCGCCATCAGCGTGCGCGCCGACTCGCCCTACCAGAGCCTCGACGAGCTGGTCCAGGCGCTGAAGAAAGACCCCGGCAGCATCGTTTTCGGCGCCGGCGCCACCATCGGTGGCCAGGACTGGATGCAGACCGCGCTGATCGCCCGCGCCGCCGGCATCGACCCGCAGAAGCTGCGCTACGTGGCCTTCGAAGGCGGTGGCGAAACCCTCACCGCCATGCTCGGCGGCCATGTGCAGGTCACCTCCAGCGGCCTCGGCGAAGTCACCCCGCAGCTGGCGGCGGACAAGATCCGCATCCTCGCGGTGCTCTCCGAGCAGCGCCTGCCGGGCAAGCTGGCGAGCATCCCCACCGCCAGGGAGCAGGGCTACGACATCAGTTGGCCGGTGATCCGCGGCTTCTACATGGGCCCGGAGGTCAGCGATGAAGACTACGCCTGGTGGAAGGGCCAGTTCGACAGCCTGCTGGCCAGCCCGGAGTTCGCCAAGCTGCGCGAGCAGCGCGACCTGTTCCCGCTGAACATGACTGGCGACGAGCTGAAGGCCTACGTACTCAAGCAGGTGCAGGACTACAAGGCCCTGGCCGGCGAGTTCGGTCTGGTGCAGTAGTAGGGACTTCCCTCTCCCCCGGGAGAGGGTGGCCCACAGGGCCGGGTGAGGGGCACTACCTCCCTCACCCCTGGCCCCTCTCCCGAGGGGAGAGGGGAACGATCATGCCTACTCAGGAATACCACCATGTACGTCCGCCTGTTTGCCGCGGTGTGGCTGCTCGTCTGCGCCTTTCTCGCCGTGATCGCCTGGGGCTTCCAGGCGCCCTTCTCGTATGACCCGGTCGGCCCGCGCGCCTACCCGCTGCTGCTGTTGACCCTGATGGCCGCCGCGGCCCTGTGGCTGCTGTGCAAGCCCAGCGACGAGCCGACCCCGCCTATCTCCTGGCCCCTGGCACTCCGGGTCGGCTTGTGCGTCGCCGCCCTGCTCGCCTATGCCCTGCTGTTCGAGTCACTGGGCTTCATCCTCAGCACCGCCCTGGCCGGCTTCGCCCTCGGCCTGCTGTTCGGCGGCCGCCCGCTGCCCAGCGCCCTCAGCGGCGCCCTGATGGGCGGGCTGCTGTACCTGCTGTTCGACTATCTGCTGGACGTGCCGCTGCCGCTCGGCCTGTTCGCCGCTTTCCTGGAGAGCTGAGATGGAAACGCTGAATTTCTTGATGCAGGGCTTCGACGTCGCCACCCGGCCGACCAACCTGCTGGTGGCGCTGTTCGGCGCCTTCGTTGGCACCGTGGTCGGTCTGCTGCCGGGTCTGGGACCGATCAACGGGGTGGCCATCCTGCTGCCGCTGGCCTTCGCCCTCGGCCTGCCGCCGGAGACTGCGCTGATCCTGCTGGCCGCCGTGTACCTGGGCTGCGAGTACGGCGGGCGCATCTCCGCCATCCTGCTCAATGTGCCGGGCGATGCCGCGGCGATCATGACCACCCTCGACGGCTACCCGCTGGCACGCCAGGGCAAGGGCGGCATCGCCCTGTCGCTGTCGGCCATGAGTTCGTTCATCGGCAGCACCGTCGCCACCCTCGGCGTGGTGCTGTTCGCGCCGATCCTGGCCGGCTGGGCGGTGGCCTTCGGCCCGGCCGAGTATTTCATGCTGATGGTGTTCGCCATCGCCTGCCTGGGCGGCATGGTCGGCGACAAGCCGGTCAAGACCCTGATGGCCGCGCTGATGGGCCTGGGCCTGGCCACGGTCGGCGTCGACGCCACCACCGGCGTGTATCGCTTCACCTTCGACAGCGTCAGCCTGTCCGACGGCATCCAGTTCGTCATCGTGGTGATCGGCCTGTTCAGCGTCAGCGAGGTGCTGCTGATGCTCGAACACACCGCCACCGGCCAGCAGGCGGTCAAGGCCGGCGGGCGCATGCTGTTCAACTTCAAGGAGTTCGCCAGCGTCTGGTGGACCACCTTGCGCAGCGCCGTGGCCGGCTTCGTCATCGGCGTGCTGCCGGGCGCCGGGGCGACCATCGCCAGCGCCATCACCTACATGAGCGAGAAGCGCATGGCCGGTGACAAGGGCCGTTTCGGCGCAGGCGACCTGCGCGGCGTAGCGGCCCCCGAGGCGGCCAACAACGCCTCGGCCTGTGGTTCGCTGATCCCCATGCTGACCCTCGGCGTGCCGGGCTCGGGCACCACCGCGGTGATGATCGGCGCCCTGACCCTGTACAACATCACCCCCGGCCCGCTGCTGTTCGAGCAGCAACCGGACGTGGTCTGGGGCCTGATCGCCTCGCTGTTCATCGGCAACGTCATTCTGCTGGCGATGAACATCCCGCTGGTCGGCCTGTTCGCCCGCATGCTCAGCGTGCCGACCTGGATCCTGGTGCCGGCCATCACCGTCGTCTCGGTGGTGGGCGTATACGCCGTGCACAGCACCACCTTCGATCTGGTGCTGATGATCGGCCTAGGCGTGTTCGGCTACCTGTTGCGCAAGATGGACTTCCCGCTGTCGGCGCTGATCCTGGGCTTCGTCCTCGGCGAGATGATGGAATCCAACCTGCGCCGCGCCCTGTCGATCAGCAACGGCGACCTGGCGATCCTCTGGTCCAGCCCGATCACCATCGCCCTCTGGGCCTTGGCCCTGCTGATGCTGGCCCTGCCCGGCCTGCGCTGGTGGCGCAACCGGCGCAAGCTGCAGCTGGCACATGCCTGACTGGCTGTTCACCCCCGTCGCCGGCGCCGCCGGCGGCGTCCTGGCCAGCCTGGTGGGCTGGCCTTTGCCGTGGCTGGTCGGCTCCTTGCTGGCGGTCCTGCTGCTGCGCTGCCTGGCCGGGCTGAACCTGCGCGAGGTGCCCGGCGCGCGCAAGGCCGGACAGTGGCTGGTGGGCACCGGCATCGGCCTGCACTTCAGCCCGGTGGTGCTGCAGCAGGTGGTCGCGCACGGCGGCCTGCTGCTGAGCGGCGCCCTGCTCACCAGCCTGACCTGCCTGATCGGCATAGTCCTGCTGCGCAGCGCCGGGCACGACCGCGCCACCGCCTTCTTCGCCAGCCTGCCCGGCGGCGCCAGCGAAATGGTCAACCTGGGCCTGCGCAATGGCGCCGATCCCGGCCGGGTGGCCGCCGGGCAGAGCCTGCGCCTGCTGCTGGTGGTGCTCTGCGTGCCGGCGCTGTTCCAGTGGTGGCTGGGCGTGCCTCCCGTCCTGGCGCACGGCGCCGGCGATAACGATCTGCCGCTGCTGGGAGCGCTGCTCGGCGGTGGCGCGCTGCTGGCGCTGCTCTGGCAGCGCCTGGGCCAGCCTAACCCCTGGTTGCTCGCGCCGCTGCTGTTCAGTGGCGTGGCCGCCGTCCTGCTCGACCTCCCGCTGAGTCTGCCGCTCGGCACCAGCGAGTTGGGCCAGTGGCTGATCGGCAGCGCCCTGGGCTGCCACTTCCAGCGCGCCTTCTTCCGCCACGCGCCGCGCTTCGTCGCCCTGGTGCTGCTGGCCACCCTGCTGGCCATGCTCGCCGCCACGCTGGGGGCGCTGGCCCTGGGCTGGCTGGGGGCACTGGACCGGCGCGCGCTGCTGCTGGGCATGATGCCCGGCGGCATCGCCGAGCTGAGCCTGACCGCCGAGGCCCTGGCCCTGTCGGTGCCGCTGATCACCGGGCTGCAGGTGCTGCGCCTGGTCTGCGTACTGTTTCTCGCCGAGCCGGCGTTTCGCCTGTGGCAGCGAATCCATCCGCGAGAGGAAGGCGCCTAGCGCTCTTGCCCGGCAGAACTCGCGAGCCGGGCTCGCCACTACAAAAGCCAGGCAAAAAACGGGCGACCGAAGTCGCCCAAATGCCTTGCGTGCACGATTGCGGAAGGCTCACCGGCCCTTGGCACCGGCCTTGGCCTGCCTGTGCGCATCCTTCCAGATGAAGTAACCGACGCCGCCGAAGAAGGCGAGCATCAGGGCGACTGTGCCGATACCGGCGAGAACCACGGTGTCGAGAAACATGGCTGCCTCCTTTGCGCTGGAGCCTGGTCTTGCTGGGCTCCAGCTTAGGGCAGGCGCACGGAGGACAATTGATCCGGATCAATGTCCGGCGAGGTGGGCGCCGCGACAGGGCGCCGCAGGGGTCAGCGCTTCTTCTTCGGCTTGGCCTTCTTCTTCGCCTTGGCCAGCGGCATGGCCTGCTCGAAGGCCTGGCGCATATCGTCCAGCTTTCTGTCGTGCAGGTCGTGGATACGCTTGCCGCGCTCGGCGGCGAAATCGATCAGCTTGTCGTCGCTCATGCTCTGCCCCGGATCAGGCGAAAGGTCAGGTTGATGCGTGGCGCCACCGCCTTGCGGGTCTTGGCCACCTGATGCTGCCAATGATGCTGCGTCGCGCCGCGCATGACCAGCAGCGATCCGTCGACCAGTTCCAGGGAATGCACGATGCGGCCGCCGCCCTTGCGGCGCAGATCGAAGCGCCGAGTGCCGCCGAGGTTGAGCGAGGCGATCAGCGGATTGGCGCCCAGCTCCGCCTCGTCGTCGCTGTGCCAACCCATGGAGTCGTCGCCGTCGCGGTAGTAGTTGAGCAGCACGCCGTTGAGGCGCTGGCCGGCCAGCGCCTCGATGCGCCCGCGAATCTCGGCCAGCAGGGGCGTCCAGGGCAGCGGCCGGTGCTCCAGCCCGGAATAGCGGTAGCTCGCCTCGGCATCGCCGTACCAGGCCAGCAGGCGCGGCACTCTGATGCTCCGGCCATGGATAAACAGCTCCGGCTGCTGCCAGGGCGTCTCGGCCTGCAACTGGCGAAACCAGGCCTGGGCGGTGGCGGCATCGAGCCAGTGCGGCAGGAACTGCAGCTCGGCATCGGGCAGAGCGATGGGGGTATCGGCGAACAGGTCCACGGCGGTCGTAATACGGGGTTGGGCGATCATTGTCCGCCGATCAGACTTCCACATCCACCCACAGGCCCTGGCGCGGCAGCTCCTCCAGCAGCGTCTCGTCGTCCTCGCTCACCTCGCCCTCGGCCAGCTCCTCAGCGCTGTAGCCGCGGCGCTGGCGGCGCTTCTGCTCCTCGCGCAGGAGCATCTCGGCCTCCTGCGGGTGGCGCTTGTCCAGCTCCACCGCGCTCTCCTTGGAGCTCTCGTTGCTCGGCGTGACCGGCGGAATGTCCGGGCGCGGCTTGGGCACGTCCTGCTGGGCGGTGACCGGAACCAGGCTGTGTGGAATGGGCGGCAGCATCGGCGTTTCTCCCTGGATACCCCCAGTGTCGGCCGAGTGGCCTCCAACTTGAAGCGGCGCTCGCTACACTTGCGACTCGGGACGCACGCATCGGTTCGCGCGGACGTCGCCCTCGGCACGGCGTTCCGCTAACATACGCGGCTTTTTTCGCAGCTGGGGCTTTTCATGGCAAGTAGTGGCATCGTGCAGTACCAACCGGGGCAACGCTGGATCAGCGACAGCGAGGCCGAACTCGGCCTGGGCACCATCCTCACCTCCGACGGCCGCCTGCTCACCGTGCTCTACCCGGCCACCGGCGAGACCCGCCAGTACGCCCTGCGCAACGCCCCGCTGACCCGCGTGCGCTTCGCCCCGGGCGACGAGATCACCCACTTCGAGGGCTGGAAGCTCACCGTGCAGGAGGTCGAGGACATCGACGGCCTGCTGGTATACCACGGCTTCAACGCTCAGCATGAGCCTTACAGCCTGCCGGAGACCCAGCTGTCCAACTTCATCCAGTTCCGCCTGGCCAGCGACCGCCTGTTCGCCGGGCAGATCGACCCGCTGAACTGGTTCGCCCTGCGCTACCACAGCCTGGAGCACCAGAGCCGTCTGCTGCAGTCCGACCTGTGGGGCCTGGGTGGCGCCCGTGCCCAGCCGATCGCCCACCAGCTGCATATCGCCCGCATCGTTGCCGACCGCATCGCCCCGCGCGTCCTGCTGGCCGACGAGGTCGGCCTGGGCAAGACCATCGAGGCCGGCCTGGTGATCCACCGCCAGCTGCTCAGCGGCCGCGCCGCACGGGTGCTGATCCTGGTGCCGGAGAACCTGCAGCACCAGTGGCTGGTGGAGATGCGCCGGCGCTTCAACCTACAGGTGGCCCTGTTCGACGCCGAGCGCTTCGCCGAGAGCGATGCCGACAACCCCTTCGAAGACACCCAGCTGGCGCTGGTCGCCCTGGAATGGCTGAAGGACGACGAGCGCGCCCAGCAGGCCGCGCTGGAGGCCGGCTGGGACCTGCTGGTGGTCGACGAGGCGCACCACCTGGTCTGGCACCCGGAGAAGGCCAGCGACGAATACCGCCTGGTCGAGCTGCTGGCACGCGCCATCGCTGGCGTCCTGCTGCTCACCGCCACGCCCGAGCAGCTGGGCCTGGAGAGCCACTTCGCGCGCCTGCGCCTGCTCGACCCGGATCGCTTCCACGACCTCGACGCCTTCCGCGCCGAGAGCGCCAACTACCGCCCGGTGGCCGAAGCCGTGCAGCAGTTGCTCGACCAGGGCAGCCTGAGCCAGGCCGCCCGCGCCGCCATCGAGGGCTTCCTCGGCGACGCCGGCCATGCGCTGCTCGATGCCCTGGCCGGCGGCGACGAGAGCGCCCGCGCGCGGCTGATCCGCGAGCTGCTGGACCGCCACGGCACCGGCCGCGTGCTGCTGCGCAACACCCGCGCCGCCGTGCAGGGCTTCCCCGAGCGCCAGCTGCACCCCTACCCGCTGCCCTGCCCCGAGCAGTACGCCGAGCTGCAGCCCGGCGAGCATGCCGAGCTGTACCCGGAAGTCGGCTACCAGGCCCAGGGCGAGGACGAGAGCTGGTGGAAGTTCGACCCGCGCGTGGACTGGCTGATCGACACCCTGAAGATGCTCAAGAAGTTCAAGGTGCTGGTGATCTGCGCCCATGCCGAGACCGCCCTGGACCTGGAAGACGCCCTGCGCGTACGTTCCGGCATTCCCGCCACCGTATTCCACGAGGGCATGAGCATCCTCGAACGCGACCGCGCCGCCGCCTACTTCGCCGACGAGGAGTTCGGCGCCCAGGTGCTGATCTGCTCCGAAATCGGCTCCGAGGGCCGCAACTTCCAGTTCAGCCACCACCTGGTGCTGTTCGACCTGCCGGCCCACCCGGACCTGCTGGAGCAGCGCATCGGCCGCCTCGACCGCATCGGCCAGCGCCACACCATCCAGCTGCACGTGCCCTATCTGGAGGGCAGCCCGCAGGAGCGCCTGTTCCAGTGGTACCACCAGGCGCTCAACGCCTTCCTCAACACCTGCCCGACCGGCAACGCCCTGCAGCACCAGTTCGGCCCGCGCCTGCTGCCGCTGCTGGAAGAACACGCCGAGGGCGCCTGGAATGCCCTGCTCGGCGAGGCCCGTGCCGAGCGCGAGCGCCTCGAGGGCGAGCTGCACAGCGGCCGCGACCGCCTGCTGGAGCTCAACTCCGGCGGCGCCGGCGAGGGCGAGCGGCTGGTCGAGGAGATCCTCGAACAGGACGACCAGTTCGCCCTGCCGATCTATATGGAGGAGCTGTTCGACGCCTTCGGCATCGACAGCGAGGACCATTCGGAGAACGCCCTGGTGCTGCGCCCCAGCGAGAAGATGCTGGACGCCAGCTTCCCGCTCGGCGACGACGAGGCGGTGACCGTGACCTACGACCGCAACCAGGCCCTGGCCCGCGAGGACATGCAGTTCCTCACTTGGGAACACCCCATGGTGCAGGGCGGCATGGACCTGGTGCTGTCCGGCTCGATGGGCAACACCGCGGTGGCGCTGATCAAGAACAAGGCGCTCAAGCCCGGCACCGTGCTGCTCGAGCTGCTCTACGTCAGCGAGGTGGTGGCGCCCAAGGCGCTGCAGCTGGGGCGCTACCTGCCGCCGGTGGCACTGCGCTGCCTGCTCGACCCGAACGGCAACGACCTGGCCGGCAAGGTCGCCTTCGACACCCTCAACGACCAGCTGGAAAGCGTGCCGCGGGCCAGCGCCAACAAGTTCGTGCAGGCCCAGCGCGACGTGCTGGCCAAGCAGATCGGCACCGCCGAGGCCAAGGTGCAGCCGCGCCATGCCGCCCGCGTGGATGAGGCGCGGCAGCGCTTCGCCGCCGCCCTGGACGAGGAAATCGCCCGCATGAGCGCCCTGCAGGCGGTCAACCCGACGGTACGCCCGGCCGAGATCGAGGCCCTGCGCAAGCAGCGCGACAGCGGCCTGGCCTTCCTCGACAAGGCGGCCCTGCGCCTGGAGGCGATCCGGGTGCTGGTGGCGGGCTGATAGGCTCGTCCCGCATCGTGCCGTAGCCCGGATTGCATCCGGGCTACGCGACCTCCCCTCTCCCGCGTGCGGGAGAGGGGCCGGGGGAGAGGGTGCAGCCACCCCCCCTCTCCCTAACCCTCTCCCCACTGGGGAGAGGGAACACGCGCGCAACCGCAAAGGGGCAGCCTAGGCTGCCCCTTTGCTTGCCCGTGCAATCAGGCCGCGCCGAGCTTGGCGCGCATCCTCTCGCACATCTGAATCATCTCCTCGTAGATCGCCTGCGGGTTGTGCCGTTTCAGCTCCCAGGCCATGCGTCCCTGCTCGTGCGGCAGGATCAGGAACTCACCCTTGGCCATCTCGTCGTGGATATAGCCGGCGATGTCCGCCGCGCTGATCGGGCTGCCTTCCAGCAGCTTGCCGACCTGCTGCTTCATCTCCGGGGTCGGGCCACGGAAGGAATCCAGCAGGTTGGTCTGGAAGAACGACGGGCAGACCACATGCACGCCCACGCCCTCGGCCTTGAGCTCCACCAGCAGGCTCTCGGAGAGCGCCACCACGCCGGCCTTGGCCACGTTGTAGTTGCTCATCGCCGGTCCCTGCATCAGCGCCGCCATGGAGGCGATGTTGACGATCCTGCCCTGGCTCGCGCGCAGCAGTGGCAGGAAGGCCTTGCAGCCCTTGATCACGCCCATCAGGTTGATCGACAGCTGCCAGTCCCAGTCTTCCAGGCTGAGGTCGGCGAACATGCCGCCGGCCGCCACGCCGGCATTGTTGACCAGCACGTCGAGGCCGCCGAAACGCTCCTCGCAGGCCTGGGCCACCGCAGTCAGCTGGCTGTAGTCGCGCACGTCGCAGCGCTGGGTGAAACCGTCGCCGCCGGCCTCGCGTACCAGCCTGAGGGTCTCCGCCAGGCCGGCCTCGTTGACGTCGCACAATGCCAGACGCCAGCCCTCGCGGGCCCAGCGCAGGGCGATCTCGCGACCGAGTCCCGAGCCGGCACCGGTGATCATCATGCGGTTCTGCATACTCTTGTTGCCTTGTTCTGTGGTGAGGTTGCGGCCAGTGTAGCCAAGGCCCTCCGCCACGCGGCGCTGCATCAGGCGGCTGAATGACGGGCCCTAACGCCGCAACAGTCGCCAGCCCAGCCAGGCATAGGCCGGCAGGTTGACCAGCAGCACCAGCCCCCCCAGCCACAGCTGCAGCTCCGGCGTCAGCCCCGGCGGGTAGATCAGCGGAATCACATAGTGCTCGACGAAGCCGCCGGCATAGCCGGCCTCCCCGGCCGCCCGGCGCAGCTCGTTCTCCAGCGGCGTCAGCGGGCAATACAGGTGCAGCAGCTCCACCGCCGCCCCCCAGGCCACCGCCGGCACGTGCAGCAGGGCCAGACGCGGCCAGCGCAGCACCACCAGAGCGCCGAACAGCACGAACAGGATAAAGGCCAGGTGCAGCACCACCACGGCATCGGCCGCCAGACGCAGGCTCATCGCCTAGGCCCCCGTGGATTTATGCCAAGTTGCGACATGGCCACTGCGATTAATTCCATTATTCGCTCCCTCTCCAGCACGCCCATGCGCATTAAACCTGGGCGCCTAAACTTGTCCAGAATATTCAATAACTTACTACCTTGATGAAGAACTTAAGCATTCTTATTTATATTTATTTTTATATATAATTCAGACACTTACATTTGACGAAGAGCAATACCTGGCGCAGACTCGGGGCTTACCGACCACCATCCGGATTCGAGGCGAATCATGAAAGGCGACAAGAAAGTCATCCAGCATCTGAACAAGATCCTCGGTAACGAACTGGTGGCGATCAACCAGTACTTCCTGCATGCGCGCATGTACGAAGACTGGGGCTTGAAGAAACTCGGCGAGCACGAGTATCACGAGTCCATCGACGAGATGAAGCACGCCGACAAGCTGATCAAGCGCATCCTGTTCCTCGAGGGTCTGCCCAACCTGCAGGACCTCGGCAAACTGATGATCGGCGAGAACACCAAGGAAATGCTGGCCTGCGACCTCAAGCTGGAACAGGCCGCCCTGCCCGACCTCAAGGCGGCCATCGCCTACTGCGAAACCGTCGGCGACTATGGTAGCCGCGAGCTGCTGGAAGACATCCTCGAGTCAGAGGAAGAGCATATCGACTGGCTGGAAACCCAACTCGGCCTGATCGAGAAAGTCGGCCTGGAGAACTACCTGCAGTCGCAGATGGACGAATGAGTTCATCCGCAACATGAAGAGCCCCGCCAATGCGGTCATGCTGTTCACTTAAGAAACGCCGCGACTTCTTTACAGAGCCGCGGCGTTTTTCTGGCTTGTGTTTGCCTGAGGGCACACTGCGCAATGCCCTTGCTTGGATGTTCTCCCGGTAAAAGGCGTCCTAAGTGCTCCCTCTCCCGCCGGGAGAGGGGCTGGAGGTGAGGGTGTTTCGGCGAGTCCCTCACCCCGACCCTCTCCCAGGGGGAGAGGGAGAACAACAGCCGCAGACCTGAACCAAGAAAAGTCCGGCCGTGGCCGTGATACCGCTAAGGAAGGTCTGAACTAGACCGGTTTTTCTGGCTGACTTCGGCCTTCGCCAACTTTGAAAGCGGCCAGTGGGTCAAAATCGACCAGATGGCTCGCTCATTACGGTGTTTCTGGCCGCCGCAAGCACCTCGCGGCAGCCATTTTCCGTATTACAGACGCACCTCTCCTGCATTCGCCAGCAAATGTCTGCGCACCATCCACAGGTTCGATAGCGCAAACAACGTCACCAGTTGCGCGGTGTTCTTGGCCAAGCCACGGAAGCGCACCTTGGTGTAGCCGAACTGGCGCTTGATCACCCGGAACGGATGCTC
>NZ_JBDQQT010000008.1:0-214050 GCF_039888625.1 Pseudomonas sp. CAU 1711
GGTCTGCTTGCGCTTGCCGGCGTACTCGGCATCGGCGAAGGTCATCTGCTTCATCGGGAAACTCGGGCAACGGGATCGGCGTATTTCACCAGATTCGGGAAGTCTTCTTCAGAATTTCCCTAGATGCTGGACAAATAGCGCCGCCACCCTACGAATATACGAATTACGTACTAATTCATAGGCTATAAAAATAATCCTGAACCATTTCTCCCAGGCAAAACCATGCCAGAAACGAAGGCCATCTGAATGAATGAAATAGCAAATCTCCCTGACGAAAAACCCAGCCCCACAAAACCCAAGGAACCATCAACAGAAACCAACAACAAATTAGAGCAGCCTAGGCATCCACTGGAAGAAGTCGTAGCCGAATATTTGTCGTCACTTAGAAATATCGGACAAACTATTAACATAGTGATGCCCCACCTCGCAAAATGGATATCCAATGAAGCAAAAAAATTAAACAAAGAACTTCAGCGATTTGCACCAAAGAAAAAAAACGACAACAACGAATACGAGGTAGTTATTGATTCCGCTCATGGCTACGCCGAATTCACATCCACCGTAAAGAAAATTGAAGAACTTCGAAGCAACAAGGCACTACCAACACTCGCAAGAAGTCTCTTTATGCAAATGTTCTGCGAATTTGATGCATTTACCGGAGCACTGATAAAAGCTATTTATTTGAGAAACAGCGATCTTTTCAAGGGGATTTCGCGAGAAATATCGCTAGCCGAATTACTTGACTTTGAAGACCTGGAGTGCGTCAAAAAGGTAATGTTAGAGAAGGAAATCGAAACTTTCAGGAGAGATAGCTATGTCGAGCAATTTGCACAATTAGAACGAAAATTTAACCTCACACTTCGAAAATTTCCAGAATGGGGCGAGTTCATTGAATTAAGCCAACGAAGAAATCTATTCACTCACAACGACGGAGTTGTAAGCGAACAGTATCTTGCTGTATGTCAGCGCGAAGGCTTGCCTCTCAAAGATCTACCCAAAATAGGTGACACACTAAGAGTAGACTTAGAGTATTTCGGCAGAGCACTAAGAATCATGTCAAAAGTGGGATATATGCTTTGCCATACACTATGGAGCAAAGTCTTCCCCAAAGAGCATCAAGAACTACACAATTCTCTCAATTCAAACTTATATCATTGCCTTGAAGGGAAGAGATGGAAAGTTGCGGCTGAACTCGGTGAGTTTGCCCTTTCAGAGCCAATGAGAAAAAACATCAAAGAAGTAGATTTCAGAATACGAGTAATAAACTGCGCAATAGCGTTGAAATTTTCCGACAAAGAAGACGCCGCATATAAGCTCTTGGGAACCTTGGACTGGTCAGCAAGCTATAGAGACTTCAAGCTTGCCTTATGCATATTACAAGACAAATTCGAAGAAGCCTCAGAGCTAATGACCAGCATTGGCAAGAGTGGCGAGTTAATACAGCAACACTCATACCATACATGGCCTTTGTTCCATAAATTCAGAGAGCTCCCCCAGTTCTATGCAACCTATGAGGAAATTTATGGAGTTTCATATCTGGCAGAGGCCTCAGCCGATATGAAAAATGTGGATATTGCGCTTATGACAGAAGAGCCAACTAAAGAGCTGAATCAGGGAGCAAAGCCCCCCAGAAAGCGAGTATCGAAGAAAAAGGCTTAATTGAATTCTTAACTATGATGGTGCCCGTAAAATGGTGGGCACCATCATTATTAGAATTAGCGCACTAGGCCACCGCAATGGCCTCTTTTTTCTGTTCGATCTTCTTCGCCTGATACTCCCTCGCCGCCTCATGAAACGCCCCAATCAGCGCGTTGTACTGCGGGTTCTCCCAATACCGATACTCCGGATGCCACTGCACCCCCACGGCAAACGCCTTGGCGCCAATCACGCTAACCGCCTCGATCTGCCCATCTTCGCAAACCGCCTCGACCTGTAGCCCCTCACCGAGCCGGTCGATGCCCTGCCCGTGCAACGAGTTGACCTGCATCTCGGTCTCGCCAATCAACCGATGCAACACCCCGCCCTCGGTCAGGCGCACGCTGTGCATCGGCCCATAGGCCACGTCATCCGGCACGCCCTTGCGCTCGCGGTGGTCGAGACGCCCCGGCACTTCATGCACCTCACGGTGCAAGGTGCCGCCGTACAGCACATTGAGTTCCTGCACGCCACGGCAGATGCCGAGAAAGGGAATGCCACGCTCGATGCAGGCGCGCATCAGGCGCAGCACGGTGGCGTCGCGGGGTTTGTCGGCCAGGCCCAGGCCCGGGTGATCGTCGCCGTAGAAGCTCGGGTGCACGTTGGACAGCGAGCCGCCGAACATGATGCCGGAGACGCTATCGAGCACGGTGTCGATGTCCAGGTCGTCGCCAAAGGCCGGGATCATCAGCGGGAAGGCGCCGAAGCCGGTGACGGACTGGATGTATTTCTCGCCCACCAAATGAAACCAGCCGATGTCGCGGTCGGTCAGCTGCCAGCGACACAGGGGAAGGCCGATCATGGGTTTGTTCATTTCAAGGGAGTCCTCTTCTAGTCATTGAAGTGGGCTGCCCTTGGGAGAGCGGGCTTGCGGTTCACAGGGATCGTGAGTCCGCTCACCCAAGGGGTGCCGCGTTCCGATCTCTGTCGGCTCACTGCACCAATGCCGCGCCCGCGCGGCAGGGTTAGGCCCCTCTCCCACTGGTGGGAGAGGGGCCGGGGGAGAGGGCCTGGTAGAGGCACCCTCTCCCCAACCCTCTCCCGTGAACGGGAGAGGGAGCAAAGCGCGCGGCCCGGCCACTGTGCCAGCCAGGCAGCACAAAAAAGGGCCGGTCCGCAGACCAGCCCTGGTTGGCGCTTAGCTGTTGCTGTTGCTCGGGAAGGCGAATTGCGCCGCCTCGTGCGTGGCGCGCTGCGGCCAGCGCTGGGTGATGGTCTTGCGCTTGGTGTAGAAGCGCACACCGTCCGGGCCGTAGGCTGCCAGGTCGCCGAACAGCGAGCGCTTCCAGCCGCCGAAGCTGTGGTAGGCCACCGGCACCGGCAGCGGCACGTTGACGCCGACCATGCCCACTTCGATCTCGTCGCAGAACAGGCGCGCCGCTTCACCGTCGCGGGTGAACAAGCAGGTGCCGTTGCCGTATTCGTGGTCGTTGATCAGCTTCATCGCCTGTTCCAGGCTACCGACGCGGACGATGCACAGTACCGGGCCGAAGATTTCTTCCTGGTAGATGGTCATCTCACTGGTGACGTGATCGAACAGGGTGCCGCCGACGAAGAAGCCGGCCTCGTTGCCCGCTACGCTCAGGCCGCGACCGTCGACCACCAGCTTGGCGCCCTGCGCCACGCCGCTGTCGATGTAGCCCTTGACCTTGTCGCGCGCGGCGCCGGTGACCAGCGGGCCCATGTCCAGGCCGCAGGAGGTGCCGGCGCCGATCTTCAGCCCGGTGATTTTCGGCACCAGCTTCTCGACCAGCTTGTCGGCGACCTGATCGCCCACCGCAACGACCACCGAGATGGCCATGCAGCGCTCGCCGCAGGAGCCGTAGGCGGCGCCCATCAGGGCGTTGACGGTGTTGTCCAGGTCGGCGTCCGGCAGCACCACGGCGTGGTTCTTGGCGCCACCCAGGGCCTGCACGCGCTTACCGCGACGGTTGGCCTCGGTGTAGATGTATTCGGCGATCGGGGTGGAGCCGACGAAGCTGATGGCCTTGACCTCGGGGGCCTCGATCAGCGCGTCCACCGCTTCCTTGTCGCCGTTGACCACGTTGAGCACGCCCTTGGGCAGGCCGGCTTCGTGCAGCAGCTGGGCGATCATCAGGGTCGAGCTGGGGTCGCGCTCGGACGGCTTGAGGATGAAGCAGTTGCCGCAGGCGATGGCCAGCGGATACATCCACAGCGGCACCATGGCCGGGAAGTTGAACGGGGTGATGCCGGCGACCACGCCCAGCGGCTGGAAGTCGCTCCAGCTGTCGATGTTCGGGCCGACGTTGCGGCTGTATTCGCCCTTGAGCAGCTCGGGCACGCCACAGGCGAACTCGACGTTCTCGATGCCGCGCTGCAGTTCGCCGGCGGCGTCTTCGAGGGTCTTGCCGTGCTCTTCGCTGATCAGTTGGACGATGGCGTCCTTGTTGGCTTCCAGCAGTTGCTTGAAGCGGAACATCACCTGCGCGCGCTTGGCCGGCGGGGTGTTGCGCCAGGCCGGGAAGGCGGCCTGGGCGCTGTCGATGGCGGCGCGCAGGGTGGCCTGGTCGGCCAGTTCCAGCTGACGCACGGCCTCGCCGATGGACGGGTTGTAGACCGGCTGGGTGCGAGCGTTGCTGTGGACGATTTCGCCGTTGATCAGGTGGCCGATAGTGCTCATGGACTTGTCTCTCGTGTCTTAACTTGTCTGTGGCGGTGGCAGTCGCTGTGCGGACTGTCACCGTGCTCGATCAGGTCCCCTCTCCCGGAGGGAGAGGGGTGAAAGCGGTGCATCAATCCAGCTTGTTCAAGGTCTCGCCGACGGCGTTGAACAGGCGCTGCAGCTCTTCCGGCTTGGTGTTGAAGGTCGGCCCGAACTGCAGGCAGTCGCCGCCGAAGCGCACGTAGAAGCCGGCCTTCCACAGGGCCATGCCGGCCTCGAAGGGGCGGACCACGGCGTCGCCGTCGCGGGGGGCGATCTGCACGGCGCCAACCAGGCCGCAGTTGCGGATGTCGACCACGTGCTTGCTGCCCTTGAGGCCGTGCAGCAGCTCCTCGAACTGCGGCGCCAGCTCGGCGGCCTGCTGGATCAGGCCGTCCTTCTGCAGCAGGTCGAGGGTGGCCAGGCCGGCGGCGCAGGCCACCGGGTGCGCGGAGTAGGTGTAGCCGTGGGTGAACTCGATCATGTGTTCGGCCGCCGGCTGGTTCATGAAGGTGTCGTAGATCTCCTTCGAGGCGATCACCGCGCCGAGCGGGATGGCGCCGTTGGTGATCTGCTTGGCGGTGTTCATGATGTCCGGGGTGACGCCGAAGTACTGCGCGCCGCTCCAGGTGCCCATGCGGCCGAAGCCGGTGATCACTTCGTCGAAGATCAGCAGGATGTTGTGCTGGGTGCAGATCTCGCGCAGGCGCTGCAGGTAGCCCTTGGGCGGGATGATGGCACCGGCGGAGCCGGACACCGGCTCGACGATGACGGCGGCGATGTTGGAGGCGTCGTGCAGTTCGATCAGCTTGAGCAGCTCGTTGGCCAGCTCCACGCCGCCGGTCTCGGCCATGCCCTTGGTGAAGGCCATGCCCGGCTGCAGGGTGTGCGGCAGGTGGTCGGCGTCCATCAGCTGGCCGTACATCTTGCGGTTGCCGCCGATGCCGCCCAGCGCGGTGCCGGCGATGTTGACGCCGTGGTAGCCACGGGCGCGGCCGATGAAGCGGGTCTTGCTCGACTGGCCCTTGAGGCGCCAGTAGGCCTTGGCCATTTTCACCGCGGTGTCGGCGCACTCGGAGCCGGAGCCGGTGAAGAACACGTGGTTGAGGTCGCCCGGCATCAGGTCGGCGATCTTCTCGGCCAGCTGGAACGACAGCGGGTGGCCGTACTGGAAGCCCGGGGAGTAGTCGAGGGTGCCGAGCTGCTTGGCCACGGCCTCCTGGATTTCGCGGCGCGAGTGGCCGGCGCCACAGGTCCACAGGCCGGAGAGGCTGTCGAACACGCGGCGGCCATGTTCGTCGATGAGGATGTTGCCTTCGGCGCCGACGATGAGGCGCGGGTCGCGCTTGAAGTTGCGGTTGGCGGAGAAGGGCATCCAGTGGGCGTCCAGCTTGAGCTGGCTGGCCAGGGACGGGGTGGCGGTCTGCGGCATGTTCATGGTGCTCTCCGTGAGCGGGACCTGTTTGTTGTTGCGGCCCAAGGTGCCACGGGAATAAAGTCACGAAAATTCAAATCTTCGTACTTTAAGTTCAGGCACTACTAAACAATGAGCACGCGCCGTTCCGACCCGCTGGCCCAGGTCAGCGATTTCGATATCCGCCTGCTGCGCCTGTTCCGCAGCGTGGTCGAGTGCGGCGGTTTCTCCGCCGCGGAGAGCGTGCTGGGCATCGGCCGCTCGGCGATCAGCCAGCAGATGAGCGATCTGGAGCAGCGCCTGGGCCTGCGCCTGTGCCAGCGCGGCCGCGCCGGCTTCGCCCTGACCGACGAGGGCCGCGAGGTGTACCAGTCGTCGCTGCAGCTGTTCGGCGCGCTGGAGAGCTTCCGCAACAACGTCAACGGCCTGCACCGCGAGCTGCGCGGCGAGCTGCATATCGGCCTGACCGACAACCTGGTCACCGTGCCGCATATGCGCATCACCTATGCCCTGGCGCGCCTCAAGGAACAGGGCCCGGACGTGCGCATCCAGATCCGCATGACGCCGCCCTCGGAGGTAGAACAGGGCGTGTTGGACGGCAGCCTGCACGTCGGCGTGGTGCCGCAGAGCCATGCCCTCTCCGGCCTGGAGTACCAGCCGCTGTACGGCGAACGCTCGCAGCTGTACTGCGCGGTGGGCCATCCCCTGTTCTATGTGGACGACGACCAGCTCACCGACCAGCGTCTCAACGCCCAGGACGCCATCGCCCCGACCTTCCGCCTGCCGCCGGAGATCCAGGCGCGCTATCAGGTGCTCAACTGCACGGCCAGTGCCTCGGATCGCGAGGGCATGGCCTTCCTCCTGCTCACCGGGCGCTATATCGGCTACCTGCCGGACCACTACGCCGAGGCCTGGGTCAACCAGGGCCGCCTGCGCGCGCTGAAACCGACCACGCGCTTCTACGACCTGACCCTGGCCTCGGTGACGCGCAAGGGGCGGCGCCCGCAGCTGGTGCTGGAAACCTTTCTCGAGGCGCTGGCCAAGACCGGCTGAGCACCCCGGCGAACAGCTGGAACGCCCGTACCACAAGGGCTTGCGCCATTTTCCCAGCAGCCACGACCGGCGCGTCATCGACGGTTTTCTGGCGAAAATGCCCCGTTTTCCATGGCCCCGACTGAGGGTGGCTCAATCAGCACACGTTTTTGACGCTTGAGGGTTGTTTCGTGACCCATGCTGGGGTATCTGTTCGCCTATAAAACCCGATCATCAGTACGGACCCCCTCGATGCCTGCAGTCTCCGCCCCTGCCAACAGCACCGCCAAACCCGCCGGACGCATTCGCCAGAAGAACGAGAAAGCCATCATCGCCGCCGCCGAGGTGGAGTTCGCCCGCCACGGCTACAAGGGCACCAGCATGAACAGCATCGCCCAGGCGGTGGGGCTGCCCAAGGCCAACCTGCACTACTACTTCAGCAGCAAGCAGGGCCTGTACAGCGCCGTGCTGGACAACATCCTCAGCCAGTGGGAAAGCGCCCTCGACGCCATGACGGCCGAGGACGACCCGGCCGAGGCGCTGTCGCGCTACATCCGCGCCAAGGTCGAATTCTCGCGCACCCAGCCGCTGGCCTCGCGCATTTTCGCCATGGAGGTGATCGGCGGCGGCCAGGCGCTCAGCGAGCATTACCGCCACAACCACCACGAATGGTTCCAGGGCCGCACCGCGGTGTTCCAGGCCTGGATCGACGCCGGCAAGATGGCCCACGTGGACCCGGCGCACCTGCTGTTCCTGCTGTGGAGCAGCACCCAGCACTATGCCGACTTCACCAGCCAGATCTGCCTGTTCACCGGCAAGAGCAGCCTGAAGAAGGCCGACTTCGAGGAGGCCGCCAGCAACCTCGAACGCGTGATCCTCGGCGGCCTCGGCCTGACCCCGCCGGCGCGCGGCTGAAACCCGCGCACCGGGCCCTCAGAGCCGCCGGCGGCGCCCGGTGATCATCGACAGCGGCAGGTTCTCGCCCAGGCGCAGGCTTTCCACCAGCGCCGCCGTGACATGCACGCAGACCAGCGCCAGCAGGCCGTCGGCGAACAGCTCATGGATCTGCAGCGGCAGGTCCTCGCCCCAGAAGTAATCCACCTCCTCCATCAGGAAGCCGGTCACTCCCAGGCCGAGCATCGCCAGCAGCATCAGCAGCATGACCAGGGCCCCGATCGGCGAGTGACCGAGGCGGTGATAGGGGCGCCGCCGGAGCAGCGCCGCCAGGTGTTCGCGCAGGCGCGCCGGGGTCGGCCAGAAGTCCGCCCAGCGCGCCGGGGTCGGGCCGACGAAGCCCCAGAACAGGCGCAGCACCAGACAGGCCACCGCGTAGTAGCCGAGCCAGCGGTGCCAGTCGTCTCCCGCCTCGGTGAACCAGTAGTTGGCGACGAAGGTGCCGGCCAGGGACCAGTGGCACAGGCGCACCAGCGGGTCCCAGAGTTGCAGGGTCTCGCGGCTCACGAATCAGCCCTCGATCTCGGTCTTCACCGCCTGGCCGGACACCGGATCGAAGTAGATTTCCACCTTGCGCTTGTCCTTGTCCCAGCCGTAGATCTCGTAGCAGTTGCCGCTGGTGATCTTGAACTTCTTGATTTCGTAGCCCTGGGCCTTGAGCGCCTCCTGGAACTGGTCCTGGTCCTGCCACTGCGCCTTGTCGGCGGTGGTGCACTGGGGGCCGGCGACGGCCAGGGGGCTGGCCAGGACCAGGGAGAGAAGCAGCAGTTTGCGCATGGTGAGACTCCTCGATTGCAAGTGGGTGGACCGGCGCGGACCGGCGCGCGCAGCTTAGCAGAGCCTCCGCCCGCTGCCTGCATGCTGCAGCGCTGGAGAATGCCAGAGCCACCTGGGCAGACGTTCGTCGGCTGGCAGGGCTGCCCGCGGCCGGCCGACTAGACTGCAGGTGACCCGGGCACGGCGGCCGTGGTCCGGGCCTATCCATCGGACAGCCGAGGGATTCAGGATGAAGCCCAGCCTCACTCGGCCACTGCGCGTGGCCGGCATCTACCTCGCCTTCAGCGTCGTCTGGATACTGTCGAGCGACAACCTGCTGCAGGCGCTGGTGCAGGACGCCGGGCTGATCGCCCGGCTGCAGACCTTCAAGGGCCTGTTCTTCGTGCTGCTCAGCGCCCTGCTGATCCTCTTCCTGTGCCGTCACGAGCAGCGTCAACTGCAACAGCTCGAGCAGGAGCTGCGCCAGCGCCTGCTGCGGATGCACCAGGCGCAGCACGATGCAGGACTCGGCACCTGGAGCTATGACGGCCAGCTGCACTGGTCGGGCGAGGCCCTGCGCCTGCTCGAGCGCCCCGACTGCGACAATACCGGCAGCCTGGACGACCTCTACACCTGGCTCCACCCGGCCGACCGCAACGCCGTGCAACGCGCCGTGCAGGCCATGCTCGACAGCGGCGCGCCACTGCTGGTCAATGCCCGCCTCAATCGCCCCGGCGACCAGCCGCCGGTGTGGCTGATGCTGCGCGGCAGCCTCGGGGGCACCGGCCAGGCGCACGGCAGCGTGCAGAACATCAGCGGGCAGAAGCGCGACGAACAGGCCCTGCGCGAGAGCGAACAACGCTTCCGCCAGCTGTTCGAGCAGACCCCGCGCATCGCCGTGCAGGGCTACGACCGCGAGCGCCGGGTGATCTTCTGGAACCAGGCCAGCACCCAGCTGTACGGCTACAGCGTGGCCGAGGCCATGGGCCGGCGCCTGGAGGAGCTGATCATCCCGCCGCCGCTGCGCGCCCAAGTGGTGAGCGACATCGGCTCGTGGATGATCGGCGGCCCGGCCATCCCCGCCGCCGAGCTGACCCTGCAGCACCGCGACGGCAGCGAAGTGCACGTCTACTCCAGCCACCTGCTGCTGCACAACACCCGCGGCCAGCTGGAGATGTACTGCGTCGACATCGACCTGGGCCAGCAACACCAGACCCACCGCCAGCTGGAAAGCAGCGAGGCGCGCTACCGCGACCTGGTCGAGCAGCTGCACGAGGCGATCTTCCTGGTCGACGGCGGCGGCCGGCTGAGCTTCGTCAACCCGGCCTGGCAGACCATCACCGGCTACAGCATCCAGGAGAGCCTGGGCCAGCAGCTGCTGGACTTCATCGAGGACGATTACCGCGAACAGGTGGCCCAGCAGATCGCCGCCATCCTGGCGCACCAGGTGCGCGGCTGGGTCGGCGAGCTGCGCCTGCGCGACGCCCATGGCCGCCAGCACTGGGTGGCGCTGCGCCTGGCCGCCGCCGAACAGCACGACCAGGGCCTGCGCGGCAGCCTCGCCGACATCCAGGAGCGGCGCCGCAGCCAGGCCCTGCAGGAGGCGCGCAACGCCGTGCTGGACCGCATGCTGGCGCAGCGCCCGCTGCAGGAGAGCCTGGGCGACATGGCCCGCCGCCTGGAGCAGATCAGCCCGGAGATACTGGTCTCGATCATGCTGCTGGAGCAGGGCCGCCTGCGCGTGCTGGCCGCGCCCAGCCTGACCAAGCACTATCTCGAACAGATCGACGGCTGCCCCGCCCGACTCGGCGTCGGCAGCTGCGGCCAGGCCGCCGCCAGCGGCGAGCTGGCCGTGGTCGAGGACATCCGCGCGCACCCCTCCTGGGCCGACTACCGCGAGGCCGCCGAGCAGGCCGGGCTGCGCGCCTGCTGGTCGCTGCCGTTCAAGAACGACCAGAACGAAGTGCTCGGGGTGTTCGGCATCTATCACCGTCGGGCCATGCGCCCGACCCCGCAGGACATCGCCCTGGTGGTCGAATTCACCCGTCTGGCCGGCCTCGCCGTGCGCCAGCAGCAGCGCGACGCCGAACGCCTGCAGAGCGAGCTGCGCTTTCGCGCCACCTTCGAGCAGGCCGCCGTGGGCATCGCCCACCTGGCCCCGGACGGCCACTGGCTACGGGTCAACCAGCGCCTGTGCCAGATGCTCGGCTACCCGCGCGAGGAACTGATCAAGCTGACCTTCCAGGACATCACCCACCCGGACGACCTGGACCTCGACCTGCAGCTGACCCACCAACTGCTGGCCGGCGAGATCAACCGCCTGAACCTGGAGAAGCGCTATCTGCGCCGCGACGGCAGCATCCTCTGGGCCAACCTCAGCGCCACCCTGGTGCGCCACACCAACGGCGAGCCGCACTACTTCATCTCGGTGCTGGAGGACATCGGCCTGCGCAAGCAGCAGGAGCAGGCCCTGCGCCAGGCCGCCACGGTGTTCGAGAGCACCCAGGAGGGCGTACTGGTGGTCGACGGCCGGCGGCGCATCCTCACCTGCAACCCGGCCTTCGCCAGCCTCACCGGGATCGATGGGCAACAGGTGCTGGGCCGGCGCCTGCACAACCTGCTGCCGAGCAACGAGCTGGACCGCGCGCGCTACCGCACCCTGTGGCGCAAGGTGCAGGACAACGGCCACTGGCAGGGCGAGCTGAGCAGCCGGCGCGCGGACGGCTCGCGCTTCCCCTTCTGGCTCAGCATCAGCAAAGTGCGCGGCTGCGACCAGTACGTGCTGATCTTCAGCGACCTCAGCCAGTACCGTGACAGCCAGGAGCGCCTGGCCCACCTGGCACACTTCGACACCCTCACCGACCTGCCCAACCGGCTGTTCGCCATGGAGCGCCTGGGCCACGCCCTGGAACACGCGCAACGGCACAACGAGCGGGTGGCGGTGTTGTTCTTCGACCTGGACAACTTCAAGACCATCAACGAGAGCCTCGGCCACAAGGTCGGCGACAACCTGCTGGTGACCGTGGCGCGGCGCCTGCAGAAGCGCCTGCGCAACGAGGACACCCTGGCCCGGCTGGGCAGCGACGAGTTCCTGGTGGTGCTGGAGAACCTGCAGCGCCCCGAGGAGGCGGCCAACATCGCGCGCAGCCTGATCGAGCTGCTGGAGCGGCCGCTGCCGCTGGAGGGCGGCGGGCGCGAGGCCTACCTGAGCGCCAGCATCGGCATCAGCCTGTATCCGGACGACGGCCTGTCCAGCGACGACCTGCTGCGCAACGCCGACAGCGCGCTGCACCAGGCCAAGCAGGAGGGCCGCAGCACCTACCGCTTCTATACCCAGGGCCTGACCCACCAGGCGCACACCCGTCTGAGCCTGGAGGGGCGCCTGCGCCAGGCGCTCAAGCGCGGCGAATTCGTCCTGCACTATCAGCCGCTGATGGATGCCGTGCGCGGCACCCCCGTCGGCGTCGAGGCCCTGCTGCGCTGGAACAGCAGCGAGGGCATGGTGTCGCCGGCGCAGTTCATCCCGCTGGCCGAGGACACCGGACTGATCGTGCCGATCGGCACCTGGGTGCTGCGCGAGGCCTGCCGGCAGATGCAGTTCTGGCGCCAGCAGGGCCTGCCGTTGCAGACCCTGGCGGTCAACCTGTCGCCGCGCCAGTTCCGCCAGGCCGACCTGCAGTCACAGGTGCGCGAGGCCCTGGCCGACAGCGGCCTGCCGGCCGAGTACCTGGAACTGGAAATCACCGAGGGCGCGCTGATCGACAACGTCGAGCAGGCCCAGGCCAGCCTGGCCGCGCTCAAGGACCTGGGCCTGAAGCTGGCGATCGACGACTTCGGCACCGGCTACTCCTCGCTGGCCTACCTGCGCCGCTTCCCGCTGGACAAGCTGAAGATCGACCAGAGCTTCCTGCGCGGCGTGCCCGAGGACCAGGCCAACCTGGAGATAGTCGCCACCATCATCGGC
This sequence comes from Pseudomonas sp. CAU 1711, assembly GCF_039888625.1. NCBI lineage: Bacteria > Pseudomonadati > Pseudomonadota > Gammaproteobacteria > Pseudomonadales > Pseudomonadaceae > Pseudomonas > Pseudomonas sp. CAU 1711. Next base: position 12,478 of record NZ_JBDQQT010000008.1, read on the forward strand.
CTGGCGCGCAACCTTAAACTGCGCGTGCTGGCCGAGGGCGTGGAGACCGCCGAGCAGCTGCACGCCCTGCGCCAGCTGGGTTGCGAGCAGTGCCAGGGCTACCTGTTCAGCCGCCCGCTGAGCGCCGTGCAGCTGGTGCACTGGCTGCGCAGCGACCATCAGTCGGTCGGTTGATCCAGATCATGGCGGCGCCACCGTGCCGCTCTACACTGCAGACTCCGATTTCCGCAGGAGGTCTGCCATGGATATCCATATCCGCGAATTGACGACCGGTGCAGGAGTGCGCTGGCAGGTCTGCCTGGATCGGCACGGCGTGAGTTTCCGCAGCGAGCGCGAGGCTCGGGAGTTCGTCGCTATCCTGCGAAGCCGTATCGGGGCCCCGCACGCCCTACCCCGGCGCGCAGCGCCAGCGATCCGCAGCCCCGGCTGAGGCGACGAACGCCTGCAGCTCGGGATAGAAGGCCCGAAAGTCCGCGCTGAGCGGCCGGTACAAGCGCTCCAGCTCGCCCATGGCGCCGGCCAGCAGCTGCGGCCGCGACAGGCGCCGGCTCATGCCGCCCAGCACCTGCTCCAGCACGGCGAAGTCACGGTAGCTGCCCAGCCAGTCCTGCGCCGCCATGCGCGGCGCGATGCTGGCCAGCCGCTCCGGCAGTTCGGGCTGCGCGGCCAGCAGCCGGTAGACCCGCGCGGTAAAGCCCGCCAGCGGCTCGTCGGCGAACTGCGCCCAGTCGCGCGCCAGGCAATGGTCGAAGAACAGGTCGAGGAGAATGCCCGAGGTGCGCCGCCGCTCGGCGGGGAAGCGCGCCCGCGCCCGCTCGACCAGCGGATGGCGGTCGGTGAAGGCGTCGATGCGCCGGTGCAGGCGAATGGCCGCCTCGATGTCGGGCGCGAAGCGGCCCGCCAGCGGCCCCTTGACGAAGTCGCCATAGAGGCTGCCGAGCAACTGGGCCGGGCTGTCGCCGCCGAGGTGAAGATGGGCCAGATAGTTCATGCGGCCTCCTTGCGCCAGGCATTGGGCGTCATGCCCAGCCAGCGGCGGAAGGTGCGGCTGAAGTTGCTGGTGTCGCGGTAGCCCAGGCGCTCGGCCACCGCCTCCACGCTCAGGCGGGTGTTCTGCAACAGCCAGCAGGCCAGCTCCTGGCGCACCTCGTCGAGCAGTTGCTGGTAGTGCACGCCCTCCTCGCGCAGGCGGCGGATCAGGGTACGCTCGGACAGGTGGAACTCCTCGGCCAGCTGTTCCAGGGTCGGGTAGCCGCCGCTGCAGGCCAGCAGGCGCAGCTGCACCTTGGCGGTCCAGTCGCCGCCGTGCCGCGTGCCCAGCAACTGGTGCTCGCAGTCGCGCAGGGCGGTACGCGCGGCCTGCGGGTCGGCGCTCAGGCTGGGGCGGTCGAGCCACTCCAGCGGCAGGCAGACGCCGAAGGCCTCGGCGCCAAAGCTCACGGCCGGCCCCAGCAGCTCGCGGTAGCGGGCGCCCCAAGGCGGCTCGGCGAAGGGGAAGGCGAATTCCAGGCGCCCCGGCGGCAGGGCTCCGCACACGGCCTCCAGCAGGCGCAGGCAGACGCCGGCCAGGCTGCCGAGGATGTGCTCGCGCACGTCGCCCAGGTCGAACAGCTCGTCGACACGAATCCGGTAACGCTCGCCTTCGGCACGGCTGCTCAGGTGCAAGGCAGACAGCCGCAGCACGCTGAAGCGCTCCAGCACCTGCAGCACGCCGCGCAGGTCCGGGCACAGGGTCGCGGCGTAGCCCACCGGCCCGTGGGCCGACACCGGCGTGGCGCAGCCGACCTCCAGGCCCAGCCAGGGACAGTCGGTCAAGCCGATGGCGCGACGCACCAGGCGCTGCACCTGGGCGAAGTTGAGGGCACGGTTGTCGCGGTGCAGCTGCTGCCAATCGAGCCCGGTACCGAGCAGTATCTCGGCCTCGGCGAAGCCGCGCTGGCGCAGCGCCGCACACAGCAGACGGGCATAGATGGGATGCAGGCAGGGCTGCAGGGAGAGGCTGCTCGGTTCCATGACGGGCTTCCTGCTCGGCGATATTGTCACCATATGACGATTTTCTGCCCGGCTCAACGGTTACTCCCGCCACCGGCGGGGCGCATGCTGGCTCCAGGTCGAAGAACCTCGGAGAGCACGACATGGATATCGCCCTGCCCTATCGCGACCGCAAGCGCCCGCTGTGGCTGCTGTCGCTGTTCGCCCCCAGCCTCGCCCTGTTCGGCCCGGCCCTGTACCTGCTGGTCTCGCCGGACGAACTCTGGCTGTGGCTGTCACCGCTGTTCTTCTACTTCGGCATCCCGCTGCTGGATGCGCTGCTCGGCGAGGACCCGAGCAATCCGCCCGAGTCCGAGGTGCCGGCGCTGGAGGCCGATCCCTACTACCGCTGGATCACCTACTTGCTGGTGCCGGTGCTGTGGGCCTCGTTCATCGCCATCTGCGCCTTCGTCGCCAGCCAGCCGCTGAGCTGGCTAGGCCTGCTGGCGATGGTCATCAACACCGGCGGAGGCCTCGGTTTCGCCATCAATCTGGGCCACGAGATGGGCCACAAGAAGAGCGCGCTGGAGCGTTGGCTGGCCAAGCTGGCGCTGAGCCTGGCCTGCTACGGGCACTTCTATATCGAGCACAATCGCGGCCACCACCGCGACGTGGCCACCCCGGCGGACCCGGCCTCCTCGCGCATGGGCGAGTCGATCTACCGCTTCCTGCTGCGCGAGATGCCGGGCGGTTTCGCCCGCGCCTGGCGGCTGGAGAAGGAACGCCTGGCACGCTGCGGCAAGGGCCCCTGGAGCCCCGCCAACGAAGTGCTGCACACGGCGCTGATCAGCCTGGCGCTGTATGCCGCGCTGATCGCGACGCTGGGCTGGCAGCTCCTGCCATTCCTGGCGCTGAGCGCCTTCTGGGGAGCCTTCCAGCTGACCTCGGCCAATTACCTGGAGCACTACGGGCTGTTACGGCGCAAGCTGGACAACGGCCGCTACGAAGTGTGCCAGCCGCACCACTCGTGGAACAGCAACCACCTGTTCTCCAACTGGGCGCTGTTCCACCTGCAGCGCCATTCCGACCACCATGCCCACCCGACCCGGCGCTACCAGTCGCTGCGCAACTTCCCCGACCTGCCGCGCCTGCCCAGCGGCTACTTCGGCATGTACCTGCTGGCCTATGTGCCGCCACTGTGGTTCCGCCTGATGAACCCGCGCCTGATCGAGGCCGTGCAGGGCGATGCCACACGGATCAACTTCATGCCCGGGCGGCGCGCAGCGCTGATGCGGCGTTACGGCCTGCGCGAGCATGGCGCATGAGCCGCTACCGCTGCCCCGAGTGTGGCTACTGCTACGACGAAGCCCTGGGCGAGCCGCACCAGGGTTATGCGCCGGGCACACCCTGGGACAACCTGCCGGACGACTTCGCCTGCCCGGACTGCGCGGTGCGGGTGAAGGAGGATTTCGAGCCCCTCGCGCAGGACTAGTCGCCCGCCCCAGACGGGGCGGCGCCTCGCATCAGAGCCGTCGATGAAAACTATCGGCACAAACGATCTGTATATCGGGACGACCCGATATAGAGTTCGCCTCAATCCGATACGCAAGACGCCGCCATGCACGACCCCATCGACCTCGACGAGATCATCAAGGCCCTCGCCCACCCGGTGCGGCGCGAGATCCTGCAGTGGCTGAAGGAGCCGGAGAAGCACTTCGCCGACCAGCAGCACCCGCTGGAGTTAGGCGTGTGCGCCGGCAAGTTCGCGCGCTGCGGCCTGTCCCAGTCGAGCGTCTCGGTACATCTGGCGACCCTGCAGCGCGCCGGCCTGGTGAGCAGTCGCAAGGTCGGCCAGTGGAGCTTCTTCAAACGCAACGAGGAAGTCATCCGGGCCTTCCTCAACGACCTCGACCAGCAACTCTGAACCCATCCGCCATCGCTTCAGGAGCCGGCCCATGCCGCAGACGCTTCTCGCCCTCGCTTTGCCCGCGGCCCGGCCGCGCCCCAACCCCATCGGCAGCCGTCGCACCGCCGAAGCTGCCCTCGACTGAACCACGGAGACCGCACCATGACCACCCTGTTCGACCCCATCAAGATCGGCAGCCTGGAGCTGCCCAACCGCATCATCATGGCCCCGCTGACCCGCTGCCGGGCCGACGCGGGCCGCGTGCCCAACGCCCTGATGGCCGAGTACTACGTGCAACGCGCCTCGGCCGGGCTGATCCTCAGCGAGGCCACCTCGGTCACGCCGATGGGCGTGGGCTACCCGGACACCCCAGGCATCTGGTCCGAGGAGCAGGTGCGCGGCTGGCACAACGTGACCCGCGCCGTGCACGCCAACGGCGGGCGCATCTTTCTGCAGCTGTGGCACGTCGGGCGCATCTCCGACCCGCTGTACCTGAACGGCGAACTGCCGGTGGCCCCCAGCGCCATCAAGCCGGCCGGGCATGTCAGCCTGGTGCGTCCGATGAAGGACTTCGAGACACCGCGTGCGCTGGAAACCGAGGAGATCGCCGACATCGTCGAGGCCTATCGCCACGGTGCGGAGAACGCCAAGGCCGCCGGCTTCGACGGCGTGGAAATCCACGGCGCCAACGGCTACCTGCTCGACCAGTTCCTGCAGAGCAGCACCAACCAACGCAGCGACCAGTACGGTGGCTCGGTGGAAAACCGCGCGCGCCTGCTGCTGGAAGTCACCGATGCGGCGATCGGTGTCTGGGGCGCCGACCGCGTCGGCGTGCACCTGTCGCCGCGTCGCGACCTGCACGATATGGGCGATGCCGACCCGCGCGAGACCTTCGGCCATGTCGCCCGCGAGCTGGGCAAGCGTGGCATCGCCTTCATCTGCACCCGCGAGAAGGAAGGCGAGGACAGCCTGACGCCTTACATCAAGGAGCAGTTCGGCGGCCTGGTGATCGCCAACGAGCGCTTCACCAAGGCACAGGCCAACGCCTGGCTGGCAGAAGGCAAGGCCGATGCCGTGGCCTTCGGCGTGCCCTTCATCGCCAACCCCGACCTGCCGGAGCGCCTGGCTCAGGACGCCCCGCTCAACGAAGCGCGCCCCGAGCTGTTCTATGCTCCGGGTCCGGTGGGCTATATCGACTACCCACGCCTGTGAAGCGCCCCGGCGAACGTTGAAACCGTTTACGCCGCGCCAGCTTCATACGGGCGCGGCGTTTCTCTTTTCTGGCCGGTTCCCGCTCGCGAGGCTTCTGAGGCTACCGGGGCCGCCTAGATCACGACACTCCGCCTCGGCACTCTTCTTGGCTTGCCACTCCCACTCTATAGTGCAAAGAAACACGCCAGTCCGGATCCATCCGGGATAGGAGCCCCCTCTTGCATCCGGGCTGCCCCAACCTCCGGAGCCGCCATGAAAGCCCTCTCCCTGCTGCCCGCCCTGCTCCTGCTCGCCGCCTGCCAGAGCCCCAATCCCTACACGGCCTCGGGCAAACCGCTGCCGCCGGCACCGCCCGAGGCGGCCAGCCACTTCGACCGCAGCGCCTACCCGGCCGCGCCGCGGGACTACGGCCGCTATCGCGACTGGGCCTGGCGCCAGGCGCCGGCCGGCAGCGCCTGGGCCGATGGCGCCCTGGTCGCCGAAACGGTGGGCAATGGCCTGGACCAGCGCGGCCTGCGCCCGGTGCGCGGCGGCAAGGTCGCCGACCTGCGAGTGAGTGCCAGCGTGCGTCTGGAGCGCCGCCAGTACCAGGTGCGCGACGATTACGCCAGCTACTACGGCCATGGCCCCTATGGCGACCACTACGGGCTGTACGGCAGCGTGCCGCTGGTGCGCACCTACGAAGTGGAGGTGGCGGTGGTGCGCATCGAGCTGTATGACGGCGCCAGCGGCGAGCCGCTGTGGAGCGGCAGCGCCGAGGCGCGCGGCGACGGCAGCCAGGGCGAGCGCGTCGCCGCCTTGCGCCGCGCCGTGGAAGACGCCCTGAGCGCCTATCCGCCGCAGTGATGCGGCGCTTGCCCAGCGCCTCCATCTGCAGTTCGATAGAGGCTCTGCCACGGAGGTTTCCCATCATGCTGCCCCGCCTGCTGCTGGTTCCGGCCCTGCTGTTGCTGGCCGCCTGCCAGAACGTCCGCGTCGAGCGTGACTACGACGCCAACCGCGACTTCGCCGCCTACCGCAGCTGGAGCTGGCAGGAGCCGGCCCTGCAGTACCGCCCGGACGATCCGCGCGTGCGCAGCGACCTCACCGAGCAGCGCATCCGCGACGCCGTCGGCCTGCAGCTCGACCAGCGCGGCCTGCGCCAGGCCGCGGCCGCTGCCTCGGCCGATCTCAGGGTGCAGGCCTGGCTGATAGTCGATCAGCGTCAGGACCAGGTCAGCACCAGCTACGGCGGCTTCTGGGGCGGTCACTGGAACGGTTACTGGGGCGGCCCGGCCTATACCGAGACGCGTACCCTCGACTACCAGGTCGCCACCCTGCAGATCGACCTGTTCGACGGCAAGGATGGCAAACTGGTCTGGCGCGGCAGCGCCGAACAGATCATGCGCCAGTCGCCGCCCAGCCCTGCCGAACGCGAGGAGGCCATCCGCCGTACGGTCGCGCAGATCCTCCGCCAATACCCACCGCACTGAGCCGCCCATGACCGACAGCCTGCTGGCCCATCGCCCCGCCACCGTCGACGACCTCGACCAGGTGCTGCACTTCGTGCGCAACGCCGACGAACTCTTCTACGCCTTTCCCCGCGCCCACTGGCCGCTGACCCATGAGCAGCTGGCCGCCGCCCATGCCGAGCGCCAGGGCAGCACCCTGGCCCTGCTCGACGGGCGCGCCGCCGGCTTCGCCAACTTCTACCAGAGCGAGCCCGGCGACTATTGCGCACTGGGCAACCTGATGATCGCACCCTGGGCCCGTGGCCAGGGCGTGGCCGGGTATCTGATCGGGGTGATGGAGCGCCTAGCCGAGCGCGACTTCGCCGCCCGCGAACTGCGCGCCTCCTGCTTCAACGACAACACCGCCGGCCTGCTGCTCTACGCCCGCCTGGGCTACCGCCCGAGCGGCCTGGTCGAGCGCCGGCGCGGCGAACGGCGGGTGGCGCTGGTGCAGTTCGCCAAGACGCTGCAAAGCTGATCGACAGGTCAGATGGGCGCATAATGGCGCCCCTTTCGCCGCACTCGGACTTCACCATGCCCAACTGGTGGCTGCTCGCCCTGCCCCTTCTCGCCGGCGCCATGCTGCCACTGCAGGCCGGCATCAACGGCCAACTGGCCAAGCATCTGTCCAGCGTCATGGCCGCCGCCCTGGTGTCCTTCCTGGTCGGTTCCCTGGCGCTGCTGGTCATCGTCCTCGCCCAGCGCGAGGTGTCCGGCCTGGCCGCCTTCAGGGGGCTGTCCTGGTGGCACTGGAGCGGCGGCCTGCTCGGCGCCTTCTTCATCGCCACCGCCGCCTTCGCCGGGCCGCGCATCGGCGCCCTGCTGTTCATGGTGCTGGTGCTGGCCGGACAACTGGGCATGGCCCTGCTGCTGGACCACAACGGCTGGGCCGGCTACCGCGAGGCGCCCATCAGCCTGGGCAAGGCCCTCGGGCTGGCGCTGATAGTCGGCGGCATCTGGCTGATCCGCCGCGGTTGAGAGCCAACGGATCCACGCCAGATTAGTGGCACTTTGCTTCCCATCACCCACGACCACGACTATGCTGAGATCCAGCAGCACTTGTGATCACAATCATGGCCCTGGACGCTCGGCTCCACCAATCCGAAGGTTTCGTGCTCTGGCGCGAGAGCCAGGACATGCGCGTACGCACCCGACTGGGTGGCATCTTCTACTTGCTGGCCTGGTTGCTGACCTGGGGTTTCAGCGCGGCACCGGGCGGTGCCACCAGTCTGGGCCTGAGCGGAACCCTGTTCTTCGCCCTGATGCTGGCCGCACGCTGGCTGCACCGACTGCCCGCCCAGGAGAGCCGAGGCTGCCTGGAGCAGTGGATCGACCGCCACTGGCGGCTGATCCATGCCACCTGCCTGGGCTGGGGCCTGGCCCACGCCTGGGCGCTGTGGTCCGCGGCATTCGAACCCTCGCGCATGATCGCCACCCTCGGCACCGTGGCCTTCAGCACCGCCATGGCCTTCAACTTTCCGATGCGCAAAGGGCGCTGTGTGCTGGCCATTCTCCTGCTGTACCTGCCCAGCCTCGCCGTACTGGCCTGGCAGTGGCCGGTTCAGGAGGCACTGGCCGTGACCCTGGTCTTCTACCTGGGCTACCTGTTGCTGGCACTCAACCGCAGCCATCGCGAGTACCACGCTACCCTGGAGATGGAGCAGCAACTGCTGGAGCAACGCGAGCGCTACGACCGCCTCAGCCGCACCGACAGCCTGACCCAACTGGGCAACCGCCTGCAGTTCAACAGCCTGTTTCCGGCCATGGTGGCCAACGCCCGGCGCCAGGGCACGCCGTTGAGCCTGGTGCTGCTGGACATCGACTTCTTCAAGCGGATCAACGACCAGCACGGCCACAGCAGCGGCGACGCCTGCCTCAGCGCCTTCGCCGAGCGCATGCGTCAGGTCTTCCGCCGCGACAGCGACGCCCTGCTGCGCCTGGGCGGCGAGGAGTTCGGCGTGCTAATGCCGAACACCCCACTGGAGGAAGCCTGCGCCCTGGCCGAGCAATTTCGCCGCGAACTGGCCACCAGTGGCCTGGAACTGCACGGCCAGCGCCTGCCGCTGACCACCAGTCTGGGCGCCGGCTGCTTCGACCCGCGCCTGGACCAGACCGCCGAGGCCTTCTTCAAGCGCGTCGACGATGCCCTCTACCGGGCCAAGGCCGAGGGCCGCGACCGCCTGGCCCTGGCGACCTGACCCCCTTCACTCGGCGATCTGGAACTGCACCCGCGCGGTGGCCCCGCTCTGGTCCAGCAGGCTGAGCTGGTAGACGCCGGCCGAAGCCAGTTTCTGCTCGATGCTCTCACCCGGCTGGCTCTCGGCCACCGGCGCGCCATTGACAAACCACCAGCGCGTGCCGCTGCCGCCCAGGGCCGAGAGCTTCAGTGGCAAGGGCCCGGCACTGCCGGCCGGGCGGCGCAGGCGATCGCCCTCGCGCACCCCGACTATGGACAGCGGCGCCGCCGGCGGCGGCAATGCCGGGGGACACTCGCTCGATAGCGCCGGCAGGCGCGCGGCACGCCGTTCGCGGCGCGGCAGCCAGGGCTCCAGCGGCGCCGGCCAGAGCGCCACCTGCGCCTCCCGGGCGCCGACGCAGCCGGCCGCCACCTGCCTGCCTTCCTCGTCCAGCCAGAGGCGCTGGCTCAGGCCGAGGCCCAGCGGCTGGTCGGTCGCCTGCAGGGTCGGTGGCACCGTGTTCTCCAGGATCCAGGCGAAGCGCTGGCGCCGGCAGTTGTCATCGTCGCGCGCCAGCTCCTGGCCCAGCGGCCAGCAGATGGCGGCCACCCCGACGCTCGCCGGCACTTCCTGCACCGGCGCCGCCACGCCGTGCTGGCGGTCGCGATTGACCAGCAGATCGTGCACCTGCAGCAGCAACGGCGCCGCCGAGGCCAGGCCGAACTGACCGGGCACCGGGGTGCCATCCGGCCGACCTATCCACACCCCGATCAGATGGCGCGGGCCGACGCCTATGGCCCAGGCATCGCGGAAGCCGTAGCTGGTGCCGGTCTTCCAGGCCAGCCGCGGGCGCTGCACCAGCTCGGCGCGCGGGTCGCGGTCAGGCCTTGCTTGCCCGGCGAGGATGCGCCGCACTATCCAGGCCGCCCCCGGCGACAGCAGACGCCGCTCGCGCAGGGCATCCTGCGGCTGCAGGCGCGGCCGCGTGGCCATGCCGCCACGGGCCAGGGCGCTGTAGCCGGCCACCAGCTCCTCCAGGCGACTGCCGGCGCCGCCGAGGATCAGCGCCAGGTTCGGCTCGGCGCCGGCCGGCAGCGCCAGCGGTACTCCGGCACCGCGCAGCTCGCCGGCGAAGCGCTTCGGCCCGTAAGCCTCCAGCAGCTGCACGGCGGGCAGGTTGAGCGAGCTGGCCAGCGCCTCGCTGGCCGACACCGGGCCGACGAAGCCGGCGGCGAAGTTGCCGGGCCGGTAGTCACCGTAACGCCGCGGCACGTCCTGAAGCAGCGACTCGGAATGGATCAGCCCGGCATCCAGGGCCAGGCCGTAGAGGAAGGGTTTCAGGGTGGAGCCGGGTGAACGCTGGGCACGGATCATGTCGACATGGCCATAGCGCTTGCTGTCGGCCAGGTCCAGCGAGCCGAGGTAGGCACGCACCGCCATGCTCTGACTGTCGACCACCAGGATGGCGGCCGAGGTGCGCTCCGGCAGGCGCGCGCGCCAGCCCTGCAGCAGGTCCTCCAGGCGCCGCTGCAGGTGGGCGTCGAGCGTGGTGCGGATCAGCGGCGGGCTGCCCGCCACATTCAGCCGGCGCGCCAGCAGGGGCGCCAGGCGCGGCTCCTGACGCGGCGCCAGCAGCACCGGCTCCTGCAGCGCCTCGTCGATCACCGTCTGCGGCCACACGGCGAAGGCATGCAGGCGGCGCAGCACCTTGTCCCGTGCGGCCTGAGCACGCTCGGGATGACGGTCCGGGCGCAGCCGGCTGGGCGCCTGCGGCAGCACCGCGAGCAGCGCCGCCTCGGCGCGGGTCAGCTGGCTCGGCGGCTTGCCCAGGTAGGCCCAGCTGGCCGCCGCCACGCCCTGCAGGGTACCGCCGAAGGGTGCGCGGTTCAGGTACAGGGTGAGAATCTCGTCCTTGGACAGGTGCCACTCCAGCTGCAGGGTGCGCCACAGCTGCTTGAGCTTGCCGCCGGCACTGCGCGAGTGCGGGTCGAGCAGCCGCGCCACCTGCATCGACAGGGTGCTGCCGCCGGACAGCACGCGTCCGCCGGCCAGGTTCTGCCAGGTGGCACGCCCCAGGGCCAGCGGGTTGACCCCGGGGTGGCGGTAGAACCAGCGGTCCTCGTAGGTCAGCAGCGCCTGCAGGTAGTAGGGCGAGACCTCGGCGGGGGTCACCGGATAGCGCCACACGCCCTCGGCATCGGCGAAGCGCCACAGCGGCGTGCCGTCCTCGGCCAGCACCACGCGGGCCAAGCCATCGTCCGGCAGCGGCAGAGGAAACAGTCGATCGGCCACCCCTAGCAGGGCGAGGGCCAGCAGAATGCCGAGCAAAACACCAGGCCAGCGCAGCCTCTGCCTGACCAGCCAGGCAGCGCAAGATGACGTTTTTCCAACTATCGATTTCGCCGCCATCTTGACGCTTTTCGACCGCCTGTCTTGCATCCCGCTGCCGCCGCTCGAGTTGAGTTTCATCCCCTTTACATAGAAGCAAAGGGCCACTACACCATCATTGAACAGTTCTCTGGCGTCCCCTCAGCACTGTGTACTCGGCATCGAATTTCGATGTGGCGTCGAGCTCACGACCGCCGGTGGAGAGATCGGTTCGACCAGGACCGAATCACCGAATACCGATGCCATCCCCTCTATTCGAGACAGGATATCGGTCATGAACAACCATGATGTCGGTGATGATTCACTGCTCAACGTCCGCCGGCAAGGACTGCCAAACGCGCCAAGCCCATTTCCCCTGCGCCATGCGGCAATCCATCTGGTATGCCTTGCCCTGATGGGCACGGCCACCTCCACGCTGGCCGATCACAATGTCGACCATACGGTGGTCAATCTCAAAGGCGGCCTCGGCGCACTCGAGCAGCGCGTCTGGGATTGCGAACGCGGTATCAAAGGCGCCTGCCCTGGCACCAAAGGCGACAAGGGTGATACCGGCGCCCAGGGACCGCAAGGCGAAACCGGCGCGACCGGGCCTCAGGGCGAAGTCGGACCACAAGGGCCGAAGGGCGACACCGGGCCTCAGGGCCCCCAAGGCGACACCGGACCTCAAGGCGCGGTCGGGCCTCAGGGCGAAGTCGGACCACAAGGACCGCAGGGTGACACCGGGCCTCAGGGCCCCCAAGGCGACACCGGACCTCAAGGCGAAGTCGGGCCCCAGGGCGAAGTCGGACCACAAGGACCGCAGGGTGACACCGGGCCTCAGGGCCCCCAAGGCGACACCGGACCTCAAGGCGAAGTCGGGCCCCAGGGCGAAGTCGGACCACAAGGACCGCAGGGTGACACCGGGCCTCAGGGCCCCCAAGGCGACACCGGGCCCCAGGGCGGAGTCGGACCACAAGGACCGCAGGGCAACACCGGGCCTCAGGGTCCCCAGGGAGGCACCGGACCTCAGGGGCCGCAAGGTGAAACCGGAGCCACGGGCCTGGCCAGTTGGGAGCGCGTCTCCACCTCCTGCAGCAGCAGCGGCAGTACGGTGAGCTGCACCACCACCTGCAGCGTGGACAAGCAGGTACTCGGTGGAGGCGTCAGCAACACCAACAGCAACTGGCAGGTGATCCAGAGCTATCCCGCAAGCAATGCGAGCTGGACCGCAACACTGGCGCGCTCAAGCACTTCGACCACGACGACCGTCACCGTGTACGCGCTCTGCGCGCAGACCAACTAGAGAGGAGAACCGCCATGCACCGCTATACGATGGCTTTGTGCGCCAGCCTGACTCTGCTCTGTGTCACGCCTGCGCAAGCGAACCACTGCGCCTATCACCTGGCCAACGTGCAGACTGCTTTGAGCTTCGCCGAGTCGCTCGACAGCAACCGCCTGACGGCCGCCGGCGCCCTGCTGGAGGAGGCTTCCAAGGCCTGCCAACAGGAGGAGACGCAGATGACCTATGCCAGCCTCGATTCGCCGATGCTGGCACCGGACTATGTCTCGGTCGGCCAGTCGATGCTGATCGACGTCAAGAACCTGCTCAGCAGCGAGTAAGTCCGTTATCTCCCGACACGACGCGGGATCCCGCCGAGTGCACTGCTGTGGCATGCTGCGTTGTCCCAGCAGTGCACAGGCTCCTTCATGTCGGTTAGCGAATTCTTCCAATGGCTCGGCCACGCGGTCGGCACCCTGATACGTTTCATCGTCGAGGCCCTGAGCGGCTTCTTCGGCCTGTTCGGCGATATCGGCCGTTCCTTCCTGCAAGGCCTCGCCTCGGCGCTGGGCACCGACGTCGGCCTGCTCAGCATAGCGGCCATGGTCTGCGGCCTGCTCCTGCTCTACGCCGCCGTGCGCGCGGGAATGCGCAAGGCCTTCGTGCGCATGCTGATCTATGGCTTGCTGGGGTTGTGGCTGCTGAGTTTGATTGTGAGTTGAGGTCCTTGCCCTCCCCACAAATGGCCGAGAGGTGACTTGCCCTATACCGCTCCTTCAGATAGAGAGCAGGAGTCCAGGTGCAACAGGGGCTGCATTGAGAACTTCTCCGTCTGGTATCACAAAACGCGCCAAGTCTTCACCTGAGAACTAAAAAACGGCCCGTCCATCCGAACGGGCCGCGCACTGCGGCCCCAGAGAAAGAAAGCTTCAGGCCACCTGGGCCAGTTGCTCGCGGGCCTTGGCCAGGCCCTGCTCCTGGAACTCGGCGCCCATGTTCAGGCCCTCGGCGTGGATGAACTGCACCTCGTGGATGCCGATAAAGGCCAGCGCCTGGCGCAGGTAGGGCTCCTGATGGTCCATGCCGCTGCCGGCGTAGATGCCGCCACGGGCGGTCAGCACGTAGGCGCGCTTGCCGGTGAGCAGGCCCTGCGGGCCGGTCTCGGTGTACTTGAAGGTGACGCCGGCGCGCAGCACGTGATCCAGCCAGGCCTTGAGGGTGCTGGGGATGGCGAAGTTGTACATGGGCGCGGCCAGCACCAGCACGTCGGCGGCCAGCAGTTCCTCGGTCAGCTCGTTGGAGCGGGCGGCGGCGGCCTGCTCGGCTGCGCTCTGCTGCTCGGCGGGTTTCATCCAGCCGGCCAGCAGGGTCTCGTCGAGGTGCGGCACCGGCTGCTTGGCCAGATCGCGGACCTGCACCTGATCCTGCGGATGGGCGGCCTGCCACTGGGCGACGAAGTCGGCGGTCAGTTGGCGGGAGACGGAGCCCTGCTGACGGGCGCTGCTTTCGATAACGAGGACACGGGACATTTGGCTGATCTCCATCGGGTGATTGGTTTCGATGGAGATCAGGTTATGGTCAGGTATCAAGATAAAAAAGCGCAAATATCCGCTTCTAATTATCGATTGATTTGATTTATTTTAATCCGCAAGTCAGATCGATGCGCAGCTTGATGATGTCGCGGGCGAATTTCACCGTGAGGTTGGTGGTTTCCCCGGCCTTGACCTCCACCTTGCGCGTGCGCGGCGCCTCCGGGCCGTTGCGGAACACCGCGCTGCACTGGGCGAGAGTCGTTCCATAGTTGTAGAGCAGCACGGCGCCGATGTTGCGGTCGACCTGCTGGCCGGTGGCGGACAGCTCGGCGCCGTTGAGCTGCTTCTCGATCTCGATCGGGTAGGCGGCGGCGGTCAGCGGCAGCAGGGCGGCCAGGGCCAGGCAGAGCTTTTTCATCGGCATTCTCCTTATGGGGATGCACAGGTTAGAGAAGAGGAGGCGGCGATGAAAGCGCCCCGTGTCACGCTGGAGCAATGGCGCACCCTGCAGGCGGTGGTCGACCACGGCGGCTTCGCCCAGGCCGCCGAGGCCCTGCACCGCTCGCAATCCTCGGTGAGCTACACGGTGGCGCGCATGCAGGAGCAGCTGGGCGCGCCGCTGCTGCGCATCGACGGGCGCAAGGCGGTGCTGACCGAGGCCGGCGAGGTGCTGCTGCGCCGCTCGCGCCAACTGGTCAAGCAGGCAAGCCAGCTGGAGGAACTGGCCCACCACATGGAGCAGGGCTGGGAGGCCGAGGTGCGCCTGGTGGTGGACGCCGCCTACCCCACCGCCAACATCGTCCGCGCGCTGTCCGCCTTCATGCCGCAGAGCCGCGGCTGCCGCGTGCGCCTGCGCGAGGAGGTGCTGTCCGGGGTCGAGGAAGTGCTGCACGAGGGCTCCGCCGACCTGGCCATCAGTGCCCTCAACATCACCGGCTACCTGCCGCTGGAGCTAGGCGAGGTGGAATTCATCGCCGTGGCCCATCCGGAACACGCGCTGCACCGGCTGCAGCGCGAGCTGACCTTCCAGGATCTGGAAAGCCAGATGCAGGTGGTGATCCGCGACAGCGGCCGGGTGCAACCACGCGACACCGGCTGGCTCGGCGCCGAACAGCGCTGGACGGTCGGCAGCCTGCCCACCGCACGCACCTTCGTCAGCAGCGGCCTGGGTTTCGCCTGGTTGCCGCGCCACCTGATCGACCGCGAGCTGGCCGAGGGCCTGCTCAAGCCGCTGCCGCTGGAACAGGGCGGCAGGCGTACGCCGCGCTTCCACCTGTACAGCAACAAGGACAAGGTGCTTGGCCCGGCCACGCAGATCCTCATCGAACTGATCCGCAACTTCGACGGCGCCCTGCTGGATGCGCCCTTCGCCGCGCCCCAGGCCAACGAAGACTGAGGACGACTGCATGCCCCACTTCCAGCACAACGGCTGCCGCCTGTACTACGAGGACCACGGCCAGGGCGAACCCCTGCTGCTGGTGCACGGCCTGGGCTCCAGCACCCAGGACTGGGAATACCAGATTCCTCACCTGGCCCGCAGCCGCCGGGTGCTGAGCCTCGACCTGCGCGGCCACGGCCAGTCGGACAAACCGCGCGAGCGCTACAGCATGGCCGGCTTCGCCGCCGACGTGGCGGCGCTGATCGAATATCTGCAGCTGCCGAGAGTGCATCTGCTGGGCATCTCCATGGGCGGCATGGTCGGCTTCCAGCTGGGCGTCGAACGCCCCGAGCTGCTGCGCAGCCTGTGCATCGTCAACAGCGCCCCGGAGGTGAAGGTCAGAAGCGCCGCCGACCTCTGGCAACTGGCCAAACGCTGGAGCCTGTCGCGCCTATTGAGCATGCAGGCGATCGGCAAGGGCCTCGGCCGCATCCTCTTCCCCCATCCGCAACAGGCCGAGCTGCGCGCCAAGATCGAGCAGCGCTGGCCGCAGAACGACAAGCGCGCCTACCTGGCCAGCCTCGACGCCATCATCGGCTGGGGCGTGCGCGAACGCCTGGGCACCATCGACTGTCCTACCCTGGTGGTCGCCGCCGACCGCGACTACACGCCGGTGGCGCTCAAGGAGGCCTATGTGCGCGAACTGCCGAATGCCCGCCTGGTGGTGATAGAACAATCGCGCCACGCCACGCCGATGGACCAGCCGCAACGTTTCAACGCCGTCCTGGAGGAGTTTCTCAGCCAGGTCGAACACCTACCGCAATAGACGACAAGGACCCGCAACCATGCTCAAACGTCTCCTTCTCTCCGCCTGTGGCCTGCTGCTGAGCAGCGCTGTGCTCGCCGCGGAGAATCCCCATGTGCTGCTGACCACCAGCTACGGCGATATCGAGCTGGAGCTGAACGCCGAGAAAGCGCCGATCAGCACGCAGAACTTCCTCGGCTACGTCGACGCCGGCTTCTACAACGGCACCCAGTTCCACCGCGTCATCCCCAACTTCATGATCCAGGGCGGCGGCTTCGATGCCGACATGGGCGAGAAGGACACCTTCAAGCCGATCAAGAACGAGGCCGACAACGGCCTGCGCAACGACCGCGGCACCATCGCCATGGCCCGCACCCAGGTGGTCGACTCGGCCACCAGCCAGTTCTTCATCAACCACAAGGACAACGACTTCCTCAACCATGGCGGGCGCGACTTCGGCTACGCAGTGTTCGGCAAGGTGGTGCGCGGCATGGACGTGGTCGACCGCATCGCCAAGGTGCGCACCGGCAATCGCGGCATGCACCAGAACGTGCCGGTCGAGCCGGTGCTGATCCTCAAGGCGAAGAAGCTCTGAGCTGGTGATCCAGGCGCAGCCGCTCGAGCAGCTGCGCCAGCTCCTCGGCCGCCAGGCCGTAGGTTTCCGGCAAGGCCGCATGGCAGCCGGCCAGCGCCAGCGACAGACGCACGCCCCTGCCCTGCGGCTGCCGCCCCTCGTGGTAGCGCCAGCCGACCATGGCGTTCGACGCCACCCGCACCACCGCGAAACCCTGTACATCGGCCCAGTCCACCCGGTGCGCGCGAAACAGCGCGCTGAAGCTGAAGCCCTCCTCCTCCAGGCGCAGGTAGTTGGCCCCCGGCAGCAGGGCCACGGCGGCCACCAGAGCGCCCAGCGCGAAAACGCCCAGGCAGAACCAGCCAACGCCGCGACCGTCGCGCAGCATCAGCACGGCGATGGCACAGAACACCAGGCACAGCAGCAGTATGCCCAGCCACTTCCAGGGCGACGGGCGCAGCAGCCGGCTCATCGCAGATAGGCTCCGACCTTGCGCTGCAGCAGTTCGACCAGTTCCGGCTGCATGTACTGGTAGTCGTCGGCGATGTCCAGGCAGATCACCCGCTTGCCCTTGAGCCAGGGGCCGAAACGCTGCTGCAGGCGGCGCTGGTGCACCCGCTCCATGACGAAGATCAGCTCGGCCCACTGCACCTGCTCGGCCGACAGCGGCACCTCGGCATCCGCGGCGAGACCGGCCGAATCGCTCTCCACCCCCGGCCAGGCGGCGAACAGCTGCTCCGCCGTAGGGCTGCGCAAGCGATTGCGACTGCAAATGAACAAAGCACGCATCACTGCCCCGCCTCAATGCGATAGGGCAACAGCTCCCGCGCCTGCTCGGCATAGGCCAGCAGCGCCGGCCTTTCCTCGGCGAGGAAGTCGGCCACCGCGGCGCGCAGCCCGGGGTGCAGCAGGTAGTGCCAGGAGCGGGTGACGACCGGCTCGAAGCCACGGATCAGCTTGTGTTCGCCCTGGGCGCCGGCGTCAAAGCACTGCAGCCCCTCGGCGATGGCCAGCTCGATGCCCTGGTAGAAGCAGGTCTCGAAGTGCAGGCGATCGAAGTCGCCCAGGCAACCCCAGTAGCGGCCATACAGCCTGCTGGCGTCCTGCAGCGAAAACGCCATCGCCACCGCGCGCCCAGAGCGCCGGGCCGTGACCACGCGAATCGCCTGCGGCATGCGCTCGGCCAGCAGGCTGAAGAACGTCCGGGTCAGATAGGGCGCGCGGCGGCGCACCCGATAGGTACTGGCGTAGCAGGCATGGACGAAGTCCCAGTCCGCCTCGCTCAGCTCGTCGCCACGCTGCCAGCGGAAATCGATGCCCTGCCCTGCCACCTGCTCGCGCTCCTTGCGCAGCTGCTTGCGCTTGCGCGAGCTGAGGGCGTCGAGGAAGTCCCGAAAGTCGCGGTAGCCGCGATTGCGCCAGTGGTACTGGCAGTCGAGACGCTGCAGCCAACCCTCACGCCCCTCGAACAGGGCATCGTCCTCGGGGCGCAGGAAGTTGATATGCAGGCCGGACAGGCCCTCGCCCTCCAGGCCCGCGGTAAGCGCGTCGAGCAGCGCGCCGGCCTGCTGCGCATCGCCCAGCAGGCGCGGGCCACTCACCGGGCTGAAGGGCACGGCGCCGAGCAGCTTGGGGTAGTAGGCGATACCGGCACGCCGGCAGGCATCGGCCCAGGCCATGTCGAACACATACTCGCCGTAGGAATGCGCCTTGATATAGGCCGGCAAGGCGGCAACGGTCACGCCGCGCTCGTCGCGCATCACCCGATGGGCCGGCAGCCAGCCGCAATGGGCGCCGACACTGCCGCTGTCCTCCAGCGCAGAGAGAAAGGCGTGACACAGGAAGGGCTGGGCCTCAGGCAACAGGGCGTCCCAGTTGGCGGAGCCGATCTCGGCAAGACTGTTCAGGGTAAGCAATGGCATGCCGCCAGTCTGGCGTTTCGTCGAAACGAAAAAAAGCCCCGCGCAGGCGGGGCTCTTAGGAGGAGCAGGTGATGCGTTTTTAGTTAGAACACGTACTGGGCGCGCAGGGAGATAGCTTTGCCATCGTCGTCGTCGTTGCCTGCGGCAAAACGGCCGTTCTGCAGTCTGACGGTATCGTTGTCGGACTTGGTCATCAGATAGTTGGCCGACAGTTTGACCGCCTCGTTGACGTACCAGTTGACGCCGATGGTGTGCACCTTGGCCTCGGACTCGTCGATGGCGACGCCACCAACGGTAGCCATGGTCGCGTCGTCTTCCACGCTCAGGTTGTCGTAGCGGTAGAAGACTTCCCAGGCGCCGCCGACCTTGTCCACCGGCTTGATGGCGTCGAACTTGGCACCGTCCAGCTTGTAGATGCGCGATTCGCCGGTCAGGGTGTAGGCCAGCTGCACGTTGTAGCCGGTGGCCTCGCGGTCGCCGTTGGTCTTGTAGCCGCTCAGGTCGCGCTTGAGGTATTCGCTCTGCACGGAGAACGGACCATACATATAGGCGAACTCCAGACCCATGACCTCGTCATCCTCGAAGCCACCTGTTGCGCCGGCGTCGGCCGGGGCCAGGATCAGCTGGTCCGAGTTAGTCTGGTTCTCGGAAACACCGCGTACGCCCAGACGGGAGCGGATGCGACCATCGAACTTGGTGCCGTCGCGCTCGTTGCCGTAGCTGCGGGTGGCATAGTCCAGACCGAAGTGCAGGACCTGGGTCTCGCTGACGATCGGGGCGAACACGCCACGCATGAAGTAGCTGTTGACGTCCTTGCCGTCCTCGTCTTCCAGGTAGACACCGGAGTCCTGCTGCTGGAGGCTGGCGGAGCCGTAGAACATGCCGCCGTAGGTGCCATTGACCTGGATGCCCATGCCGTTTTCGTGGTCGGTGGTCCAGGAGGCCAGATCCAGAACCGCGGAGCGCTCGATGGCGGTCACCCACTTGGAGCTGGTGGCCTTCTCCAGGCTGTAGTCCGGGTCGAAGCGACCTACACGGATATTGATCGGGGCGAAGCCGGTGTAGGTGATGGTGGCTTCGTCGAACTTGTTCTCGTTGCTACGGTTGTCGCCGAAGTCGTAGTTGATCTGGTAGCGCCAGTCCTTGTAGTTACCGCCGATCTCGATCTGGGCGCGGCGGAAGTAGGCCTCGTTGGCCCCCTCGTTGTTGGTAGTGTAGAAACCGTCGAAGGAGTCGAAGTCCGCTTGGATGCGGCCACCCAGCTTGAAGCTGTACTGCTTGTCGGTGGTGGCGACTTCCAGGCCGCTCTTGGTCTTGATGACGAGATCGGCGCCGTCGGTGGTGACGGTGCCGGCGAGAGCCTGGGCGGAGACGGCCAGAGCCAGGGCGCTGGCTGCAAAACCGGCGAATTGCTTGCGGATCATCGAAGGATTCCCCTATTGGTCTTAAGCGTTGGAAAACACTTGGGCTGGGCCCTTGGTGTTGGGGGGGAATCTTGGCGGGGGGTTATTTCAGCGCAGTTGTATTTAGATGAAAGTTACATGACACAGGAACTTTTAAATTCTAATAAGAATAAATGGAGAAGCCCCAGCCGCACCGCTGTGGACAGATTGCCCAAGCTGCCACGGTCAGCGCTCAGCTCTACAGCCTGATCGCCGCCGGCAAGACCAATGGCCAGAAGCCCTATGTCGGGCTGTACCACACTCAGGAGCGCCTGCCTGCTGCCGAGGAAGAGGGTGTGCTACACATCCATCACCAAGGAGACCGCCGGCGCGCTCAAGGGCGAGTACGGCGACGCGCCGACCTGCTCGAACCCGAGCTAGCGGCGCAGAAGGGCTTCGCCCTGGCCGAGCAGGCCATCGACGATGTGCTGGCCTACGCCCTGTTCCCGCAGATCGGCCTCAAGCTCCTGGAGAACCACGGTAACCCGGCTACCTTCGAGCCGGCACCGAACATCCTGGAGCCAGTGGTGCACGAGACCTCCCGAGTCCTGCACGGTCGAAGTCAGTGGCCACAGCTTCGTCGTACGGGTGAGTGGCGGCCATGGCAAAGCCGGCGAAGCAATGCCGCGGCGGTGGAGCCCCCTCAACTTCGTCGGCTGATGCCGAACGGCCCCCGGTGACAGGGGCTTCGCTTTTCTGGAGAACCACATGGAAGTCAGCAAGACCCGCACCAGCTTCTACCGCCGCCTCTACGTGGCCTGGCTGATCGACAGTGGCGCCGCCACCAGCGTGCCGGCGCTAGTGGAGGCCACCGGCATGCCGCGGCGCACCGCCCAGGACACCCTGGCCGCGCTCGCCGAGCTGGATATCCAGTGCGACTTCGTCCAGCACCCGGGCGAGCGCAACAACGCCGGCCACTACCTGATCCGCGACTGGGGCCCAATCGACCGCGACTGGGTCGCGAATAACCTGGCGCAGATCCGCGCGCTGCTCGGCTATCCCTGACCCCCGCGGAGCATTGTTGTACAAAAATTCTTGACTTGTACAAGAATTTGCTCAGGATAAGTTGTACACGCAGATATTGATGTACAACTTTTCCGGAGTCAGCCATGCGTATCGGCATCAGTGCTTGCCTTCTCGGCGAACGGGTCCGCTTCAACGGAGGCCACAAGGCCTCGCGCCTGTGCCTGGAAACCCTCGCCCGACACTTCGAGCTGGTCCCCCTCTGCCCGGAGATGGCCATCGGCCTGGGCACGCCGCGCGAGGCCATCCGCCTGGTCGGCGACCCCGCCGCGCCGCGCGCGGTGGCCAGCCGGGACGCCAGCCGCGACTTCAGCGAGCCGCTGCGTGCCTATGGCGAAAAGGTCGCCGATGAACTGCACGATCTGTGCGGCTTCGTCCTCATGCAGAAGTCGCCGTCCTGCGGCCTGCAGCGGGTCAAGCTGTACCGCGACGACGGCCGGCCGGTGGACGGCGGCTCTACCGGCATCTTTGCCGCCGCCCTGCAGGCGCGCCGCCCGGAACTGCCGCTGGAGGAGGAAGGCCGCCTGCACGACCCGGTGCTGCGCGAAAACTTCCTCAATCGCGTGTTCGTCTACGCCCGCTGGCAGCGCCTGTTGGCCGACGGCCTGAGCCGACGCGCCCTGCTCGACTTCCACGCCCGCCACAAGTACCTGCTGATGGCCACCAGCCCGCAGCAGCAACACGCCCTCGGCCGCCTGCTGGCCGATGCCGGGCGCCAGGACCCGGCCGAGCTCGGCCCGCGCTACTTCCGCCAGCTGATGGCGGCGCTCGGCCTGCGCGCCAGCCGCGGCACCCACAGCAACGTGCTGCAGCACCTGAGCGGCTACCTCAAGCGCGCGCTCAGCCGCGAGGAGAAGCACGAGCTGCAGCGACTGATCGACCAGTACCGCGGCGGCGTGGTGCCGCTGGTGGCGCCGCTGACCCTGTTGCGCCACCACTTCCGTCGCCATCCCGATCAGTACGTGGCGCGCCAGGACTACCTGCAGCCCTACCCCGACGAGCTGAGCCTGAGAAACCAGCTATGAGCGAGACGCCCCTCGACTACCAGGCCGCCATCGCCCAAGGCTGGTTGCCCATCCGCGAGGTGGCGCAACGTACCGGGGTCAACCCGGTGACCCTGCGCGCCTGGGAGCGCCGCTACGGCCTGGTGGTGCCGCAGCGCACCTGCAAGGGTCATCGCCTCTATTCGCCTGAGCAGATCGCGCGCATCCAGGCAGTGCTGACCTGGCTCAACCGCGGCGTCGCGGTCGGCCAGGTCAGGGAACTGATCGCCCTGGAGCGTCCGCCACAGCCCACGGGCGACGATCCCTGGCAGCGCCTGCGCGAAGAACTGCTGCAACACATCGTGCGCCAGGCCCAGCGTCCGCTGGACGAGGCCTTCAACCGCGCCCAGGCGCTGTACCCGCCAGGCCTGCTGTGCGCGCGCCTGCTGCTGCCGCTGCTCGACGATCTGCAGCAGCGCTGGCGCGACCTGGCGTTCGGCGCCCAGCTGGAGCGGGTGTTCTTCCACTCCTGGCTGCGCAGCAAGCTCGGCACGCGCCTGCACCACGACAACCGCCAGCGCGCTGGCGCGCCGCTGCTGCTGGTCAATCAGTCCGAGCTCCCGTTCGAACCCGGCCTGTGGCTGTGCGCCTGGCTGGTCGGCAGCGCCGGCTGCCCGGCGCAGGTGCTGGACTGGTCGGTGCCGAGCAGCGAGCTGGTGCAGGCGGTGGACCATATCGCCCCGCGCGCCCTGCTCCTCTATTCCAGCCAGGCCCTGGCCACCGCGCAGCGGCACCAGCTACCGCGCCTGGTCGAGGCCTGCGCCGTACCGCTGCTGCTGGTCGGCCCGGCGGCGAGCATCCACGCCGAGGAACTGGGCGCCATCCCGGGGCTGGACCTGGCCGCCGACCCGCTGCTCGCCGAGCGCCGGCTGCGCGAACTGAGACTGCTGGAGGAACCCCAATGCACCAGTTGATCTGGCTGCGCAGCGACCTGCGGACCCGCGACAACAGCGCCCTGAGCGCCGCCATGGCGGCCGGGCCGACCCTGGCCCTGTACCTGATCAGCCCGCAGCAGTGGCACGAACACGACGATGCGCCCTGCAAGGTCGACTTCTGGCTGCGCAACCTCGCCGAACTGAAGACGGCGCTGGCCGAGCTCAACGTGCCGCTGCTGGTCCGCCAGGCGCCGCGCTGGAGCGATGCGCCGCAGGTGCTGGCGCAACTGTGCCGCGAACAGCGCATCGCCACGCTGTGGATCAACGACGAGTACGGCATCCACGAGAGCCGTCGCGACCAGGCCGTGGCCGAGGCCCTGGCGAAACAGGGCGTGACCCTGCAGCGGCGCCTCGACCAGCTGCTGCTGCAGCCCGGCAGCGTGCTGACCAAGGCGGGTGGCTACTTCCAGGTCTACAGCCAGTTCCGCAAGCTCTGCTACCAGCGCCTGCATGCCGCCCTGCCGGCCGTGCTGCCACGCCCGTCCGCACAGGCACCGCTGGAAATCGCCGGCGATCCCATCCCGCGAGCTGTGGAGGGTTTCGCCACCCCCGCACAGTCCCTGCGCGCCCGCTGGCCGGCCGGCGAGGCCGCCGCCCTGCAGCGCCTCGGCGAGTTCGCCGAACAGCGCATGAGCGAGTACCAGGAGCGCCGCGACTTCCCCGGCCTGGACGGCACCAGCCAGCTGTCCGCCTACCTCGCCGCCGGCGTGCTGTCGCCGCGCCAGTGCCTGCATGCGGCGCTGCGCATCAACCGAGGCGAGTTCGACAGCGGCAACGTCGGCGCGCTGACCTGGATCAACGAGCTGCTCTGGCGCGAGTTCTACAAGCACATCCTGGTCGGCTACCCGCGCGTCTCGCGGCACCGCGCCTTTCGCGCCGAAACCGAGGCGCTGCCCTGGCGCCGCGCACCGGACGAGCTGGCCGCCTGGCAGCAGGGGCGCACCGGCATCCCCATAGTCGACGCCGCCATGCGCCAGCTGCTGACCACCGGCTGGATGCACAACCGCCTGCGCATGCTGGTGGCGATGTTCCTGAGCAAGAACCTGCTGATCGATTGGCGCGAAGGCGAACGCTTCTTCATGCGCCAGCTGATCGACGGCGACCTGGCCGCCAACAACGGCGGCTGGCAGTGGAGCGCCTCCACCGGCACCGACGCGGCGCCGTACTTCCGCATCTTCAACCCGATCAGCCAGTCGCGCAAATTCGACCCCGAGGGCGACTTCATCCGCACCTGGGTGCCGGAACTGGCCGGGCTGAGCAAGCGCGATATCCACGACCCTTCGGCCCTGGGCGGTCTGTTTGGCGTGGCCGCTTACCCACGGCCAATAGTCGACCTGGGCCGCTCGCGCGAGCGTGCCCTGCAGGCGTTCAAGAACCTGCCCAAGGCGGAGGTGGCCGATGTCTGAGTTCCTGCGCCAGTTCGCCGACCAGTTCGCCGCGCTCGACGCCGGCAACCTGCGACGGCTCGGCGAGCTGTACAGCGACGACGTGCTGTTCCGCGACCCGCTGCACGAGATCCGGGGCCTGCCGGCGCTGCAGCGCTACTTCGCCGAGCTGTACGCCAACCTGGACCAGCTCGATTTCGCGTTCCACGGCCACGACCAGATCGGCGAGGGCCAAGGCTACCTGCGCTGGACCATGACCTATCGCCACCCACATCTGCGTGGCGGCGCGCCGCTCGGCGTCGACGGCTGCTCGCACCTGCTGTGGCGCGACAGGGTCTACCAGCACCGCGACTACTTCGATGCCGGCGCCCTGCTCTACGAACACCTGCCGCTGATGGGGGGCGTCATCGCCTGGCTGAAGCGGAGGCTGGCATGAGCAGGCGCATCTGGCTCACCGGTGCCAGCAGCGGCATCGGCGCCGCCCTGGCGGAAGTCCTGCTGCTCCAGGGCCACCTGCTCGCCGTGAGCGCGCGCAGCGCCGGCGCCCTGCGCGAGCTGGCCGATCGCTTCCCCGGCCAGGTACTGGTGGCCCCCGGCGACCTGAGCGACGCCGAGCAGGTGCGCGCCATCGGCGAGCGCATCGCCGAGCGCTGGGGCGCGCTGGACCAGGTGATCCTCAACGCCGGCACCTGCGAGTACGTCGAGGTCGCCGACTTCCAGGCGGCCATCATCGAGCGGGTCATGCACAGCAACCTGATCGCCGCCGCCCACTGCGTGGAGGCGGCCCTGCCGCTGCTGCGCGCCGGCGACAGGCCGCACCTGGTGGCGGTTTCCAGCTCGGTGACCTTCCTGCCGCTGCCGCGCGCCGAGGCCTATGGCGCGTCCAAGGCGGCGCTGCGCTACCTGTTCGAGGCGCTGCGCATCGACCTGGCTACCGAGGGCATCGACGTCAGCCTGGTCAGCCCCGGCTTCGTCGACACCCCGCTGACGCGCAACAACGATTTCCCCATGCCGATGCGCTGGCCGGTGGACAAGGCCGCCCGCCATATCGCCAGGTGCCTGGAACGGCGCCCCTACGAGATCGCCTTCCCGACACCCTTTATCGCCACCCTGCTGCTGCTCGCCCACCTGCCCAAGGGCCTGCAGCTGGCCCTCGGCAAGCGCCTTGCGCGCACGGAGCCACGCCCATGAAGATCGCCATAGTCGGCGGCGGCATCGCCGGCCTGACCTCCGCCTACCTGCTCGCCCGCAGGCACGAGATCCAGCTGTTCGAGGCCGGCCCCCGCATCGGCGGCCACACCCACACGGTGGACGTCGAGGTGCAGGGCAGGTCCTATGCGATCGACACCGGTTTCATCGTGTTCAACGACTGGACCTACCCCAACTTCATCCGCCTCATGGACAGGCTGGGCGTCGCCTCGAAGCCCACCGAGATGAGCTTCTCGGTGAGCGATCCGCGCAGCGGCGTGGAATACAACGGCAACAACCTCAACAGTCTGTTCGCCCAGCGCGGCAACCTGCTGCGCCCGGCCTTCTGGGGCATGCTGCGCGACATCCTGCGCTTCAACCGCGAGGCGCTGAGCGACCTGGCCGAGCAGCGCATCGCCGCCGACCTGACCCTCGGCGCCTACCTGGAGCGGGGCGGCTACGGCCGGCGCTTCGTCGAGCACTACATAGTGCCGATGGGCGCGGCCATCTGGTCCATGTCGCCGTCCGACATGCTCGACTTTCCGCTGCGCTTCTTCGTGCGCTTCTTCAAGAACCACGGCCTGCTGTCGGTCAACGACCGCCCGCAGTGGCGGGTGATCGCCGGCGGCTCGCGCAGCTACCTGGGGCCGCTGAGCGCCGGCTTCGCCGAGCGCATCCGTCTGAACTGCCCGGTACAACGTGTCGAGCGCAGCAACCAGGGCGTGCGAGTGCACAGCCCGGCCGGCGCGGAGCGCTTCGACAAGGTGGTGTTCGCCTGCCACAGCGACCAGGCCCTGGCCATGCTGGCCGCGCCGAGCGCGGCCGAACGGGCGATCCTCGGCGCCCTGCGCTATGCCGACAACGAGGTGGTGCTGCACAGCGACACCCGCCTGCTGCCCAGGCGCCGGCTGGCCTGGGCCAGCTGGAACTATCGCCTGGGCGGGCCGCGCGCGCAGCCGGCGGCGGTCACCTACAACATGAATATCCTGCAGGGCATCCGCAGCCGGACCACCTTCTGCGTCAGCCTCAACCAGACGGCGGCCATCGACCCGGCGCGGATACTCGGCCGCTTCAGCTACGCCCACCCGCAGTACAGCCTGGACGGCATCGAAGCCCAGGCCCGCTGGGATGAACTCTGCGGCGCGCAGCACAGCTACTACTGCGGCGCCTACTGGGCCAACGGTTTCCACGAGGACGGCGTGGTCAGCGCCCTGCGCGTGGCGCGCGCCTTCGGAGAGCAGCTGTGAACAGCGCGCTGTATCAGGGCTGGGTCGGGCACCGCCGACACCTGCCGCGCGGCCATGCCTTCCGCTACCGCATGGGCCTGCTCTACCTCGACCTGGCCGAGCAGGACGCCGTGCTCGCCCTGTCGCCGCTGGCCGGGCGCTCGCGCTGGGCACCCTTGGCCTTTCGCGAGAGCGACTTCCTGCCACAGTTCACCCGCCACGGCATGCGCCTGGCCGACGCCGTGCGCCAGCGCGTGGGCGAGGCGCTGGGCGTGGCGCCGCGCGGGCGCATCTGCCTGCTGGCCCAGCCGCGCAGCTGGGGCCTGGCCTTCAACCCGGCGAGCTTCTTCTATTGCTTCGACGAGCAGGAGCGCCTGCAGGCCATCCTCTGCGAAGTCAGCAACACGCCTTGGCGCGAGCGCTACCACTACGTGCTGCCGGCCAACGCGCAGGGCGAGTCGCGCCACCGCGTGGCCAAGAGCTTTCACGTCTCACCCTTCCTGCCGCGCGAGCTGGAGTACCGCATGCGCTACTCGGTGCCCGGCGAGCACCTGCATATCCATATGGAAGACTGGCAGGGCGCGGACAAGCTGTTCGAGGCCGGCCTCGGCCTGCGCCGCACCCCGCTCAGCCGCGCCAGCCTGCACCGGCACCTGCTGGCCTTCCCCTGGATGAGCGCCAAGACCCTGCTCGGCATCTACTGGCAGGCCCTGCGCCTGCTGCTCAAACGCATCCCGATCCATTCCCATCGAGCCGCGGACGGCGAATTCCGCGCCGCCCATCTGGAGCCCCGCCATGAAGAGCCCTGACCTGACTTCCGCGAAAACCAGCGTGCGCACCGGCAACGGCATAGGCGCGGGTCTGCTCAAGCGTGCCGTGCTGCGTCAGCTCGGCCGGCTGCGCCACGGCCAACTGACGATCATCGAGGATGGCGAACGGCAGACCTTCGGCCAGACCGGCGCGCCGCTGCACGCAGAAATCCAGGTGCAAGACGCCGCCGTCTGGGCCATGGTCGCCGGCAACGGCTCGATCGGCGCCGGCGAGGCCTATATCCACGGCTACTGGAGCAGCCCGGACCTGACCGCGGTGGTGCGCGTGTTCGTCGCCAACCTCGACGTGCTGGACGGCATGGAGCGCGGCCTGGCCCTGCTCGGCCGCCCACTGCTGCAGGGCCTGCACTGGCTCAACCGCAACACCCGCCGGGGCTCGCGCCGCAACATCGCCGCCCATTACGACCTGGGCAACGCGCTGTTCGAGCAGTTCCTCGACCCGACCATGATGTACTCGGCGGCCATGTTCCAGAGCGAGCAGGACAGCCTCGAGCAGGCCCAGCTGAACAAGCTCGAACGCATCTGCCAGAAGCTGGAGCTCAAGCCCGACGACCACCTGCTGGAGATCGGTACCGGCTGGGGCAGCATGGCCCTCTATGCGGCCAGCCACTATGGCTGCCGAGTGACCACCACCACCCTGTCGCGCGAGCAGTACGAATACACCCGCCAGCGCATCGAGCAGCAGGGCCTGCAGCAGCGCATCACCCTGCTGCTGGAGGACTACCGCGACCTCGACGGCCAGTTCGACAAGCTGGTGTCGATCGAGATGGTCGAGGCGGTCGGCCACCGCTTCCTGCCCACCTACTTCCAGCAATGCGCGCGCCTGCTCAAGGACGACGGGCTGATGTTGCTGCAGGCCATCACCATCCGCGACCAGCGCTACGAGCAGGCGCGCAAGTCGGTGGACTTCATCCAGCGCTACATCTTTCCCGGCGGCGCCCTGCCCTCGGTGCACAAGATGCTGGAGATCGTCAGTCGCGACACCGACCTCAACCTGCACCACATGGAAGACTTCGGCCTACACTACGCGCGCACCCTGCGCCTGTGGCACGACAACCTGCGCCGCGCCCGTCACCGCCTGGAGCAGCTGGGCTACGACGACCATTTCTGCCGCCTGTGGGAGTTCTACCTGTGCTACTGCGAGGGCGGCTTCCTCGAGCGCAGCATCGGCACCGCCCAGCTGCTGCTGGCCAAGCAAGGCGCGCGCCCGGCGCCGCTGCTGGGCAACTTCGCAGCCTAACCCCCCTCTCCCCTTGGGAGAGGGCCGGGGTGAGGGTACCCTTGGCCACTCGAACTTCCAGCCTGTTCATCCGCCCATGACCGCCCCCCGCCCGCTGATCCTCAACGCCCTGCTGTTCCAGATCGGCTGGTTCGCCTGCGTATTCGGCGCCCGCCATCCCTGGCTGCTGGTCCTGGCGCTGGCCTGCCTGGTCGGCCACTTCGCCTGGGTCGCGCCCTGGCGTGTCGAGGGCCGCCTGGTCGCCAGCGTCATGCTGTTCGGCAGCGCACTGGACAGCTTCCTGCTCAACCTCGGAGTCTTCGACTTCGGCGGCAGCGGCCGCCTGCTGCCAGCCTGGCTGGCCCTGCTGTGGGCCCTGTTCGCCACCACCCTCAACCACTGCCTGGCCTGGACCGCCCGCCCCTGGTGGCTGGGCAGCCTGCTCGGCGCCGTCGCCGGGCCGCTGTCCTACCTGGGCGGCGCCAAACTGGCCGGAGTCGGCCTGCCGCTGGGGCTATGGCCGACAATGCTGATGCTGGCGCTGATCTGGGCAGGCGTGATGCCGGTAGTGCATGGATTTGCCGGGATGTACCGCCAACGAACGGCATAGAGGGCGCAAACGAAAAGGGGAGCCAGTGGCTCCCCTTTTCGCGTCTTGCGACCTCAGTGCAGGATCTGCCCAAGGAACAGCTTGGTCCGCTCGTTCTGCGGGTTGTCGAAGAAGGCGTTGGGCTCGTTCTGTTCGACGATCTCGCCGCGGTCCATGAAGATCACCCGGTTCGCCACGGTGCGGGCGAAGCCCATCTCATGGGTCACGCAGAGCATGGTCATGCCGTCCTCGGCCAGGCCGATCATGGTATCCAGCACCTCCTTGACCATCTCCGGGTCGAGCGCCGAGGTCGGCTCGTCGAACAGCATGATCTTCGGCTTCATGCACAGCGCGCGAGCGATGGCCACGCGCTGCTGCTGGCCGCCGGAAAGCTGGCCGGGAAACTTGTGGGCCTGCTCGGGAATGCGCACGCGCTCGAGGAAGTGCATGGCGACTTCCTCGGCCTTGCGCTTGGGCATCTTGCGCACCCACATGGGCGCCAGGGTGCAGTTCTGCAGCACGGTCAGGTGCGGGAACAGGTTGAAGTGCTGGAACACCATGCCCACTTCGCTGCGCACCGCCTCGATATGCTTGAGGTCGTGGGTCAGCTCGGTGCCGTCGACCACGATGCGCCCCTGCTGGTGCTCCTCCAGGCGGTTGATGCAGCGGATGGTGGTGGACTTGCCCGAGCCGGACGGCCCGCACAGCACGATGCGCTCGCCGGGCTGCACGTCGAGGTTGATGTCCTTGAGCACGTGGAACTGGCCGTACCACTTGTTCACGCCTTGCATCTGGATGATCGGCTCGGCGGCGACTTCTTTCTTAACTTCGGTCATGGTCTACGACTCCTAACGCTTGTGGCCGGTGTCCAGCTTGCGCTCCAGGCGCATGGAATAGCGGGACATGCCGAAACAGAAGATCCAGAACACCAGGGCGGCGAACACGTAGCCCTCGGTGGCCATGCCCAGCCAGGCCGGATCGGTGGTGGCCTGCTTGATGCTGTTGAGCAGGTCGAACAGACCGATGATGATCACCAGACTGGTGTCCTTGAACAGGGCGATGAAGGTGTTGACGATGCCCGGAATCACCAGCTTGAGCGCCTGCGGCAGGATCACCAGGCCCATCATCCGCCAGTAGCCCAGGCCCATGGCCGCGGCCGCCTCGTACTGGCCCTTGGGAATGGCCTGCAGGCCGCCGCGCACCACCTCGGCGATGTAGGCGGACTGGAACAGGATCACCCCGATCAGCGCACGCAGCAGCTTGTCGAAGGACAGCCCCTCGGGCAGGAACAGCGGCAGCATCACCGAGGACATGAACAGCACGGTGATCAGCGGCACGCCGCGCCAGAACTCGATGAAGGTGACGCAGATGACCCGAATCGCCGGCATCTCCGAGCGCCTGCCGAGGGCCAGCATGATGCCCAGCGGCAGCGCGCCGGCGATACCGACGGCGGCGATCACCAGGGTCAGCATCAGGCCGCCCCAGAGGCTGGTCTCCACCTCCTTCAGGCCGAGGAAGCCGCCATGCAGCAGCCAGAAGGCCAGCAGCGGGTAGACCACCAGGAAGGCCAGGCCATACAGGGCCTTGCGCGGCATCGGTGGCACGAACAGCGGCGCCGCGCCTATCACCGCCAGCCACACGGTCAGGTCGACGCGCCAGCGCAGCTGCTCCGGGTAGAAGCCGTACATGAACTGGTCGAAGCGTTCGCGGATGAACACCCAGCAGGCGCCGTCGCCGGTGCAGTCGGCGCGGGTGCTGCCGGTCCAGTCGGCCTGGAAGAAGGCCCACTGCAGCAGCGGCGGCACGATCAGCCAGACCAGGTAGATGGCCAGGAAGGTCAGCAGGGTATTGAACCAGTTGGAAAACAGATTGGCCCGCAGCCAGCCGAGCACGCCCACGCTCAGGCGCGGCGGCGGCAGGTCGGGACGGAATTGATGGACTTGCATGCGCTTCTCCTTACCGCTCGACCAGCGCGATGCGCTTGTTGTACCAGTTCATCAGGATCGAGATGCTGATGCTGATGGCCAGGTACACGCTCATGGTGATGGCGATCACCTCGATGGCCTGGCCGGTCTGGTTCAGGGTGGTGCCGGCGAACAGCGAGACCATGTCCGGATAGCCGATACCGGCGGCCAGCGAGGAGTTCTTCGCCAGGTTCAGGTACTGGCTGGTCAGCGGCGGGATGATCACCCGCATGGCCTGGGGAATGATCACCAGGCGCAGGATCTTGCCGGCCGGCAGGCCTAGCGAGCGCGCCGCCTCGGTCTGCCCGTGGCTGACCGCCTGGATGCCCGAGCGCACGTTCTCGGCGATGAAGGCCGCGGTGTAGATGGTCAGCGCCAGGGTCAGCGCCATCAGCTCGGGAATCAGCACCCAGCCACCACGGAAGTTGAAGCCCCTGAGTTCGGGCACCGTCCAGTGGAAGGGATCGCCGAACACCAGCAGGGCCAGGCCCGGCAAGGCGACGATCAGCACCAGGCTGCTGATCAGGGTCGGGAAGGTCTGTCCGGTGGCCTCGAAACGCAGACGCGCCCAGCGCGCCAGTGCGACGATGATGGCCAGGGCCAGGACGATGGCGATGAAGAAGGGCCAGAAGCCCTCGGCCAGGCTCGGCGCCGGCATGTTCAGCCCGCGCACGCTGAGGAAGAAGGTATCGCCGATGTTCAGGCTGTCACGCGGCCCGGGCAACGGCAGGAACACGGCGAAGTACCAGAAGAATATCTGCAACAACGGCGGGATGTTGCGGAAGGTCTCGATATAGACGGTGGCCAGCTTGCTGACCAGCCAGTTGTGCGACAACCGCGCCACACCGAGGATGAAACCGAGAATGGTCGCCAGCACTATGCCGATGACCGACACCAGCAGGGTGTTGAGCAGGCCGATGACGAAGACGCGGCCGTAAGTGTCGCTCTCGGTGTAGTCGATCAGGTGCTGGGAGATGCCGAAGCCGGCACTGTTGTCGAGAAAGCCGAAGCCGGACAGGATGCCGCGCTGGGCCAGGTTGTTCTGGGTGTTGTGGAACAGATACCAGCCGAGCCCTATCACGGCGATCACGGCGATGATCTGGAAAACCCAGGCGCGCACCTGCGGATCGGTCAGTACCGATGCGCGCGGGCGCGGAGAAATGGGGGGATTTTGCATAGCGGCCCTCATGGAAGCTCCGCGCCCCGGATCGGCGGCGCGGAGTTCACGAAATCAGGAACTCCATCGCCCCACCAAGGGGGCGATGGCATGGCGGTCAGCGCACCGGCGGTGCGTACTGCAGACCACCCTTGTTCCACAGGGCATTGAGACCACGCTCGATCTTCAGATCGCTGCCGGCACCGACGTTGCGATCGAAGATTTCACCGTAGTTGCCGACTTGCTTGATGACCTTGACCGCCCAGTCCTTCGGCAGCTTCAGGTCCTTGCCGTAATCACCCTCGGCGCCCAGCAGGCGGGCGATGTCCGGGTTCTTGGTGGACTTGGCCATTTCTTCCACGTTGGCGGAAGTCACGCCCAGTTCCTCGGCGTTGAGCTGGGCGTACAGGCTCCAGCGCACGATGTCGAACCACTCCTCGTCACCCTGACGCACGGCCGGGCCGAGCGGCTCCTTGGAGATCACTTCCGGCAGCACCACGTAGTCGTTCGGCGCGGCCAGCTTGATGCGCTGAGCGTACAGCTGCGACTGGTCGGAGGTCAGCACGTCGCAACGGCCGGACTCCAGCGACTTGGCGCTCTCGTCGGAGGTGTCGTAAGTGATGGGGGTGTACTTCAGGCCATTGGCGCGGAAGTAGTCGGCCAGGTTCAGCTCGGTGGTGGTACCGGCCTGGATGCACACGGTGGCGCCGTCCAGTTCCTTGGCGCTGGAAACGCCGAGCTTCTTGTTCACCAGGAAGCCCTGACCGTCGTAGTAGGTCACGCCGGTGAAGTTCAGACCCATGGCCGCATCACGCGAGCTGGTCCAGGTGGTGTTGCGCGACAGCATGTCGACTTCGCCGGACTGCAGCGCGGTGAAGCGCTCCTTGGCGGTCAGCGGGCTGTACTTCACCTTGGAGGCATCGCCGAACACGGCGGCAGCCACCGCGCGGCAGACGTCCACGTCGATGCCCATGTAGTTGCCCTTGGCATCGGCGTAAGAGAAGCCCGGCAAACCGTCACTGATACCGCACTGCACGAAGCCCTTCTTCTGCACCGCATCCAGAGTCGCACCGGCCTGAGCGAAGCCGCTCACACCGAGCGCCGCCGCAGTGGTCAGTACTGCCAGGGTGGATTTCACCATCTTCATCAAAACCTCCAAGTGTTCTTGTTTGGTCGAGTCTCGGTCCAGCCGCCGTACCCTTGTGGGGCACGTTCGATCCCGCCACCATGGCAGGACCGACCGGGGTGCGAACCTGAAGTGAGTCTAGATGCCGTTCCGCAGACCGGCGAATGTCACACTTCTCACCGTAGGTCGTACGGAAAGGAGACCCAGCAGATTTGTCCGGCTTTCCGCAACGAGACGGCCCCCACCGGACCCGACCAGTACAGCAAGGGCCGTACCAGTTTTCTGACTGACCGGTTTCGCCCGCAGGTCAAGAGACAAACTTCCGTCAGCGCGACATCTTCTTAAGTATTTATCCCACTTGAATAAAACCGGTGTGCCATGCGCAACTCCCGCGCACCAGAATGGAGCAGACATGCACGAAAGCCTGATACTCGAACCTACCCAAGCGGCAGACGCCTGCGTCATCTGGTTACACGGCCTGGGCGCCGACCGTTACGACTTCGAGCCGGTGGCGAAAATGCTCCAGCAGCAGCTGCCGAGCACCCGCTTCCTGCTGCCACAGGCGCCGACCCGGCCGGTGACCATCAACGGCGGCTGGGCCATGCCCAGCTGGTACGACATCCTGGCCATGAGCCCGGCGCGCGCCATCGACCAGGAGCAAATGGAGGCCTCGGCGCAGAGGGTGATCGAGCTGATCGAGCAACAGCGCGACAGCGGCATCGACCCGGCGCGCATCGTCCTGGCCGGCTTCTCCCAAGGTGGCGCGGTGGTCTTCCACACCGCCTTCCTGCGCTGGCAGGGACCGCTCGGCGGGCTGCTGGCACTGTCCACCTATGCGCCGACCTTCGCCGCGGACCTGCAACTGCAAGCCGCACGCCGCTCCCTGCCGGTGCTCTGCCTGCACGGCAGCCAGGACGAGGTGGTGCCGAGCTTCATGGGCCGCGCCGCCCACGATGCGCTGGCCGAGCAGGGCGTGCCGGTCGACTGGCGGGAATACCCCATGGGTCATGAAGTGGTGATGGAGGAAATCCAGGATATCGGGACCTGGTTGCAGCGCCGCCTGGCCCGCTGAGAGCGCGTCAAGGCAACGTCGACTGCGGCGGGGCGCGCGCTAAGTGAAACCACCGCAGTCAAGGGAATGGCGCCCATCGCCCCGCCGTCCATCGCCTGCGACCGCCGGTCGGGCAGAGCGGGCCCGAGGATTGCCCAGGCAATAATCCTGGGAATATGGTCAAGTCGGTGTTCGCCCCACAACATGGAGTGTTACGCGATGCCCGCAGCCCGATGCAACGCGTTGCCGCGATGAAAAACGCCCACTGGCAGCAGGATCTGCAACAGCTGCGCCACGCGCGGCTGTTTCACAACGTCACGGCCGGCAGCCTGCAGCAGCTGCTGGAGGAGTTCCGCGCCTTCGAGCTGGAGGCCGGCGAGATTCTGCTCTCCCCCTTCAACCGCAACCAGCACCTCTACGTCCTGCTGGAAGGCGAGATGAAGGTCTACCTGGGCTCGCTGGACAACCAGCCGGTGAGCACCCTGCACTGCGGCGACTGCGCCGGCGAAATCAGCTTCATCGACAACGACCACCCCTCCGCCTACGTGGTGGCCACCCAGCCTTCGTTGGTCCTGCGCCTGCATCGCGCCTCGCTGGTCAGGCTGTTCGAGCAGTCGCCGGAGCTGATGCAGAACCTGCTGGAGCTGCTCTGCGAGCGGGTGCGCCAGGGCAACCGGATCATCCTCGACAGCGAACAGAGCGCCAACCTCGACACCCTCACCGGCTGCTTCAACCGGCGCTGGCTGGAGCACGTCTACCAGCGCGAGAGCACCCGCTGCGCCTTCAACGGCCAGCCGCTGTGCATGCTCATGCTGGACGTCGACCACTTCAAGGCCTACAACGACCAGCACGGCCACCTGGCCGGCGACTACGCCCTGTGCCTGGTCGCGCACACCCTGCGCAACCAGCTCAGGCCGAAGGACAGCATGGTGCGCTATGGCGGCGAGGAGTTCGTCATCCTGCTGCCGGAGATCGGCGTCGACGAGGCCCGCAGCATCGGCGAACGCCTGCGCCTGAGCCTGGAACAGGTATCCTCCTTCTACTCGCCCATGGGCATTCTGCCGGGCGTCACCGCCTCCATAGGCCTGGCCCAGCTGCAGCCCAAGGACGGCCTGGAGAGCCTGATCGCCCGCGCCGACGCCGCCCTGTACAAGGCCAAGCAGCAGGGCCGCAATCGCCTGTTCGGCTGAACGCAGAAGCACCGCCGCATCGCACTCGCCCCACCCGGCTTGCTAGAGTCGCCGCCATAACAACAACGCTATGGAAGCACTCATGCGCAAGCTGTCGCTCGCCCTGCTGATCCTGGTGCCGCTCGGCGCGGTCATCTTCTTCGCCCTTCCCAACCTGCTCGACCGCTTCATGAACAGCGTCGCCGGGGCGCCGCCCTATCGTGCCAGCGACAGCGCGGAGCAGCTGCATGAGACCCTGTTCGTCGCCGACCTGCACGACGACGCCCTGCTCTGGCAGCGCGACCTGCTCGAACGCCACGCCTATGGCCACTCCGACCTGCCGCGCCTGCTCGAGGGGCGCGTCGGCCTGCAGGTGTTCTCCACCGTGACCAAGACCCCGCGCGGCCTCAACTACCAGAGCAACCCCGGCGACAGCGACAACATCACCCTGCTGGCAATGGCCCAGCGCTGGCCGCGCGAGACCTGGGACAGCCTGCTCGCCCGCGCCCTGTACCAGGCCGGCAAGCTGGAACGGGCCGCGGCCGCCAGCGAGGGTCGCCTGGTGCTGGTGCGCAATCGCGGCGAACTGCAGGCCTTCCTCGCAGCCTGGCAGCGCGACCCGCAGCGGGTCGCCGCCCTGCTCGCCACCGAGGGCCTGCAGCCCATCGAGGGCAAGCTGGAAAACATCGACCGCCTGTACGACGCAGGCTTTCGCATCGCCGGCCTGACCCACTTCTTCGACAACGAGGTCGGCGGCTCCGCCCATGGCCTGGATAAGGGCGGTCTGACCGCGCTGGGCCGCCAGGTGATCGCCCGCCTGGAGGAGAAACGCATGCTGGTCGACCTGGCCCACGCCTCCAAGCCGCTGATCGACGATGTACTGGCCATGGCCACGCGCCCCGTGCTGGTGTCCCACACCGGCGTGGCCGGTACCTGCCCAGGCCCGCGCAATCTCAGCGACGAGCACCTCGAACGCATCGCCGCCAGCGGCGGGGTGATCGGCATCGGCTACTGGGAGGCCGCCGTCTGCGAGACCTCGGTCGGCGCCATAGTGCGCGCCATTCGCTATGCCGCGGACAGGGTCGGCGTCGAACACGTCGCCCTCGGCTCCGACTTCAACGGCACGGTGCACACGCCCTTCGACAGCACCGGCCTGGCGCAGATCACCGAGGGCCTGCAGCGCGCCGGCTTCGCCGACGCCGAGATCGCCGCCATCATGGGCGGCAACGTCCGCCGTCTGCTGCTGGCCAGCCTGCCGCAGCAATAGTGCTGCGCCCCGCGCGGCACTTCGCCGCGCGGGCTTCTTGCTTTACACTGGCGGCCGTTCATTCCTTGACCAATACGAGACCGGCCGTGCTCAAAGCACTCAAGAAAATCTTCAACAAGGGCGATGCCGAGCAGCCCGTCAACGCCACCCCCGCCTCATTCCCCAGTGCGCCCTCCCGCCAGGAAGACTCGCGTACCGAACGCCAGCCCAGCGCCGCCAAGGCCCCGCGCGAGAAGAAGGCGCGCAGCGACAAGCCGCGCCAGGCGCGCCCGGCCAAGCCGGTGGACACCTGGAAGCTGGAGGACTTCGTGGTCGAGCCGGCCGAAGGCAAGACCCGCTTCCACGACTTCCGCCTGGCCCCGGAGCTGATGCACGCCATCCACGACCTTGGCTTCCCCTACTGCACGCCGATCCAGGCCCAGGTCCTCGGCCATACCCTCAAGGGCAAGGACGCCATCGGCCGCGCCCAGACCGGCACCGGCAAGACCGCCGCCTTCCTCGTCTCCACCATCACCCAGCTGCTGCAGACCGAGCCGCCCAAGGAACGCTACATGGGCGAGCCGCGCGCGCTGATCATCGCGCCGACCCGCGAGCTGGTGGTGCAGATCGCCAAGGACGCCCAGGCACTGACCAAGTACACCGGCCTGAGCGTGATGAGCTTCGTCGGCGGCATGGACTTCGACAAGCAGCTCAAGCAGCTCGAATCGCGCTACTGCGACATCCTGGTGGCCACCCCGGGCCGCCTGCTGGACTTCAACCAGCGCGGCGAAGTGCACCTGGACATGGTCGAGGTCATGGTGCTGGACGAGGCCGACCGCATGCTCGACATGGGCTTCATCCCGCAGGTGCGCCAGATCATCCGCCAGACCCCGATGAAGGGCGAGCGCCAGACCCTGCTGTTCTCCGCCACCTTCACCGACGACGTGATGAACCTGGCCCGCCAGTGGACGGTCAACCCGGCCATCGTCGAGATCGAGCCGGAGCACGTCGCCAGCGACACCGTCGAGCAGCACGTCTACGCCGTGTCCAGCCGCGACAAGTACAAGCTGCTGTACAACCTGGTGACGCAGAACGACTGGCAGCGGGTGATGGTGTTCGCCAACCGCCGCGACGAGGTACGCCGCATCGAGGAGAAGCTGGTCAGGGACGGCGTCAGCGCCGCACAGATGTCCGGCGATGTGCCGCAGCACAAGCGGATCAAGACCCTGGAAGGCTTCCGCGAAGGCAAGATCCGCGTGCTGGTGGCCACCGACGTGGCCGGCCGCGGCATCCACGTCGACGGCATCAGCCACGTGATCAACTTCACCCTGCCGGAAGTGCCGGACGACTACGTGCACCGCATCGGCCGCACCGGCCGCGCCGGTGCCAGCGGCACCTCGATCAGCTTCGCCGGCGAGGACGACGCCTTCGCCCTGCCGCCGATCGAGGAACTGCTCGGACGCAAAATCAACTGCGAGATGCCACCGGAAGAACTGCTCAAGCCGGTGCCACGCAAGCACTGATGAAGAAGCCCGCAGCTGCGGGCTTTTTTCTGCCGTTGGACAGACTCCTGTAGGAGCGAGCTCTGCTCGCGAACAACTGGGCACAAGAGCTTCGCGAGCAGAGCTCGCTCCTACAAGCCAGGCTAGCGCGACTGCACCAGACTCAACACCTCGGCGGCCCTGGGCTGGGCCTTCTGTGCCAGGAAACGGGTGCAGCTGACGCGCAGGAAGGAAGCGAAGTTGACCACCTCGCCGCGGTAGTCCATGACCTCCTCGTACAGCTTGGCGATCAGCTGGTTGGTGGTCATGCCGTCGACCTCGGCGATCTCGCGCAGGATGTCCCAGAACTGGTTCTCCAGGCGCAGAGTGGTGACCACCCCACGAATGCGCAGGGAACGCGAGCGCGATTCGTAGAGAATCGGATCGGCCTTTACGTAGAGCTCGCACATCCCCTGCTCTCCTCTCTCAGCCCAGAACTTTCAAAAATGCCGCCAGCCAGGCTGGATGCGCCGGCCAGGCCGGGGCGGTAACCAGATTGCCGTCGACGTGCACACCGTCCATCGGCACTTCCACGTATTCGCCACCGGCCAGGCGTACTTCCGGGGCACAGGCCGGATAGGCGCTGCAGGAACGGCCCTCGAGCACGGCGGCGGCGGCCAGCAGCTGGGCGCCGTGGCAGACCGCGGCGATCGGCTTGGCGGCCTTGGCGAAGGCCTGCACCAGGGCGATCACCTCGGCATTCAGGCGCAGGTACTCGGGGGCACGACCACCGGGGATCAGCAGACCGTCGTAGTCCTCGGCGCGCACCTTGGCGAAGTCGAAATTGAGGGCGAAGTTGTGCCCCGGCTTCTCGCTGTAGGTCTGGTCGCCCTCGAAATCGTGGATGGCGGTGCGCACGGTCTGCCCGGCAGTCTTGCCGGGACACACCGCATGCACGCTGTGGCCGACCATCTGCAGCGCCTGGAAGGGCACCATGGTCTCGTAGTCTTCGGCGTAGTCGCCGACCAACATCAGGATCTTCTTCGCCGTCATGGCTGTGGCCTCCTCTGGGTGGATGTGGCGCCAGTCTGCGCCGCCTCGCCAGTGTCAGGGTAATAGCTGGTTACTACGCCCGTCATTGCCGGCACGCGGCTCACGGGAAGGCAAAGGCAGCCCCGGCTCTGCCAAGGACCACCTTGAAAGAAGAACGCCGCACCTGCGTGCAGCAGGCGCGGCGTTATCTTGAGTGAACAGCATTGTGGCAACGCCCTGACTCGCCAGGGTTTACCCGTTACTGGAATAGCGCATCGCTGGACAGGCCATTCTTCTCCAGTATCTCGCGCAGGCGCTTGAGTGCCTCGACCTGGATCTGCCGCACCCGCTCGCGGGTCAGGCCGATTTCCTGGCCGACTTCCTCCAGGGTACAGCTCTCGTGACCGCGCAGGCCGAAGCGGCGCACCACCACCTCTCGCTGCTTGTCGGTCAGTTCCGACAGCCACTGGTCGATGCTTTCGGAGAGGTCGTCGTCCTGCAGCAGATCGCAGGGATCGCTCGGACGATCGTCGGTGAGGGTGTCGAGCAGCGTCTTGTCCGAGTCCGGCCCGAGGGAGACGTCCACCGAGGTCACCCGCTCGTTCAGGCCGAGCATGCGCTTGACCTCGTCGACCGGCTTCTCCAGCAGGTTGGCGATTTCCTCGGCGGAGGGCTCGTGGTCGAGCTTCTGGGTCAGTTCGCGAGCCGCGCGCAGGTAGACGTTGAGCTCCTTGACCACATGAATCGGCAGGCGAATGGTGCGGGTCTGATTCATGATCGCCCGCTCGATGGTCTGACGAATCCACCAGGTCGCATAGGTGGAGAAGCGGAAGCCACGCTCCGGGTCGAACTTCTCCACCGCGCGAATCAGGCCGAGATTGCCCTCCTCGATCAGGTCCAGCAGAGACAGGCCACGGTTGACGTAGCGGCGGGCGATCTTCACCACCAGGCGCAGGTTGCTCTCGATCATGCGCTTGCGTCCGGCAG
Organism: Pseudomonas sp. CAU 1711; assembly: GCF_039888625.1. Taxonomy (NCBI): domain Bacteria; kingdom Pseudomonadati; phylum Pseudomonadota; class Gammaproteobacteria; order Pseudomonadales; family Pseudomonadaceae; genus Pseudomonas; species Pseudomonas sp. CAU 1711. The sequence goes on from NZ_JBDQQT010000008.1 coordinate 53,183, forward strand.
GGTCGCCCTTCTGCGCCAGGCGCGCGAAGTGCACTTCCTCCTGCGGAGTCAGCAAGGGGGAGAAACCGATTTCGTTGAGATACAGCTGGGTCGCATCGAGCGCCCGGGTGTAGTCGATGTATTTGTGCTGCTTGAGAGTAGTGGTCGTGTTTTTGGATTTGGCGCTGGAACGCGACAGCTCGGCTTCCTCTGTCAGCTCTTCCAGGACAATGCCGGGCTCCATCAGAAGCACTTCATCGTCGACGTCAAACTCCGGCGCTTCTTTGCTGAGTGCCATTGTTGTTGTCCTTTGCTGAGTTCGACAACAAGCCTCGGCGGCACCCAATCCAGTTCCGCATCAGGGAGAACCGGCCCCCCAAGCCAGCCTCACGGTGACCTGCCGCCGATCGATTGCGCACCTGACGAATCTCTGGATGACTCCCTGGCAACACCAAAGCCCGCTCCTCCTACGTTTGGGAGCAGGTTGGCGGCAGAGTCAACGACGTGGCAGATATTGCAGGGGGTCTACAGGTTTGCCCTGGCGGCGAATCTCAAAATGGAGCTTCACCCGGTCGGTTCCCGTGGAACCCATCTCGGCGATATGCTGTCCGACTTTGACCTGCTGTCCCTCCCGCACCAGCAGCCTGCGGTTATGTCCGTAGGCGCTTACGTAGGCATCGCTGTGCTTGATGATCACCAGTTCGCCGTAGCCCCGTAAACCACTTCCGGCGTACACAACGGAACCATCAGACGCAGCCAAAACAGGCTGGCCCAATTCGCCGGCGATATCAATGCCTTTATTCAAACTCCCGTTTGACGAGAACTTGCCGATCAGCAGTCCGTTGGCCGGCCAGGCCCAGCCCTGGGCGGAACGCTGTACGGGCTGCACCTTGCCCTCGCTCGCCCCCGCTACCGGCTGCTGGGGCTGCGCCTGAGGCGCTGGCTTGAGCGGGGGTTGCGTCTGCACCGGCGGCCGGGTCGCCGTCGGCACCGGGCTCGCCACCGGCCTGCTCGGCTGAGCCACGACGGGCCTGACGCCCTGTTGCGGCACATCGAAGCGGATGCGTTGCCCGGGGCGGATGACATAGGGCGCGGAGATGTTGTTGCGCGCCGCCAGCGCCTTCCAGTCCCAGCCAAAACGAAAGGCAATGGAGTACAGGGTATCGCCACGCTGTACCACATAGTGCCCGCTGGTGGCCTGGGGCTGGCGCGCGACCTGCTGGCTACCACCCTGGGTGCGGTCGACCACCTGCACGGTGTTCGACGACTTGCTGCTGCAGCCCGCCAGTAAAGCGGCGATAACCGCCGTCGCCAGAGCCTGGCGCTTGCGCTGCTGAGAGAGAGTCACCCCGAGCTCCTGCTGTTCTTGGAATAGGTGGGCGTATTGTGCCGAAATTATTCGGCGGCACCAGCCGCCCGTTGCCTGCGACCGGCCAACCACTCCAAGCCGAGCACCAAGACCACGCCCACCACCGCCAGCAGTATGGCGGCCCAGAGCTGGGCATCCTGGCCGCTCTGCAGGGCGAACTGCTGGGGCCAGAGATTTTCCTGCAGCACCGGCACCTGCTGACCATGGCTGTCGGTGCGCCAGGTCAGGGTGTGCTTCCAGGGCCAGACCTTGTTCAGCGAGCCGAGCATCAGCCCGGTGAGGAAGGCCAGGGTCAGGTCGCGATAACGCGCCAGCAGCCAGCTGAGCAGGCGGGCGAAGCTGAGGATGCCGACCAGGCAGCCGCCGGCGAAGACCGCCAGCACGGCGAGATCGAGGCTCTTCACCGCGCCCAGCACGGTCGCGTAGAGCCCCATCAGCACCAGCAGGAAGCTGCCGGAGATGCCCGGCAGGATCATCGCGCAGATGGCGATGGCACCGGCCAGGAACAGGCTCAGCGGGTCGTTGCCCCACTGCACCGGCGCAGCCACGGTGATCCACCAGGCGAAGGCGCCGCCGAGCAGGAAGCTGACCCCGCGGGTCCAGTTCCAGCGCTCGATCTCCCGCGCCACCAGGTGGCAGGAGACCAGGATCAGGCCGAAGAAGAACGACCAGACCGGGATCGGATGATGCGCCAGCAGCCAGGTGATCAGGCGCGCCAGGCTGAACACGCTGGTGAGGATGCCGGACAGCAGCACCAGCAGGAAGGTCGCGTTGGCCATTCGCCAGGCATCGACGATGCGCCCGCGCAGCAACAGCATGAGCGCCTCGGGCACGCTGGCGATGGAGCGCAGCAGCTCGTCGTAGATGCCGGAGATGAAGGCGACGGTGCCGCCGGAGACGCCGGGCACCACATCGGCGGCGCCCATGGCCATGCCCTTGGCGAACAACAGGAAGGATTTTTTCATGAGGCTTTCCGTAGCGATGAATTCAAGCCAGCGTACCCTGGAGCAGCGGCACGAAACGCACCAGATCGAGCACGTGACGACTGTAGCCGTCCTCCTCGCGGACGATCAGCAGCAGCTCCTGAGTCTCGCCGGAACCGACCGGGATCACCAGCCGGCCACCGATGGCCAGTTGGTCCAGCAGGGCCTGGGGCACCTCGCTGGCGGCCGCGGTGACGATGATGCCGTTGTAGGGGCCGAGCGCATTCCAGCCCTCCCAGCCATCGCCCCAGCGAAACACCACGTTGCGCAGGGCGAGTTCGGCCAGGCGCTCCTTGGCGCGGTCCTGCAGGGCCTGGATGCGTTCCACCGAGAACACCCGCTCCACCAGCTGCGCCAGCACGGCGGTCTGGTAGCCGGAGCCGGTGCCGATCTCCAGCACCTTGTCCAGCGGCCCACCGGCCAGCAGCAGTTCGCTCATGCGCCCGACAATATAGGGCTGGGAGATGGTCTGGTTATGCCCGATGGGCAGCGCGGTGTCCTCGTAGGCGCGATGGGCCAGAGCCTCGTCGACGAACAGGTGGCGCGGCGTGCGGCGGATCACCTCCAGCACGCGGGGGTTGGACAACCCCTCCTCGTACAGCCGCTCGATCAGCCGCTCGCGGGTGCGCTGCGAGGTCATGCCGATGCCGTGATGCTGATGGTCGCGCATCACAGCAACTCCTTCAGCCAGACCTGCAGGCCGCCGGAGGCCTCGTGGAAGGTGCGGTCGAGCTGCAACGGGGTGACCGATACATAGCCTTGCATCACCGCGTGGAAGTCGGTGCCCGGGCCGCCGTCCTCGGCATCGCCGGAAACCGAGATCCAGTAGCCCTCCTTGCCGCGCGGGTTGACCTGCTTGACCGGCGCGGCGGCGCGCGCGCGATGCCCCAGGCGGGTCAGCTGCACGCCGCGGACATGTTCCAGCGGCAGGTTGGGCACGTTGACGTTGAGCACCGTGCGCGGCGGCAGGTCGAGCTTGGCGTGCGCCTCGACCAGCTTGCGCGCGAAGTAGGCGGCGGTCGGCAGGTTGTCGGTGCGCCGCGACACCAGCGAGAAGGCGAAGGCCGGCTTGCTCAGGAAGCGCCCCTCCAGGGCGGCGGCCACTGTGCCCGAATAGAGCACGTCGTCGCCCAGATTGGCGCCCAAGTTGATGCCCGCCACCACCATGTCCGGTAGCGGATCGAGCAGCGCGTTGAGGCCCAGGTGCACGCAGTCGGTCGGCGTGCCGTTGAGCGCGATGAAGCCATTGGGCAGGGTCGCCGGATGCAGCGGGCGGTCCAGGGTCAGCGAGCTGCTGGCGCCGCTCTTGTCCTCGCTGGGGGCGATCACCTCGCACTCGGCGTAGTCGGCCAGCGCATCGTGCAGCGCGGCGATACCGGGCGCCATCACCCCGTCGTCGTTGGAAATCAGAATTCGCATGGAGTATCCGTCTGCTCTGCCGGCAGCAGGTCGACCAGTTCGCGCACCACGGCGGTGGCGAAGCAGCCGGCCGGGAGAACGAAAGCCAGTTGCAACGTGTCAGACTCGGGATAATGCCACGACAGGTCGGCGATGGGGAGGCGCAGGATGCGCCGTTCGTGCGCCATGTCCGCCGCGACCAGCCAGTCGGCCAGAGCACCCTCGAGCGCGCCGATGCGTTGCTCCAGCGCCTGGACCGCGCCGCCGGCGGGCGAGGCGCCGGCGCCCCACAGGGGGCCGCTGGGGTGCAGATCGAGCGCCGCCAGGCGCGGGTCCGCACACTCGGCTTCACCGGCCATAAAGAAGCTGCGGCTACCGCTGAAGGCCAGCAAGTCGCCGACCTGGGCGACATTCCAGCTGCCCTCGGCCACCCGCACCGCCAGCACCCGATTGAAGATCAGGCTGCGCGCCGCCGAGAGCAGGCGCGAACGGCGGTTGCGCTGTTCCGGCAACTTGCCTTCGGCGGCGAAATGGCGGGCCTCGTCGATATTGCCGCCGCCAAAGCCGAAGCGCTGCAGGCCGAAATAGTTGGGCACGCCCTGCGCCTTGATCCGCTGCAGGCGTCGCTCCAGCTGCTCGCGATCGGCCTGCAGACGGGTCAGGCGCAGGGTGAAACCATTGGCCGCATGGGCGCCGCGCTGCAGCTTGCGCGAATGGCGCACGGCCTTGAGCACGCGCAGGCTGTCGTCCTCGGCGCGCGCCAGATCGGGATCGTTCTTGCCCGGCAGATGCAGGCTGAACCACTGGCGGGTCAGCGCCTGGCGGTCCTTGAGCCCGGCATAGCTGATCGCCCGTTGCGCCACGCCGGCGGCACGGGCCAGGCGGCGCGCCGCCTCCTCGGTGTTGAGGCCGCGCTTCTCCACCCATAGCCAGAGGTGCTCGCCCTGGCCGGACAGCGGAATGTCCAGCACCTCGTCGACCTGGAAGTCCTCCGCCACGGCCTTCAGTACGGCCTGACCACAGGCCTCGCCATGGGCGCGCGGGCCCAGCAGTTCCAGTTCGGTCATGCCTTGAGCAGCAGGGCCACGGCGTGTACCGCGATGCCCTCCTCGCGCCCGGTGAAGCCGAGCTTCTCGGTGGTGGTGGCCTTGACGTTGACCGCGTCCAGCTCCACCTGCAGGTCGGCGGCGATATGCGCGCGCATCGCCTCGATATGCGGCGCCATCTTCGGCGCCTGGGCCACTATGGTGGCGTCGACATTGCCGACCGCATAACCCTTGGCCTGGATCAGGCCGACCACGTGACGCAGCAGGGCGCGGCTGTCGGCGCCCTTGAAGCTCGGGTCGGTGTCGGGGAAATGCCGGCCGATATCGCCCAGCGCCGCCGCGCCGAGTAGCGCATCGCTCAATGCGTGCAGCAGCACGTCGCCGTCGGAATGGGCGAGCAGCCCGAACCTGTGGGGAATGCGCACGCCGCCGAGGGTGATGAAGTCGCCCTCGGCGAAGCGGTGCACGTCGTAGCCATGGCCAATACGCATAGAGCTGTTCATGAAAAATCAGGCCCTGAAAAAGTCAGGGCGCGATTCTAACTGAAAGCGGCAGGGCGGATGGTCGCCCCCCCCGCAAGCTCTGCCCTTGCTTGCAGCTTGTGGCTTGCCACTTATGGCTGCCGCAAGGCCGCCGCATGGTGGTACAGGTGATCGTCGATAAAGCTGGCGATGAAGTAGTAGCTGTGGTCGTAGCCCGGCTGCAGGCGCAGGGTCAGCGGGTGGCCGGCGGCCTCGGCGGCGGCCTGCAGGGCAGCGGGGCGCAGCTGCTCGGTGAGGAAGCCGTCGCTTTCGCCCTGGTCGACCAGGATCGGCAGGCGCTCCGGCGCCTGCGCCAGCAACTCGCAGGCATCCCACTCGCGCCAGCTGGCGCGATCCTCGCCCAGGTAACGGCCGAAGGCCTTCTCGCCCCAGGGGCAGGCGCTCGGCTGGCTGATCGGCGCGAAGGCCGACAGCGAGTGGTAGCGCCCGGGATTGCGCAGGGCACAGACCAGCGCGCCGTGGCCGCCCATCGAATGGCCGCTGATGCCGCGTTTGTCGCTGACCGGGAAGTGCGCCTCGATCAGCGCCGGCAGCTCGTGCACCACATAGTCGTGCATGCGGTAGTGGCGCGCCCAGGGCTGCTGGGTGGCGTTCAGGTAGAAGCCGGCGCCGAGGCCGAAGTCCCAGGCGCCGTCCGGGTCGCCCGGCACGCCCTCGCCGCGCGGGCTGGTGTCCGGCGCGACCAGCACCAGCCCCAGCTCGGCGGCCAGGCGCTGGGCGCCGGCCTTCTGCATGAAATTCTCGTCGGTGCAGGTCAGGCCGCTCAGCCAGTACAGCACCGGCAGCCGCTCGCCCCGCTCGGCCTGCGGCGGCAGGTAGACGGCGAACTGCATCTCGCAGTCGAGCGTACTCGAACGATGCCGGTAGCGCCTGTGCCAGCCGCCGAAGCTTCTGTTGCTGGAAAGAATTTCCATGAAGTTCTCCACTGCACACTCCGGGCCGCCAGCAGCGCGTGCCACTTGCGGCTCGGGGCTTGTCGCTTGCAGCTGCTTAGAAATGGATAACGGTGCGAATGCTCTTGCCTTCGTGCATCAGGTCGAAGGCGGTGTTGATCTCGGCGAGCGGCAGGTTGTGGGTGATGAAGGTATCCAGCGGAATCTCGCCCTTCTGCGCCTTCTCCACATAGCCCGGCAGCTCGGTGCGGCCCTTGACCCCGCCGAAGGCGCTGCCGCGCCAGACCCGCCCGGTGACCAGCTGGAACGGCCGGGTGCTGATCTCCGCGCCGGCCGGCGCCACGCCGATGATGGTCGACTCGCCCCAGCCCTTGTGGCAGCACTCCAGCGCCGCGCGCATCAGCTGCACGTTGCCGACGCACTCGAAGCTGTAGTCCACGCCGCCGTCGGTCATCTCGACTATCACCTCCTGGATCGGCTTGGCGTGCGCCGCCGGGTTGACGAAGTCGGTCGCGCCCAGCTCGCGGGCCACGTCGAACTTGGCCGAATTGATATCGATGGCGATGATGCGCGCGGCCTTGGCCATCCTGGCGCCGATGATCGCCGCCAGGCCGATGCCGCCGAGACCGAAGATGGCCACGCTGGAGCCCTCGGTCACCTTGGCCGTGTTGAGCACCGCGCCGATGCCGGTAGTGACGCCGCAGCCGAGCAGACAGACCTTCTCCAGCGGCGCCTCCTTGGGGATCTTGGCCAGGGAAATTTCCGGCAGCACGCTGTACTCGGAGAAGGTCGAGCAGCCCATGTAGTGGTAGACCGGTTGGCCCTGGTAGGAGAAGCGCGAGGTGCCGTCCGGCATCAGGCCCTTGCCCTGGGTGGCGCGCACCGCCTGGCACAGGTTGGTCTTGCCGGAGGTGCAGAACTTGCACTGGCGGCACTCGGCCGTGTACAGCGGGATCACATGGTCGCCGACCGCCACCGAGGTCACGCCCTCGCCCACCGCCTCGACTATGCCGCCGCCCTCATGGCCGAGGATGCAGGGGAACACACCCTCGCTGTCCTGGCCGGACAGGGTGTAGGCGTCGGTGTGGCACACGCCGGTGGCGACCATGCGCACCAGCACTTCACCCTTCTGCGGCGGCGCCACGTCCACCTCGACTATCTGCAGCGGCTGGTTGGGGGCGAAGGCCACGGCGGCACGGGACTTGATCATGATTCGCGCTCCTGCGAGGTCAAAAGTGGCGGCAGTTTAGAACAGCGCCACCGCCCATGGCTCGCCCCAAGCGCCGCGGACATGTCTCAGGCCGGCGTCAGGCACTCGGGCCCCTCGCTGGCGGGATCGTTGATCAGGGTCGCCAGGGCCCGCTCGCGCAGCACCGGCTGGGGCCCGGCCAGCAGCGTTTGCAACTGTTCCGGCGCGGTGCCCGCCGCCAGCCACAGGCGGCTGCTGGCCTGATCGAGCAGCAGCGGGCGGCGCAGGTAGGCGGCCTCGCGGGTGACCATGGCGACGCTGAGGTAGTCCTGCCCCGCGGCCGGATAGATCTCCCACAGCCCGGCGAAGTACAGCAGGCCCTCGCCGGCGCTGAGCCAGTAGGGGCGCTTGCGCGCGGCCTGGCCGCGCCATTCGTAGAAGCCATTGGCCGGCAACAGACAGCGGCGCGCGGCGAAGGCCTCGCGGAACATCGGCTGCTCGGCCAGGGTCTCGGCGCGGGCATGGGCCGGCGCCTTGGTGAAATCGCTGAGCCAGGCCGGGGTCAGGCCCCAGCGCCCGCTGGCGACGCGCAGCTCACCCTCGTGCTCGAACAGGAAAGGCACCTGGGCGCCGGGCGAGAGATTCCAGCGCTGGGCCAGATCGGCGGGAAAGCCGGGCAGGCCGGACAGGGCCTGGGGCCAGCGGAACAGGGCGTAGCGTCCACTCATGGGGCAAGGGTTTCCGGCGATGAATCAACAGAGCAGCACGCCGGGGCAGCCCTCGGGCTCCTCGCCGGGCAGCGGCGCGGCGGCATTGTACGCGGCGATCAGGCGGCGCGCGCGCTCGGCGTCCTCGTCCTCCACCAGCAGGCCGAGCAGCCCCAGCGCCGGCAGCTCGCCGACCGCGCCGAGCAGATGGCGCCCGGCCAGATGGGCATCGACCCCTTCGCTGGCCAGCATGCCGACCAGCAGCTCGGCCTCCAGCAGATCCTGCGGTTCGTAGATTCGCTGCATCAGTCGTCCTCCCGGCGCACGTCCAACGACCACTGCTCGCCATCGCTGCGCAGCTCGAACAGGATCGGCCTGCAGCACACCGGGCAGTCCTCGACATAGCTCTGATCGCCGGCCGAGAGGTCCAGCACGGCCTCGACCCGCGCCCAGCAATAGGGACACTGGTACCCCTGTGTTTCCAGCATCGCGGCCTCCGTGTGACTTGCCGGTATAATCGCCGGTCTATTCGGGCATCCCGTGCATCCAACAACGAGAACATGATGGGCGAATTCGATTCCATCCGACCCTACGCCGACCAGGAGGTCCCCGCCGTACTGGCGCGCCTGCTGAGCGACGAGACCTTCCTCGGCACCCTCACCCGCTTCCGCTTCCCGCGCCTGGCCGGTCCTTTCGGCTGGCTGCTAAGACCTCTTATAGCTCATCGCCTGCGCCGCGAGCTGGCCGGCATCGCTTCGGTGGACGCCCTGCAGGCGCGCATCGAGCCCTATGTCGACCGCGCCATCGAGCGGGCCACCGACGGCGTCACCTATTCCGGCCTGGAGCGGCTCAAGGCCGACACGCCCTATCTGTTCCTGGCCAACCACCGCGACATCGTCATGGACCCGGCCTTCGTCAACTACGCGGTGTTCCAGACCGGCCTGCCGACGCCGCGCATCGCCATCGGCGACAACCTGCTGCAACGCCCCTTCGTCAGCGACCTGATGCGCCTGAACAAGAGCTTCATCGTGCACCGCAGCGTCACCGGGCGGCGCGAGAAGCTGGCGGCCTTCCAGCTGCTGTCGGCCTACATCAACCACTCGATCCGCGAAGAAGGCCAGTCGATCTGGATCGCCCAGGCCGAGGGCCGGGCCAAGGACGGCGACGACCGCACCGACTCGGCGATCCTCAAGATGTTCCATATGAGCCGCAAGGACGAACCCTTCGCCGAGGCCCTGGCGGCGCTGAACCTGGTGCCGGTGTCGATCAGCTACGAGTACGACCCCTGCGACCAGGCCAAGGCCCGCGAGCTGCAGATCCGCGCCAGCACCGGCGGCTACGAGAAGGCCCAGGGCGAGGACGACGCCAGCATCGCCCTCGGCATCACCGGCTACAAGGGCCGCGTCCACCTGCACTTCGGCGAGCCGGTGGGCGAGGGCTTCGAGGACGCCAAGCAACTGGCCGCACTGATGGACCGGCAGATCCTCGGCAACTACCGGTTGTTCCCGGTGCACCTGCTGGCCTACGCCCAGTGGGACGAGCGCGACGCCGCCCTGGACGTGCCGGCCGCCGAACAGCTGTTCCCGGCCGCCGAGGTCACCGCGGCCCGCGCCGAGTGGCAGCGCCGCCTGGACGCCTGCCCCGCCGAGCAGCGCCCCTGGCTGATCCGCCAGTACGCCACCCCGGTGCGCAACCAGTACCGGGTCAAGGCCGGCCTGCCACTGTGATCGCGAGGCCCGCCGACAGGTGCGGCGGGCCCTTTTATTGATCATACGGACAAACTTCCCGACAACTTCGCTTTATATCTGGCGCACTGTTGCGGCAAACAACTCGCCTATTAATTTCCCCGCAAAAAATCGTCTAGCGCACAACTAATACTGGCAATCTCCGGCAAACTTTGGTTAGTTATCGCCTCGGGAAAAACCGGCAACTTTCAATGACCGGACGGCGTGCGAAAACTTCTGTTCCGCTGCATCTTCGCCGCCCTCCGCAGCTCGAACCGGCCCGGCCCAGAATCTGAAAAGGGATTTGCACATGCGCCGCGTCGTGATCACCGGAATGGGGCTGGTCTCCAGCCTCGGCAACGATCTGGAAAGCGTTACCCGCAACCTGCGCGAGGGCCGCTCGGGCATCCGCTTCAATCCTGCCTACGCCGAGGTGGGCATGCGCAGCCAGGTGTGCGGCGCCGTGCCGCTGGACATGGACGAGCTGAGCATCGACCGCAAGGTCAAGCGCTTCATGGGTGACGCCGCGGCCTACGCCTACCTGGCGCTGCAGCAGGCGATCAAGGACGCCGGCCTGAGCGGCGCGCAGGTCTCCCACCCGCGCACCGGGCTGATCGCCGGCTCCGGCGGCGCCTCGGCCTTCAATCAGATGGAGGCCATGGACATCCTGCGCGAGAAGGGCATCGCCCGGGTCGGCCCGTTCCGCGTGCCGCGCACCATGAGCAACACGGTGTCCGCCTGCCTGGCCACGCCGTTTCGCATCAAGGGCGTCAGCTACTCCATCGCCTCGGCCTGCGCCAGCAGCGCGCACTGCATCGGCCACGCCATGGAGCAGATCCGCATGGGCAACCAGGACATCGTCTTCGCCGGCGGCGGCGAGGAGGAACACTGGAGCCAGAGCTACCTGTTCGACGCCATGGGCGCCCTCTCCAGCCAGCACAACGACAACCCGGAGAAGGCCTCGCGGCCATACGACACGCGCCGCGACGGCTTCGTCATCTCCGCCGGCGGCGGCATGCTGGTGGTCGAGGCGCTGGACCACGCCCTGGCCCGCGGCGCGCGGATCCATGCCGAGATCGTCGGCTACGGCGCCACCAGCGACGGCTACGACATGGTCGCGCCCAGCGGCGAGGGCGGCATGCGCTGCATGCAGCAGGCGCTGGCGCGGGTCGAGGAACCGATCGACTACATCAACGCCCACGGCACTTCCACCCCGGTCGGCGACCTGGCCGAGATGCGCGCGATCCGCAAGGTGTTCGGCCGCCAGCAGCCGCCGATCAGCTCGACCAAGAGCCTGTCCGGCCACGCCCTGGGCGCCGCCGGCGTGCACGAGGCGATCTACTGCATGTTGATGATGCGCGAGAACTTCATCGCCGCCTCGGCCAATATCGACAGCCTCGACCCCGAGCTGACCGATATGCCGGTGCTGCGCGAGACCCGCCACGGCGTGCGCCTGAACACGGTGATGAGCAACAGCTTCGGCTTCGGTGGCACCAACGCCACCCTGGTGCTGAAGCGCTGGGAGAGTTAAGAGGCCTGAGGGGCGCGCAAACCCCTCATCCTAGGCGGGCCGCCCCTCCCAAAGGGAGAGGGGTGAACCCTGATCAGGCCGCCAGGCCGACGCCGCCGGTGGCCACTAGGATCTGCCCGCGAATGGCGCTGGAGCGCTCCGAGGCGAGGAAGGCCACCACGTTGGCGATCTCCTCCGGCTCCAGCGCCCAGCGCCGGCCGGCGGACTCCATGCTGGCGATCATGCGCGGCCACATCTCCGACAGGTAGGGCAGCATCTCGCTGCGCACCACCCCGCCGCACACGCCGTTGACACGAATGCCGCGGTCGTACAACTCCACCTCCATGTAGCGCACCAGGTTCTCCAGGGCCGCCTTCATCAGGCCCAGCGGGTAGTTGGGCAGCACCATGTGCGAGCCCACCCCGGAGATGGCGCAGATGGTGCCGCCGGCCGGCATCAGCGGCGCCACGGCGTTGATCACCGCCACGTTGCCGACCAGGCTGGTGCCGAACAGCTGCTTCCAGTCGTGCTTGGTCAGGTCGAGGATCGGCTTGAACGGCGCGCTGGCGGCGTTGAGCACCAGGTGGTGGATGTGCTGCAGGCCGTCTTGCTGCAGGTTCTTGACCATCTGCTCGACGTCGCGACTCTCGGAGATGTCCGCCAGCGCCTTGTAGGCGCGCACGCCACGGGCCTCGGCACGCGCCACCAGGTTGTCGAGGTTGGCGGCGCCCTTGCCCTGGGTGCGGCGGTAGTTGAGCACCACATCGTAGCCGTCGTCGATGAAGCGCTCGGCGATGGCCGCGCCTATGCCGCGGGCGGCGCCGGTGATGAGGACGACTTGCCGTTCTGCTGTCATAACTTTCCCTGACTCCCGTGTATGAAGTGCGTCTGCCCCAACAACTTCAATAACGGCAGCGCATTATTTGGCGCTTTATCCCAGGCATAACTTCACCTGCACTTCCCGCGCATCGTTACTGCATTCTTCCGCAGCGTCCGAGTGCAATTTTACGCGGCACTCGGACGGCAATTTAGCTCGTTCGATCAGGTGAAGCGGAACGCCTCGGCGATCAGCAACTTCGAGGCCCTTCTGGCCGGGATGATCGAGGCCAGCACGGCGGTGACCATGGCCAGGGCGCAGGTGAACCAGAACAGCTCGAAATCCTCGTCCCACAGGATGAAGGCCAGGTAGCCCTTGGTGTAGCCGGGCGACGGCGGCATGGGCAGGCCGTTGACGTTGATCAGCTCGGCCAGGCCGATGCCCACCGCCACGCTAAGCGCGGCGCCGAGCAGGCCGATGAAGATGCCCTCGAGGATGAACAGCCGCCCCACCTCGCGCTGGGTCAGGCCCAGGGCGCGCAGGGTGGCGATCTCGCGGGTGCGCTCGACCACGTTCATCATCAGGGTATTGCCGATCATGAACACCACGATCACGCTGACGATCGACTTGATGAAGAAGAAGATGCCGTCGAACAGGCTGACCACCTGGTGGTAGTACACCGCCAGCTCGGACCAGGGCCGCACCTCCAGCGCGAGGCCCTGCTCGGCGATGATCGCCTCGACCCGCGCCAGCGCGGCGGCGGTCTGATCGGTGTCGTTGAGCAGGACGATGATGCGGCTGACCTCGTCGGTCTCCAGCAACGCCTGGGCGGTCTCCAGCGGCATCTTCAGCGAGCGGTCGTCGTACTCCTTGATGCCCGACTCCATCACTCCGCGCACCGTCACCGACATGGCGTTCTGCCCGCCCTTGGGGTTGACCACCAGCAGGTCCAGCTCGCTGTCGTAACCGGCGCCGATACCCTTGGCCACGCCGGTGCCGATGGTCACGCCGAGGCCGTCGACGCGCGACAGGTCGCTGCCCAGCACGATGCGGTCGAGCGCGCCGAGGGTCAGCGAGCTGGCCGGCTCGATGCCGACCCCGGAGATGAAGGTGGAAGTCTCCGCCTCGTAGTGCGAGGCGATGCCGGAAAACTCGATCTGCCCGGTCACCGTCTTCAGCATGGGCCCCAGCTCGGGGTCGGCGGCGAGAAGCTGCCTGATCTGCGGGTAGCCGGGGATGCCGTGGCGCAGCGGGTTGGTCGCGCCGCTGGCGAGGTAGCCCTCGCGGTACAGCTGCAGATGGCCGAGGTTGGTGCGGATGGTCTGCTCGCGCAGGGCCGAGAAGGAGTGCTGGACGAAGCCACCGAAGGTGAACACCGCCACACCGCCCATGATGATCGCCAGCAGTGTGATGCCCGAGCGGCGGCGCTGGCGGAACAGGTTGGCGAAGGCGTAGCGGATCGAGGTGGGCCGGCGCAGCGCGGTCCACAGCACCAGCAGCAGGGCGTAGGCGATGATGGCGTTGGCCAGGTAGTACAGCAGCTCGCTCACGGCGCCGCCTCCATGATCGGGGTCAGGACCCGCTCCACCTCGGCGCGGGTGATCGGTAGGCGCTCCGTGGAGCCCAGCAGCTCGCTCCAGGGCGTCTGTTCGGCCAGGGTCTTGGCCGCCGTCTCGTCACCGGCGGCGCGCAGCGCCCGGGCCTGGAGGAAGTCGACCAGCGGGTGCAGCTCGGCCGGCACCTGCTCGGGGTGCTCCTGCAGATAGCGCAGGTCCTTGAGCGCCACCACGTGGCGGCCGAACTCGGCCGGCACGTAGCAGTCCATGCGCGCGCGCAGCAGGCGCAGGCGCCAGTCCTCGGGATTCTGGTCGACCGCCTCGTCCATCAGGAAGAAGCCGCGCTTGGCCAGCTCGGCGGCGCGAAAGTAGTTCTGCCGCTTGACGTACTCGCCGGCCATGAACAGCCAGCCGTAGCCCTCGTAGAGCTTGGCCGACAGGTCGTCCGGGTGCTGCTCGCGCCAGGCGCTGAGCGATTCCAGGGTGCTCTCGGCGACGCCCTCGCTCGGCGCCCGCACCACCGCCAGGATCGCCTGGTCGCGTGCCGGCAGTGCGGCGCTGCGCGCCACCAGGGCATCCAGCGCGGCGCGGCCCTGCGCACGCAGCTGCTCGGCATCGACGGCGGCCTGCGCCGGGCCGACCAGCAGCAGGGCGAGGAGCGCTAACAACCTAGTCATGGGCTATTCTCCCGTCGGCGATGCGCACCACCCGCCCGGCCACTTCGCGCACCGCCTCGGAGTGGGTGGAGACGATGAAGGTGGTGCCGTTCTCGCGATTGATTTCCTGCATCAGCTCCAGCACCGCATGGCCGGTCTCCGAGTCCAGGTTGCCGGTCGGTTCGTCGGCGATCACCAGGGCCGGCTTCTTCACCAGCGCGCGGGCGATGGCCACCCGCTGCTGCTGGCCGCCGGACAGCTCCACCGGGCGACGCAGCGCGTGCTGCTGCAGGCCGACCCGCTCCAGCGCCTGCATCACCAGGTGGCGCGCCTGCTCCTTGCGGTAGCCGTTGAGCATCAGCGGGTAGTAGACGTTGTCGAACACGCTGAGTACCGGCAGCAGGTTGAAGAACTGGAAGATGAAACCGATCTCTCGCGCGCGCAGGGCAGCCAGGTCGTGGTCGCCCAGCTCGCCCAGGTCCTGGCCTAGGAAGTGCACGGCGCCGGCGCTGGGCCGGTCGATGCCGCCAATCAGGTTGAGCAGCGTGCTCTTGCCGCTGCCGGACTGGCCGACCAGGGCGACGAACTCGCCGCGCTCGACCTGCAGATCCACCCGCTGCAACGCCAGCACGCTGTTGTCGCCCTTGCCATAGCGCTTCTCCACCGCGCCGAGGCGCACTATCGGCAGCTGGCTGGCCTTGACCAGCTGCAGCCGGCGCGCCTCGCCGGCGGCGGGCGCCGCAGGCGCCCTGCTTTCTTGCTCGCTCATCTCATTCTCCCCGCAGCAGCCAGGTACCGCCCTGGCTGTCGCTCAGGCTCAGCAGGGCCGGCGGCGTGTCCGCCGCCACGGCCTTGCGTTCGGCGTGACGCTGCAGGGCCAGCAGCGGGTTGAGCCCGCCACTGTCGCCGAAGCGCCGACAGATGTTCTCGTACACCCACTGCTCGCCGCGCGCCGCCGCGGCGCCGGCCTCGACCTGGTCCAGCAGGCTGGAGGGATAGAGGCCGCCATAGACCAGCGCACGTTGCTCCGGCAGCAGCTCGGCCCAGCGCCCGGCCAGGGCCTTTGCGGCCGCCTCGCGGCCGCGCGGCGCCTGCAGGTAGTGCGGCTCGCCCAGCAGCAGGCCGGGCTGGCGCGCGCTGGCCAGGGCCTCGGCGCGGCGCAGCACGATGAAACCGGCGCGCTCCACCAGCGGCGCGTTGTGCTGGCCGCCACGGCCCAGCCAGGCGCGCTCGGCGGCATTGCCACTGAGCGCTTCGGCGAAGCACAGCACCGGGAAGCTGCGGAACAGCCCGCCGAGCAGCACGCTGTCGGCGCCGCCGCCGTGCAGCAGGGCGCGGGCCATGCGCAGGGCCTGGACGAAGGCGCCGCGCCCGGCCTGCACCTTGCAGGAGAACGCCTCGGTGGCCTGGTCGCGCAGGATGAATTTGGGGATCACGTCCAGATCGAAGCTGTCGCGCCAGTTGAACGCCTGCTCCAGGTGCGAGCACTGTCCCCAGAAGTCGAAATACAGCAGCGCCATGCGCTCGCGCGGGCCGCGCCGGCCGCAGCTGGCCTCGGCGGCGGCCACCGCCTGCTTGGCCGCCTGGGCCACCGCCGTCAGGGTGTCGCGGTAGCCCACCTTGGCCGCCTCCAGACCGCCATCCTGGCTGAAGCGACTGAAATCCCACTGGCGCCGCCCGGTCTGGCGCGCCGCGCGGCGATGCAACTGCGCCTCCCAGGCACGGAACCAGCGCGGCTCGAAACGCCGTGGCGCGCCCTCGGCCTGTAGCACGGACAGGCCGACCAGGGCCAGGGCATGCTCCTGGTTCAGCCCGCCGCGCGGCTCTAAGGCGCTGGCCGGGCGAATCGGGGTCAACTGCTTCTCTTCGACGGACATGATCGTCTCGCTCATCCGGCCAGCCGCGTCAGCGTGCAGGCAGCCATGGAACCCTCGATGCCCAGGCCCAGCTTGACCAGCCTGTCGCTGGCCAGTGGCAGGGGCTCGGCATCGGCGTGCAGGTGCACCCCGGCGGCGTCCAGCGGCGCCAGGGCCTTGAAGGCCAGCAGGCGGCGCTCGCGCAGGGCGTCGGCGGCGATGGCCAGGTCGGTCAGACCGCTGGCGGCCACCTGGTAACCCAGCTGGGCCTTGTAGGAAACGGCCGGCACGGCGTGATCGCCCCACAGCTTGCGCACCGCCATCAGCTCGGCCTGATCGCTGCCGCGAATGCCGTTGCCGTGCATGAACAGGCAGCTCACCTCGGCGGCCGTGACGCCGGCCTGTTCCAGCGAGGCCTCGACGGTGCGCGCCAGGGTGCGGAAGTCCGGGGCGAAGGACTGCCCGCCGCGTCCGGAGCCGCCGCCCTGGCAGGTGGCGAAGCCGTCAATGCGCAGCTGGCCGCGGCCCTGGCGCGCACTCAGGTGCGCCTCGCTCTCGAGAATCGCCAGGGCCGCGCCGCCGCCCAGCATCACGCCCTCGGTCGCCGCCGAAAAGGGCTGCGCCACCGAGCGGGCCAGGGCATTGACCCCGCCCATGAACATCAGGTTGTACTGCGAGACCTGTTGCCAGGACGCCACCAGCACCAGGTCGGCGGCGCCGGTCTCGATCGCCTTGCTGGCGAGGAACAGCGCCGTCAGGCTGGAGCAGCTGGCGGTGGACAGCGCCAGCGGCGGCAGCGCCAGGCCGACGCGCTGCATCAGCAGGCGGCCAAGGCGCTCCTCGGCGTAACTGTCGCTGTGCATCTGGCGAATGCCGGGGTTGAACAGCAGGTCCTCGGCATCGTTGCGCTGCAGATAGGCGGTGAATTTCATGATGTCCGGCTGCACGCCCTGGCCACCGATATAGAACTGCACCCGCCGCCCGGCCAGCTGGGCACGGCTCAGCCCGGCCTGGGCCAGGGCCTCGTCGAGCACCTTCTCGATCAGCGCGCAGGCGGTCTCGGCATCGCAGCCGCCGGGGTTGCGCCGGGTCCGCGGCAAAGCCGGCATGGCCACCTGCTGCGGGTTGAACAACAGGCCGTTGCCCTGGGCCGCGCGCTCGCTGGCGAAGAAGCCGCTGCGCGGGCCCAGGCGCTGCTCGGCCAGGGCCGCGCACAGCGACGCCGCATCCTGGCCGAGGGCGTTGAACACGCCCAGGCCGGAGATCACCGCACGCCCGGCGTCAGCCATCCTTGCGCACCAGCAGGGCGTAGTTGTTGCCACCATCGGAGGCGCCCAGCACCAGCGCGTGGCGCACCTCGCGGCGCAGCGGCTGACGGACGAAAGCGATGTCATCGGCGCAGAACTCGCGGGTATGCGGAATCGGTGCGATCTCGCCGCTACGCAGGGCCTGCAGCACCTGTGACAGGTTGAGCAGGCCGGCCGCCGACTCGACGAAGCCGAAGTGGCCGTTGTAGTTGACCAGCGGCACCTCGGCCGCCAGCGCACCGAACACCGCGCGCAGCGCGCCCAGTTCCTTCTCCGCGCTGTCGCGGGTGCCCCAACTGGTGCCGCAGATCAGGTCGACCTGGCCCGGCTGCAGGCCGGCTTCGGCCAGCGCCTGGTGGATGGCGGCGATCATCGCATTGCCGGTGGCCAGGCCCGACTCGCCCGGGTAGGCGGCGTCGCAGGAGCGGCCGTAGCCGATCACCTCGCCGAGCACCTCGGCGCCACGCGCGCGCGCCGCATCGAGGTCTTCGAGCAGGGCCACCGCCGCGCCTTCGCCGAGGGTGAAACCGCTGGGGCTGGCGCCGTAGACCTGGAAGGCGTCGGCGGCTTCGCTCCAGCTCAGTCGCTCGGCGGCCGCCGGCGACATCAGCACGGCGGAGTAGGCATTCTCTTCCGCGCCACCGACCAGGGCCTGGGGCTGCAGGCCCTGGCGCACCAGCTCGTAGCCGTAGAGCAGCGCGCCGAGGCCGGCGTTGTAGCCGGTGGACAGGGTGGTGTTGTAGCCCTTCAGGCCCTTGGTGATGGCGCAGAAGGTGGCGGTGGAGTTCATCAGCGCCGAGGGGAACTCGAAGGTGCGCGCACGCTTCGGGTCCGGGTGCAGGCTCTGCGCGTAACGCGCGATGGTGGCCTGCGGCCCCTTGGACATGCCCATGATCAGCGCCACATCGGTATCGCCATGGCGCACCTTGCGCCCGCCGCTCTGCAGCGCCTGCTCCAGGGCCAGCAGACCGTGGGTGCCGATGCGACTGGCCTTGCGCGAATCGAAGTTCTTCACGTGCTTGCGCGGCTCGATGCCGCGCACTTCGTGGGCGCGGAACTGCATGGCACGCAGGTCGGCCTCGGTCACCCCGGCCAGGCGCTCGGCCATTGCCGGGTTGGCCTTGAGCAGCTGGTTCAGGTCGCGCTCGCCCTCGCCGCCCAGCCAGCTATCGGCCGAGACCAGCAGCGAGCCGTCGACGCCATTGCGGATGTTCTCGGCGATCTGCTCGGCACCGTAGCCCAGCGAGCTGAGCGCGCCGAAGCCGGTGATGGCCACGCGGCGTGGCCGGTACTCGGTGGGCGCCGCCGTCTCGGGCGTGACCGAGGCGATCAGGCTGCAGTTGTTGCCGCCGAAGGCGTAGTTGTTCTTCATGAACAGCCCGACCTGGTGCTCCTGGAAATGGTTGGGCACGTAGTTGAGGTCGCAGCCGGTGCGCGGCGTGCTGAAGTTCAGGGTCGGCAGCACCTTGCCGGCCGGCAGGGTGGTCAGGCAGGCGATCATCTCGATGATGCCGGCCGAGCCGATGTTGTGGCCGAAGTAGGACTTGGTCGAACTGACCGGAATCTCGGCGATATTGGGGAAGACCTTCTTCATCGCCAGGGTCTCGGCGCGGTCGTTGGCCTCGGTGCCGGTGCCGTGGGCGTTGATGTAGCCGATCGCCTCCGGGCCGATGCCGGCGTTGCGCAGCGCCGCGCGCATCACCAGGGTGGCGCCTTCGGCGCGCGGGTCCGGCGCCGTCTCGTGGTGGGCGTCGGAGCTGGTGGCGTAGCCGATGATCTCGCCATAGATGGTGGCGCCGCGCGCCTTGGCGTGCTCGTACTCCTCCAGCACCAGGGCGCCGGCGCCCTCGCCGATGGACATGCCGGGCGTGCCGGAGAACGGGCAGCAGGGCTCCTCGCGCATCGCCTTGAGCGCGTAGAAGCCGGCGAAGGTGGGCAGGTAGACCGGGTCGGAGCCGACGATCAGCGCCACCGGGCTCTTGGAATTCTGGATCTGGTCGAAACCGATGCCGATGGCGTTGGTGCTGGCCGTACAGGCCGTGGCCACCAGCTCGAAGCCGCCCTTGAGGCCGAGCAGCGAGGTGACTACCGGGCAGATCGCCGAGAAGTTGCCGCACACCTCCATCTTGCGCGGGTTGAACTCCTCGGGACGACCCTCGATCAGCGGCATGATCGCCTCGGCACTGGCCGAGGACACGCCGACCACCAGGCTGGTGCGTTCCAGCAGCGGGTCGCCGAGCAGGCCGGCATTCTCCAGGGCGTCGCGGCCGACCTTGTAGCCCCACAGCGCGGTGCGGTCCAGCTCGGCCAGGCGCTCCGCGGCGATGCCGGGGTAGTCCACCTGCTGCTGCACCTCGGAGGCCAGGGCATCCTCGTAGTAGTGGCTAAAGTGCTGG
Source organism: Pseudomonas sp. CAU 1711 (assembly GCF_039888625.1). Taxonomy (NCBI): domain Bacteria; kingdom Pseudomonadati; phylum Pseudomonadota; class Gammaproteobacteria; order Pseudomonadales; family Pseudomonadaceae; genus Pseudomonas; species Pseudomonas sp. CAU 1711. Next base: position 73,111 of record NZ_JBDQQT010000008.1, read on the forward strand.
CTCGCGCCGATCGCCGCCTTCTCGGCGAACAGTCCCTCGCGGAATGCCTCGACCGTGTTGCCGAGCGCCGTCAACACGCCCATCCCTGTCACCACTACCCGCTTGCGCTGAACCATTTGCTTACTCCTCGACCTGTGGCACGGGCCGCCCGCTGCGGCGGCCCGCCCGGCTGTGGCTGATTGCTGTCGTTACTGCGCCTGCTGCTCCAGCAGGCTCTTCGGCCGCGACGGGTCGACGTAGCTGTGCTCGGCCGGGTTGACCAGGAAGCTGAAGTTCTGCAGGAAGGGGATCGCCGAGGTGCTGATGGCGACGCGCGCGCCGCTGGCGTCGATGGCATAGCCCTCCAGGCCGGCATAGGCGTACTCGCTGTCCAGCAGGGCCTGGCCGATATGTGCCTGCACGCCCTCGGACCAGCCCAGGGTGATCACCTTGCCGATGGCGCTGTCGCCGCTGTAGATGCTGTCGCCGATATTGGCGGCGGCACCGTCGCCCTTGACCACGAAGCCCACCACGCGCTGCGCGGTGCCTTCCTCCAGCTTGGCCAGCAGGGCGTCCTTGCCGACGAACTCGTCCTTGTCGTAGCGCACCGCCCACTGCAACTGCAGCTCGATCGGGCAGCGGCTGAACTCACCGACCAGGGCCGGATCCCAGCACGGGTTCTCCAGGCGCGAACGGCTCTGGAACTCGATGCCGCCGGCCTTCAGGTCGAACTTGGCGCCGGCCTCCAGGGCGCGCTGCCACAGCTCGGCGATGGCCTCGCGCGGCGCCAGCACCTTGTAGGAGAACTCGCCGTGCTTGCCGGCACGCAGCAGGGTCACGTCATCGACATGCATGAACTCGATGAACGGCAGACCGAGCACGTCGAAACCGAACAGCTCGGCCATCAGCTCCCAGCTGTAGGGGCCCTCGAACAGCAGGGTGCCGAGTTCGTTCTTGGCGGCGATCTCGACCTCTTCCTCGCCGACCAGAGCCTGCAGGCTGGCGGCCAGCTTGTCGCCCTGCACCCATTCGGTGAGCAGCAGGAAGCGCTCGTCGTCGCACAGCACGTAGAGGTCGGTGACGATCTGGCCCTTGTCGTCCAGCAGCACCGTGTACAGCGCCTGCTCGTCGCGGATCACCGAGAGGTCGCCGCCGACCACGCGGTTGAGGAAATCGTAGGCCTCGTCGCCCTGCACCTCGACGATGCCGAAGTGCGAGTAGTCGACCATCAGGATGTTCTTGCGCGAGGCCTGGTGCTCGGCGGCGGGCTGACCGTAGTGCAGCGGGATGCGCACGCCATTGCGTTCGCCCAGGGTGGCGCCGGCGGCTTGGTGAACGGCTTCCATCGGATTCATCATTATGTCCCTCGAAGTCTGAGTGGCAGGGATCAGGCGGCTGTGGCCTGGCGCTGCAGAATGAAGTTGGCCAGCGAGTTGACGTTGCGCATGTAGGACGGGTCGTCGCCCTCGGAAACGCGCACGCCGAATTCCTCGTCGAGCATCACCACCAGCTCGGTGGCATCCACCGAGTCGAGCTTCAGGCCGCTGCCAAACAGCGGGGTGTCGTCGTCGATCTGGGCGCGGTTCTGGTACAGGTTGAGGCGGTCGATCAGGCTGTCCTTGAGCTTGTCCAGTACGGCCCGGCGCTGGGCGATGGCGTCTTGCAGTTGCTTGTCCATGGGGTGGTCCTCGCGGATGGGCCTCAGCCCGGGTAGTTGAGTGGTTTAGTCATGTCGAACCAGAAGTTGGCGACCTTGCCGGCGGTGGTGACGCGCCGGCCGACGCGGGCCTCGACCTTGAAGTGGCTGAAGCCGGCCGGGTCCTTCATGATCAGCTCGCTGCGCATGAACAGGGTGTCGCCGGGCAGCACCACGCTCTTGAACTTGAGGTCCTGGGAGGCCAGCACACCGCCCCACTTCTTGCGAATGGCGGCGATGATCGCCATGCCGTCCTCGCTGTGCAGAGCCTTCTGCAGGTCGCGGCGGGCCGACAGGTCGCAGTCGAAACGCTGCTCGTACTCCTCGCAGAAGGCGGTGAGCAGGGTCAGGTAGTCGCTGGTCTGGCCCATCGCCTCGGCGATCAGCACGCCGGGCATGATCGGGCTCTCCGGGAAGTGCCCGGTGAACTGCGGTTCGTTGAAGGAGATGTTCTTCACCGCGGTGATATAGCCGCGCGAGCCGCGCTTGAACTCGCAGATCTTGTCGACCAGGAAGAACGGATAGCGCCAGGGGCCCATCTTCATGAGCATCGAGGGTGCGACGAGACTTTCTTCGGAGTCGGCCATGGGGCCTCCTTAACGCATGATCAGGCCGCCATCGACCACCAGAGTCTGGCCGACGACGTAGCTCGAGGAGCTGGAACAGAGGAAGGCGATGGCCTCGGCCACTTCGCGGGTCTCGCCCATGCGCTGCAGGGGAATCACCGAGAGGGTCTGGCGGATCACGTTGCGCGGCACGCGCTTGGTCATCACCGACTCGATCAGACCGGGGGCCACGGCGTTGACCCGCACCCCCTTGGCGCCCAGCTCGCCGGCCAGGGTGCGGGTGAAGCCGATCATCCCGGCCTTGGCAGCGCTGTAGTTGGTCTGGCCGAAGCTGTTGGTCATGCCGGCGATCGACGAGACGTTGACCACCGCCGCCTGCTTGGCCTTGCGCAGCAGGCGCAGGCAGGCCTTGGTGGCCATGAAGGTGCCGTACAGGTTGGTCTTGACGACGTCGTCGAACTCGTCGAAATCCATCATCGAGAACAGGTTGTCGCGGTACTTGCCGGCGTTGTTCACCAGCACGTCGAGCTTGCCGTCGGCCTCCTCGATCCGCACCATGGCGGCGTCCAGTTCATCCTTGTTGGTGATGTCGCACTTGAGCGTCAGCAGACGCCCGGCGAACTCCTGGCGGTCGGCCAGCTCGCCGAGCCGCGCCGGGTTGTTGTTGTAGGTGGCGTACACCTTGCAACCGTCCTCCAGCAGCTTCTCGCACACCGCCAGGCCGATATCGCCGCTGGCGCCGGTCACCAAGGCGACCTTCCCCTGCAAATCCGTATAACTTGCCATTGCCCTAGCCCTATCTTGTGGTTATCACCCGAGCACAACCGCCGCCACCGCGTGGGTTGCGCAGTGGGATATGCTCAAACTCGCCGCGGTCAGCCCGCACCGCTGCATTTCTTCCTGGAAGCGCCCGGCGAACACCAGGTACGGCCGCCCCGAGCCCTCATGCTCGACACGCAGGTCGTGGAACTGGATGCCGTCGCGAAACCCGGTACCCAGTGCCTTGACCGCCGCCTCCTTGGCCGCCCAGATGCCCGCCGCGCGCTCGGCGTTGGCCTCGGCGTCGCCGATGTAGTCGCGCTCCTGCGCCGTGTACACCCGAGTCAGAAAACCCTCGCCGCTGCGCCGGCTGGCGGTGCGGATGCGTTCGATCTCCACGATGTCGATGCCGATATGCATGTGCCCTCCCCTACGGCCGCTGCGGCATGCCGGCGGCCACCGGCTGCACGCCCAGCTCGTCGATGAACTGGCCGGCCTGCTCGGCGTCGCGGCTGATGGTCAGGCCGCGCTCGTGCCAGAAGGCCCAGCCCGGGACGACCAGCAGCAGCGCGCAGAACAGCGGGAACGGCAGCGGCTGCGGCAACCGCGCCAGCACCCAGCAGAGCAGCAGGGCCCAGAGGCCGACCAGGGCGTAGTACAGGGCCATGCGCGGCAACCCGCGCCCGCCGCCCGCCACCTGGTCGTGCGGCACATTGCGCAGCAAGGCCGAGAGGCGCTCGCCCACCGCCGCATGCAGGCGCGAGCGGCGGGCGCCGAGCAGCATGAAGAAGGTGACTATCCAGCCCAGGATCATCGCGGCCACGACGAACTGCGGTCGCTCGTAGCCGCCCTGCAGGTCGAAGTCGGCGCGGTTGTGCAGCGGCCAGATCAGCGCCAGGCTGATCGACAGGCTGACGCCCAGGTCCTCGACGCGGTAGCGCCCGGCGTCGCGCAGGCGGCGCATGTGCGGCAACAGCGCGTTCTCGCCCTGGTCGCTGGCCAGCACCATGAAGTAGGACGCGCTGCCGGTGAGCAGCAGGGCCAGCAGCAGCGGGAACAGCAGGCCGAGCACCAGCAGCGCCACCGCCGCCGGATAGGCCGGCACCAGGGTCAGCCCGGCCCACAGCAGCAAGGTGATCAGGCCGCCCAGCAGCAGCGGCAGGCTCAGCGGCCGCTGCAGCGGATTGAGCGCGGCGACCAGCGGTCCGATGCGCATCCGTTGCAGCTGCTGCAGCTCCGCCGGCAGGACCATGAACTTGAGCGCGCGCGCCGCATAGATCCAGTAGCCCGGCGCATCGCGGGAGGCGCCGAGGGTGACGCCGAAGGCGATGGCGAAGCCGGCCGGCAGCAGCTCCAGCAGGCCCGGGGCCTGGCTGTTGCGCAGCAGGGCGAAGGTCATCAGCAGGCACAGCAGGCTGACACCCAGGCACAGGCCGAAGCCATAGCGACCGGCGTGCTGGCGGAAGGTCGGCAACATGTCCCGGGCGCCCTCAGTCGGCCAGCGCCGCGTGCGGCGCCAGATGGTCGGAGACATGGCTCACCGGCGGCAGCGGCTGCAGCTCGGTGAAGTCCTGCAGCAGGCGGCCCAGGACCTTCTTCGGGCCGACTTCGAGGAAGCCGCCGACGCCGGCGGCCACCAGGGCCTGCATGGTTTCGCGCCAGCGCACGGTGGAGTAGAGATTGACCACCAGATCGCGGCGAATCTGCTCGATATCGGCGACGGCTGCCGCCGCCTGGTTGGTATACAGCGGTAGCTGCGGCGCAGCGAACTCAAGGCCGTCGATCACCGCCTGGAAGTCGTCGCGCCCGGGCAGCATCAGCGAGCTGTGCCAGGCCCCGTTGACCGGCAGCTTGACCTGCTCGAAACCGGCGCGCAGCAATGCCGGCAGCAGCTCCTTGAGGGCCTGCTTGCTGCCGGAAATCACCTGCTGGCGTGGCGAGTTGTCATTGGCCACGGTGATGCCGTCGGCCAGTTCGTGAGCGGCGATCAGCTCGGCGATGGCGTCGCGGCCGACGCCCTTGATGGCGTACATGGCGCCGTCGCTCTGCTCCGCCAGCGCCTGCATGATGCGGCCACGGGCGGCCACGGCGCGGAACACGTCCTCCATGCCCAGCACGCCGGCGGCGAACAGCGCGGAGAACTCGCCGACGCTGTGCCCGGCCACCGCCGCCACCGGCGGCTCGCCGCGTTCGCGCAGGGCCACCAGGCTGGCGAGGTTGACGCAGGTCACCGCCACCTGCTGGTACTGGGTCTTGTCCAGCTTGGGCATCGGCCCCTTGCTGCACAGGCGGCGCAGGTCGAAGCCGGCGATATCGCTGGCGCAGTCCCAGACACGCGCGGTGGCGGCGCACTGATCGCGCACCTCCTCGCCCATGCCGATATGCTGGGTACCCTGCCCCGGAAACAGCAGGGCCACACCCGCCTTGTCACCAGATCGCTCGAACGCCTGCATAACCCACCCCGCTGTTTCCCAACCGACCGAACTCGCTGTTATCCGGACCGTCCAGATAACCGCCCCCCGCGTACACTTCGAAGTGCCGCGTCAACTGCGAAGAGAAGTGCAGATTGATGGCAAAGCTGCGATCTTCCATGTTGTAGATCGTGGAACTTTCCCAGGACAGCCTGCGCAACTCCGCTTCGTTCTTGTCCAGATGCAGCATCAGATAATTACGCCCCGGCAGCAGGTCGCGTCGGGCCATGTTGTCCACCTCCTGAACGAACAACAGCTGGTAACCTCTGAATAAATCCGCGGCAGTCGCTCGATAGGCCCCTTCGAGCAGATCGAGCGTGTCGAAATAATGATCCCAGTCTTGCTGGTGCCAACCCTGATCCTGAAACAGATACTCCAGGGAGATGGCAGTATTGTTATCCGTGGTGTATCTCAGGCCGGCACCGAACTGGTAGTAATGGTCCCGACTCTGCTCTTCGAAAAACTCTTCTGCGGTCGGCAACTGGAATGACTGCAACTTGCCCAGCGCCGTCCTGTCGAACTTTCTGACCTGGCTGTCTTCACTCACCGAGAACTCGGCACTGAGAATCCAGTCGTCATTGATAAAACCACTCGTCCCTATACCGAATGCGTAACTCTCGCCGCCAACCAGCACCGCACGAGGATTGAAGTCCTCGAATACTGCCGTGGTATACGACAGGTAGTAGCGCTCCATCGAGTTGGTGCGCTGCAAGGTTGTCCAGTCCGCCACCCGCGACTTGTGCGAAGGGTTGGCAAGTTGCGGCAGTACGGCAAACTCAAGTGTGCCTGCCTGGCTGAACCAAGACAGTTGCGCGACCATCGCGCCTTCGCGATAAGTGTCGCGCCAGGACACGCCCAACGCATTGACAGTGCCACGCTCCGAGTAATTGCTCGGCGCCTGTAAAAAATCCAACGGACTGACGAAGAAGAACTGTCCGTTGCGAATATCCTTCTTGCCTATATCGATGAACAGCGACTCGTGCGGCGCCAGCGATATATAGGCCTCGCGGACGAAAGCGCGATTGTCATGACCCTCGCTCGACTGGGCGCTGCCACTGTCGCCGAATGTCTGCAAACGCTCGCCGAACAGGTTGAAGTGCAGCTTCGCGGCATCGCCCGTGCAATCCCCATTCAACTCGCCATAGGCCGCCGCGGAGCTCAGTGCGTGGGTGAAATCCTTGTCCGGATTCAGCCGCGCATCCCGCACCGCAGAACGTCCCGCCTCGGCTCCAGCGAAGCCGGAAACACTACAGGACTGCTCGGCCCTGGCCGCACCGGCGACCAGAGCGAGGCAAACGCCGGCCCACAGAAACTCGTTCCGTACCATCGGAATACCTACCGCTCCCTGTCAGATCGTCAGCGCAGACGCAGTAAGTATTCTTTCTGGAAGTAGGCTTCCGGCACCGCCTCCAAACGCACGTCGGAATACAACATGCGCGTGTACTGTTCTTTTTTCAGACTGTCTTCGATATAGATTTCGTGCGGCCGCTCGACACCCAACGCTGGCTTGTAATCCTTGTACCAGGCACGCTTGATCAACTTGTCATTGGTGGCGAGAAATTCGGCCTTGTACGGGCGATAGTTCTCGGCGTCGACCCAATAGATGATCTTCGGATAGGTCACATAGGACCAACGCCGCTGCAGCTCGAGGCGATAACACTTGCGCCCTTCACAGTCTTCGCTGCCGACCAACTTGGAGATATAGGAAAGATCGAAATCGGTGGCCACCACATCGCCATTGGACACTTGTCCGACCAGACGCTGCTGGCGCGAAATGGGAATGGGCCTACGCAACTTCGGCTCGTAGTACCAAAGTTTGTCGAATATCGATAATAGCGACTTGCCTTTTTCGCTAGGCGGATCGACGAAGCGCACCAGTGCACGCGCATCGCCTTCTTGCCCGGGCTCCGGCTTATAGAAGCGCATGGCCACGTCGAAACTTTGCCGGGTCACTTCCTGATCGCCCTTCATTTCCACGAGGGTCAGGGCGTAACGGAAAGGTTCGGCCGGAGCGCGAATACGATCGGCTTGTCGAATAATCTCGCCAGCCCGCCGATCTTGCGCTTGGGAAATTGCCTCAGAATGATCCGTGGCGCGCTCAGCCTGCGCCGCATGAGCACACCACTGAAAGAGCATACTCACGGAAAGAGTAAATGAAACCAATATATATCGCATCCATGCCCCCGCAACGCCATGGTTGATTTTAGGCAATGCAAAAAAATTATTATTATTGTTATTGCGACAGACTTCCAAACAGTCGCTTATGGGTCACTCTCAACGCCGGGGCATCCTATTTTGCCATTGTATGGGTGTCAATACGGTAATTCCTCGCCCATCTTGTATTGCCCACTCAGGCGCCTACTGCACGAGCATAAACACCAATCAATATCGACAAAATAATTATTCGAAGAACAGAGTCGCACGCAGCGCACCCATTTATGACCAACAGGTCACACCCGCAAACTCGAACCTCACACGCCAGGCTGGAGCGCCTCTCTAGCGGGAACATGGGCAATAACTGCGCGGACAGCTTTCCGCCCCAGCCCCGTCGGGAAGGGGCTAGGGCGAGCGACAGAGCGATGTCGATGCCAAACGGACTTGGCTCGCCGAGAGGTGCGACGAAAAGCGCAGGAAGCGGGATGACCGGTGCGTCAGAAGCCGGTGCTGAACCAAGACAGCAGCAGAGCCCCGCTCAGGGTGATAGCACCGAACTGGTAGAAGAACCGGTTTATGCGCCGGGTCGGCTCATCCAGCAGTGAGGCCTCTTCGTCGACTTCGCTCTGCTCCGCGGCCAGATGGGTCATCGCCCGCTGCTCACGCAGCCGGGTGGCAAGCAGCACCCAACTGCCGGCCAAGGCAAAGAACAGGGCCAGGCCGTTCAGCCATTGGGCGGGGTGGCTGGAGAACAGATTCCAGAGGTACTGCAGGGACACGACTCACCTCGAAATGCACCAAGAGCACAAAGAGCCCGCACCAAAAACCGGCGAGCGGCTCGTAAGGGCCATGCAGAGCGCCTGGAAGCCCCTCATCGCGCACCACGAACGGGCATTGCACAGAGAGCGACCTGGCCTAGGCGGGCGGCATTCTACTGGAAGGTGGCTGGTTAGAAGCTTAGTTTCCGACGAGCGTCTGCGGTCATCACCAAATCGTCTGAAAACTGTCATCAAACTGGTCTAGTGTTTGATGCTCTCAGGATGACCTATCAGTCATTTCATATGACCGATCCAGTCCCACTACCGCGGAGGAACCGCCATGCTGAACCCACAACCCGTTGATCACGACTACCTGATCGATTCCCTGGACGAAGTGGAAGAAGTGGTCGACGAACTCTCCTTCAACGTCCAAGACCACCACTGGCTGGTCTACTGCGCTCTCGGTGGTCACGAACACTACGACCTGCCGGACATCGACGAGCACACCGGCATGTCCCTGCCGGAGTTCTATGCCGAAGCGGCATGAGCGAACTGTCGACACGCCCCCCTGCCTAGTGGCCTGTTTGGCTAATTCAAATATCCAATTTCGGCGCCAGGCTTCGCCATACGTCGTTGCCGCTCCTCGCCGTAGCTCTGCTACGACTCGTCGCGGCGTCTAGTCTGGCAAACCCTGGCACTCGAACTTGAATGCACGAATTAACCGCACAGGCCAACTGGCGGAGGCACGCGACATGCCTCGCGCTACTTTCAGGGGCTTGCAAGCACAACGGGGGTAGCCGGCCTACCCCCGCTTCAAATTGGCGGTCTATCCCGGAACGGCCCGACAACAGGAACTGATGCCCGAGCAGTGCAGCGGACTCTTGGGAAGTCCGGCCTGAGGCGGCTTGCTCAGATGGACGACGCAGGCCTTAGCGTCAGAACTGCAGGTCGGACAGGCGCCACACATCGAAGGCCGGCGTCTCGTAGGGATGGGCCTGTTTCATGGCCTTGACCACATCGTGGATCAGCTCGTCGGCCACCACCAACTCCACCTTCCACTCCGTCACTTCCTCGACCCGTCCGGGCTGACCGAGAAAGGGTGCACTACCGGCCTGCGGGCGGAACTGGCCCTTGCCCAGCACCTGCCAGCAGCAGTTGTCGTATTGCCCGATGCGCCCGGCACCGGCGGCGAACACGGCTGCCTTCACCTCTTCCAGGTGGCCTTCCGGCACATAGAAACAGAACTTATACATCCAGCCCCTCCGAGCATCGACGAATACAGCGGCCCACGGCCGCACTGCCAAGGCGATAATGGCATTCTGCCTCAGACATTTCGCGTGGCCTAGTTCGCAACTCTGTATTGGAGTTCGCCAGAGGCCAATAGTGCATGGCCTGAGTAGAGCCTTTGGCCATAAGCCAACAGGCCTTAATCGCCCTTGGCGAAGCGCCGCCAGCGCGCCTTCAGGCCCACGGCCGGCGGATTGTGGCTGCCGTCACAATAGGGTAGTCGCCGCGACAGGCCACAGCGACAAAGCAGCAGAAATTGCTGGCGCACGGGCTCCAGGCGCAGCCCTTCGGCGCAACCGGGAGAACAGTCGGGGAGTGCGGACGAGCGCCCGCAGCGGCACAGCAGATGGCTTTCGCCGGGGGAGACCTGGCGGACTTCGGGAAGCTTGGGATCCTGCGGGTCTGACACGCCCTCTCCCGCCCCTGCGGGGCACCCTCTCCCGCACGCGGGAGAGGGTCATCAGAGGGGCCGCGAGCGGCCCGCTATCAATCCACCCAGACGCGGGCGTTGCGGAACATGCGCATCCAGCCGGCGTCTTCCTGCCACTCGTCCGGGCGCCAGGAGTTCTGCACGGCGCGGAACACCCGCTCCGGGTGCGGCATCATGATGGTCACGCGGCCGTCGCGGCTGCACAGACCGGTGATGCCGCGCGGCGAGCCGTTGGGGTTGGCCGGGTAGCTCTCGGTGACCTTGCCGTGGTTGTCGATGAAGCGCATCGCCACGGTGCCGGACAGGTCGGCCTCCAGCAGCGCCTCCTCGCTCTCGAACTCGGCATGACCCTCGCCGTGGGCGATGGCGATCGGCAGACGCGAGCCGGCCATGCCCTGCAGGAAGATCGACGCCGACTCCTGCACCTGGACCATGGCCACGCGCGCCTCGAACTGCTCCGAGCGGTTGCGCACGAAGTGCGGCCAGAACTCGCTCCCCGGGATCAGCTCGTGCAGGTTGCTCATCATCTGACAGCCGTTGCACACGCCAAGGGCGAAGCTGTCCTTGCGCTCGAAGAAGGCCTGGAAGCCGTCGCGGGCACGGGCGTTGAACAGGATCGACTTGGCCCAGCCCTCGCCGGCGCCGAGCACGTCGCCGTAGGAGAAGCCGCCACAGGCCACCAGGCCCTTGAAGTCTTCCAGGCTGACGCGGCCGGCGAGGATATCGCTCATATGCACGTCGATGGCAGAGAAGCCGGCGCGGTCGAAGGCCGCGGCCATCTCCACCTGACCGTTGACGCCCTGCTCGCGCAGGATCGCCACTCGCGGGCGCGCGCCCTTCTTGATGTAGGGCGCGGCGATGTCCTGGTTGACGTCGAAGCTCAGCTTGACCGACAGGCCGGGGTTGTCCTCGTCGAGGATCAGGTCGAACTCCTGGTCGGCGCACTCGGCGTTGTCGCGCAGGCGCTGAATCTGATAGCTGGTCTCGGCCCACTGGCGCTGCAGCAGGCGGCGCTCGCCGGCGAACACCGGCTCGCCATTGAAGCTGATGGCCACGCTGCTGTCGTTGACCGGCTGGCCGATCACCGCCACGCAGTCGCCGAGGCCGGCGGCGCTGAACTGGGCGAGTATCTCCGGGGTGGCATCCTGGCGCACCTGGATCAGCGCGCCCAGTTCCTCGTTGAACAGCACGGCGGCCAGTTCGCTGGCGTCGTCGGCCAGGCCGTCGAGGAACAGGTTGAGGCCGCAGTGGCCGGCGAAGGCCATCTCCAGGGCGGTGGTCAGCAGGCCACCGTCGGAACGGTCGTGGTAGGCCAGGATATGACCGTCGGCGTTGAGGCCCTGGATCACGGCGAAGAAGGCCTTGAGGTCTTCGGCGTCGTCCACGTCCGGCACGGCCTGGCCGAGCTGGGCATGGGTCTGTGCCAGGATCGAGCCGCCCAGGCGGTTCTGCCCGCGACCGAGGTCGATCAGGATCAGGTCAGTCTCGCCCTTGTCCAGGCGCAGCTGCGGGGTCAGGGTCTGGCGCACGTCCTGCACCGGGGCGAAGCCGGAGATCACCAGCGACAGCGGCGAGGTCACGGACTTGTCCACGCCCTCGTCCTGCCAGCGGGTCTTCATGGACATGGAGTCCTTGCCCACCGGGATGGTGATGCCCAGCGCCGGGCACAGCTCCATGCCCACCGCCTTGACGGTGTCGTACAGGCGCGCGTCCTCGCCCGGGTGGCCGGCGGCGGCCATCCAGTTGGCCGACAGTTTGATGTCGGACAGCTTCTCGATACGTGCTGCTGCCAGGTTGGTGATGGTCTCGCCAACCGCCATGCGCCCCGAGGCCGGGGCATCCAGCAGGGCCAGCGGAGTACGCTCGCCCATGGCCATGGCCTCGCCGGTGTAGACGTCGAAGCTGGTGGCGGTCACGGCGCAGTCGGCCACCGGCACCTGCCAGGGGCCGACCATCTGGTCGCGGGCGACCAGGCCGGTGATGGTGCGGTCGCCGATGGTGATCAGGAAGCTCTTGCTGGCCACGGCCGGGTGACGCAGCACGCGGCTCACCGCTTCCGCGATATCGATGCCGGCGGCGTCGAAGTCATCGCCCTGCTCGGCCTCGCGGGCCACGCTGCGGTGCATGCGCGGCGGCTTGCCGAGCAGCACTTCCAGCGGCATGTCCACCGGCTTGTTGCCGAAATGGCTATCGGACACGGTCAGGTGCGGCTCGGCGATGGCCTCGCCGACCACGGCGAAGGGGCAGCGCTCGCGCTCGCAGATGGCCTTGAAACGCTCGAAGTCGGCGGCATCCACGCTCATCACGTAGCGTTCCTGCGATTCGTTGCACCAGATTTCCAGCGGCGCCATGCCCGGCTCGTCGTTCGGTACCGCGCGCAGTTCGAAGCGACCACCACGGCCGCCGTCGTTGATCAGCTCCGGCAGGGCGTTGGAGATGCCGCCGGCACCGACGTCGTGGATGAACTTGATCGGGTTATCCAAGCCCAGTTGCCAGCAGCGGTCGATGACTTCCTGGCAGCGACGCTCCATTTCCGGGTTGTCGCGCTGCACCGAGGCGAAGTCCAGGTCGGCGGAGCTGGCACCGGTGGCCATGGAGGAAGCGGCGCCGCCGCCCAGGCCGATGAGCATGGCCGGGCCGCCGAGCACGATCAGCTTGGCGCCGACCGAGATCTCGCCCTTCTGCACGTGCTCGGCGCGGATGTTGCCCATGCCGCCGGCCAGCATGATCGGCTTGTGGTAGCCGCGCACTTCTTCGCCGCGCGGCGTGTTCACCGCCTGCTCGAAGGTACGGAAGTAGCCGCTCAGGGCCGGACGGCCGAATTCGTTGTTGAACGCGGCGCCGCCCAGCGGGCCTTCAATCATGATGTCCAGCGCGGTGACGATGCGCTCGGGCTTGCCGTAGGGCTTCTCCCAGGGCTGCTGGAAACCGGGGATATTCAGGTTGGACACGGTGAAACCGGTCAGGCCGGCCTTGGGCTTGGCGCCGCGGCCGGTAGCGCCCTCGTCGCGGATCTCGCCGCCGGAGCCGGTGGAGGCGCCGGGGAACGGGGCGATGGCGGTCGGGTGGTTGTGCGTCTCCACCTTCATCAGGATATGCACCGGCTCCTGAGTGGCGCCGTATTCGCGGGTGGCCGGGTTGGGGTAGAAGCGCCCGGCGGTAAAGCCCTCGATCACCGATGCGTTGTCCTTGTAGGCGGACAGCACGCCGTCGCTGTGCATCTGGTAGGTGTTCTTGATCATGCCGAACAGGCTCTTCTCCTGAGCCTGACCGTCGATATCCCAGCTGGCGTTGAAGATCTTGTGCCGGCAGTGCTCGGAATTGGCCTGGGCGAACATCATCAGCTCGACGTCGTGCGGGTTGCGCCCCAGCTCGACGAAGCTCTTCACCAGGTAGTCGATCTCGTCCTCGGCCAGGGCCAGGCCCAGGTCGACGTTGGCTTTTTCCAGCGCGGCGCGCCCGCCGGCGAGGATATCCACCGCGGTCAGCGGCTTGGGTTCGGCATGGCTGAACAGGCCGGCGGCCTGCTCCAGGCTGCCCAGCACCAGCTGGGTCATGCGGTCGTGCAGCATGGCGGCGACGGCCTGGCGCTCGGCCTCGGACAGCTCGCCCGAGACGTAATAGGCAATGCCGCGCTCCAGGCGCTCGATCTTGGCCAGGCCGCAGTTATGGGCGATATCGGTGGCCTTGCTCGACCAGGGCGAGATGGTGCCGAAGCGCGGGATGACCAGGAACAGCTGGCCGCTGGGCTCCTGCACCGGCACGCTCGGGCCGTATTGCAGCAGCCGGGCCAGCACCTGCTCCTCGCTGGCGTCGAGCAGGCCGGCCACCTCGGCGAAGTGCGCGAACTCGGCATACAGCCCGGTCACGGCGGGGACCTTGGCGGTCAGTTGCGAGAGCAGTTTGCCGTGGCGGAAGGCGGAAAGAGCGGGCGCGCCGCGCAGGATCAACATGGAGAACAGCCTCTGAGAAGGGGGTGTACTTCGAACCTGCCACGGGCCTCCGGAACAGGTTCTTGGAGGCCGTGCATTCTAGCCTAAAGCGCCGCCGGGCGGCACCTGTGGCGATAGCGCCTAGCAGAGCCATGGATGGCTGTCCAGATATGGCGCCCCCGGGGCTTTGCGTATACTGCGCCGATGCTTGCCTACATAGCGTTGCGCATCCGCTCAACCGCCTGGTTGCTGGCGACCCTGATCCTCCTGGCGCTCTCGGGCTGCGACGGCAATGCCGCCAAGCCGCCCACCACCCTCGAGCGCGTACAGGAGGAGGGTGTGCTGCGCGTGATCACCCGCAACAGCCCGACCACCTACTTCCAGGACCGCGCCGGCGAAACCGGCTTCGAGTACGAGCTGGTCAGGCGCTTCGCCGAGCAGCTCGGCGTCGAGCTGCGCATCGAGACCGCCGACAACCTGGACGACCTGTTCGCCCGCCTCAACCAGGCGAACGGCCCGGCGCTGGCCGCCGCCGGCCTGGTGGCCAGCGCCGGGCGCCGGGCGCAAGCCAACTTCTCCCGTTCCTACCTGCAGGTCACCCCGCAGGTCATCTATCGCAACGGCCAGCGCCGCCCCACCCGCCCCGAGGACCTGATCGGGCGCAGCATCATGGTGCTCAAGGGCAGCAGCCACGCCGAGCAGCTGGCCGAGCTGAAGCGCAGCCTGCCCGCACTGCAGTATCAGGAGTCCGCCGAGGTCGAGGTGGTCGACCTGCTGCGCATGGTCGACGAGGGCCAGATAGACCTGACCCTGGTCGACTCCAACGAGCTGGCGATGAACCAGGTGTACTTCCCCAACGTGCGCGTGGCCTTCGACCTGGGCGAGGTGCGCGACCTCGGCTGGGCGGTGGCCGCCGGCGAGGACCGCAGCCTGCTGCAGGAAGTCGACCGTTTCCTCGCCCAGGCCGAGCAGAACGGCAGCCTGAAGCGCCTCAAGGAGCGCTACTACGGCCACGTCGACGTGCTCGGCTATGTCGGCGCCTATACCTTCGCCAAGCACCTGCAGCAGCGCCTGCCGCGCTACGAGCAGGACTTCAAGAAGGCCGCCGAGCGGCACAAGGTGGACTGGCGCCTGCTGGCCGCCATCGGCTATCAGGAATCCTTGTGGACCCCGGACGCCACCTCCAAGACCGGCGTGCGCGGCCTGATGATGCTGACCCAGAACACCGCCCAGGCCATGGGCGTGGTCAACCGCCTCGACCCCAGGCAGAGCATCGCCGGCGGCGCCAAGTACTTCGCCCTGGTGCACAGCGGCCTGACCGAGGACATGGAAGAGCCGGACCGCACCTGGTTCGCCCTGGCCGCCTACAACATCGGCATCGCCCATCTGGCCGACGCGCGCAAGCTGGCCAAGGCCGAGGGCCTCAATCCGAACAAGTGGCTGGACGTGCAGAAGATGCTGCCGCGCCTGGCGCAGAAGCAGTGGTACAGCAAAACCCGCTACGGCTACGCGCGCGGCGGCGAGACCGTGCACTTCGTGCGCAACATCCGCCGCTACTACGACATCCTCAACTGGGTGACCCAGCCGCAGCTGGAAGGCACCCAGGTGGCCGAGAGCGGCCTGCACGTGCCGGGCGTGAACAAGACCATTCCCAAGGAAGAGCCGAGCCAGCTGTAGCCCGGCTGTGGCTGGCATCCGGACTACCGCTCGCCGCCGCGCCGCGCCTTGAAGAAGGCGCTGAGCAGCTCGCCGCACTCCTGCGCCAGCAGCCCGCCCTCGATCAGCACCCGGTGATTGAGAAAGGCCTGCTCGAAGAACTGCCCGCGACTGACCGCCACCCCGGCCTTGGGTTCGGTGGTGCCGTAGACCACCCTGGCGATGCGCGAATGCACGATCAGCCCGGCGCACATGCTGCAGGGCTCCAGGGTCACGTACAGGGTGCTGCCGGGCAGGCGGTAGTTCCGCAGCGCGCCGGCGGCGGCGCGGATTGCCACCATCTCGGCATGGGCGCTGGGGTCGCTGGTGGAGATCGGGCAGTTGAAACCACGCCCTATCACCTCGCCGTCCTGCACCAGCAACGCGCCCACCGGCACCTCGCCGCGTTGCGCGCCCAATGCGGCCTGCTCCAGCGCCTCGCGCATGAATGCCTCATCGCGGGAGCGATCGACTATCCGTGGCCTGCTCATCGCCACCCCCGGGGGCAGGCGCTGGGCAACACCCGCCGCTTGCGGCCTGCGGCTTGTAGCTTGCTGCTCATACCACCTCGATGGCGGCCATCAGGCCGGTTTCCATATGGTCGATCACATGGCAGTGGAACATCCATACCCCCGGGTTATCGGCGACGAAGGCGATGCGCGCCGTCTCGTTCTTGCCCAGCAGATAGGTATCGGTGAAGTAGGGGGTGATGCGCTTGCGGTCGGAGTCCAGCACCTTGAAGCTCATGCCGTGCAGATGGATGGGGTGCTGGTACTGGGCCATGTTGCGCAGCACGAAGATGTAGTGGCCGCCGTGCCTGAGGCTGGCGATGGGCCGCTCGGCGCAGCGCTTGTCGTTGATATCCCAGGCCTGGCCGTTGATCTGCCAGTAGCGTGCCGGCCCCTTCCGCGGGTCGGCCAGCGTGGCGGTCCACTCGAAGTTGAAGCGCAGGGTCTCGGCCCGAGCCAGGTCGGGCTCGGCCACCGGATTGGCCGGCAGGGGCGGCGGCCAGTCGCCGGGCGCCTCGCCGCTGGCCACGCTGCGCAGGGTGGCCAGACGCAGCGGGCCGTTGCGCAGCGGCAGCTCGTTACCGGCCGCCGGCACCTTCAGCGCCAGGTCGAGGCGCATGCCCGGCCCCAGCCAATGGTCCTTGCCCAGCGGACGCGGCTCGACCGGGTTGCCATCCAGCGCATAGATTCGCGCCTCGCCGCCCGGCAGGTTGAGCCGGTAGGTGACGGTGCTGTCGACGTTGATCAGGCGCAGGCGCACCACTTGCCCGGCCGGCAGCTCCAGGGTCGGGTTGGGCACACCGTTGATGCTCGACAGGCGCCCGCGGGTGCCCTCGCGCGCCGCCAGGCGCGGCAGCGAGAAGGCGGTGAAGGCGCCCCGCTCGTCCACGTGCCAGGTCTTCAGGCTCAGCGTGCGCTCGTGGGCGAAGCCGCTCGGCTCGCGTTCCTCGACGATCAGCGGGCCGACCAGACCGCGCCCGAGCTGCTCGGCGCTGGCGGTGTGCGGGTGGTACCAGTAGCTGCCGGCGTCCGGGCAGACGAATTCGTAGTCGAAGTACTCGCCCGGCTTGACCGGCAGCTGCGAGACGTAGGGCACGCCGTCCATGTCGATGGGCAGGCGGATGCCGTGCCAGTGGATGGTGGTCTCCACTTCCAGCCGGTTGATGAAGCGCACGCGCAGGCGCTCGCCCTGCCGGCAGCGCAGCTCCAGGCCGGGCGCCTGGCCGCCGTAGGCCCAGGCCGGGGTCCTGTGCCCCGGCACCAGCTCCAGATCAAGCGGCGCGGCGATCAGCTCGTAGTCGTGGCTCGCCACATCCCGCGTGCGCCCCAGCCAGTAGCGCACGCCACCGGCGCCGAGCCCCGCCACGCCCAGGGCGGCCAGACCGGCGACCACCTGCCTGCGGCTCAGATTCATCGCTCACCTTCAATGCGCGGCGCTCTAGCGCCAATGACAAAGGCTGCGATTTTAGGCGCTCGGCACCGGCCAAGTCGAACGCGGGAATGTCGCAGCCGCGCCGCTCAGGGCCAGAGTGCCAGCAGCACGCCGCCGGCGAGCAGCAGAACGCCGCTGCCCCGGCGCCAGGCCGCGCCCAGGGGCAGCAGCTTCTCTGCCAGCACCAGCAGCGCCAGTGCGGCCATGCCCCACAGGCTCATCGCGCCGACTACCAGCAGCACCAGCATCAGCGCCCAGCAGCAGCCGACGCAGTACAGGCCGTGATGCAGCCCCAGGCGCCAGGCACCGAGCGCACCGGGGCGCGCATGGTGCTGGAGGAAGCCCAGCGGGCTCTGACAATGGGCGAGACAGGCGGCCTTGGCCTGGCTCATCTGATAGACGCCGGCCAGCAGCAGTATCGGCGCGCCCAGCAGCGGCGGCAGGCGCAGGGCCATGGGGTCGAGCCAGCCGAGCCACTCGCCCAGGGCCTGCAGCAAGGTCATGAGCAGGGCGAAGCCGCTCCACACCAAGGCGTAGGCAGCACAGAACACCGCCTGCTTGAGCGGGCGGGCGCTGTCGCGCTGCAGGCAGCGGCGATAGAGCAGGAACACCGGCAGCGCGGCCGGCAGCATCATCGCCTGCATCATCACCAGCCACATGGCGAAGACCAGCAGCCCCTGCACCGAGAGCCACAGGGTCGGCGGCATCGGCATATCGCCCATGGCCGCCATGCCCGCCGCCTGGTGCGCCGACCAGTACCAGGCCGCCGCGCCGAGCGACAGCACCCCGGAGCTCGCGCCGACGGCGCCCCAGTCGAAACGACTAGGCGCGGATGATGCCATTGGGGCCCATGTGCAGGTCGTAGAGCATGGCGTTGCGCCCGGCATAGTCCAAGGCGATGGCGCCCTGGGTGCGGAAGCTGGCGCTGGCGCAGTCCGTCTCGGTGAACTCGAAGCCCTCGGGCAGCACCACCTTGACCCTATGCACCGAGCCGTCCATGGGGTTGCGAATCGGCTCCGCGCGCCCGTCGATGGCCCCCGGCACGCGGATGCTGGCGGTCAGGCCGGCGCGGTCGGTAAGCACCTCGACCGGCAGGAACTGTGGCTCGTGCATGGTCGCCAGCGTGCTGGCGAAGATGGCGAAGAAGGCCGTGGGCTCCTGCTCCTGACCGCTGAGGATGGTCAGCAGGGCCTGGCGCTGGGCCTCGCTGGCACGCTCGTCGATAAAGGCCTGGCACTGGCCCTGCCCCTCGTGGATCGGCCCCGGCCAGGCGAAGGTGCAGGCGACATGCAGGTCGTCGAGCACAACCTCGCCGAAGTGCCCCTCGACTATATGAAAGCCCACCGCCGCCTCGCACTTGCCATGGCTCGGCAGGGCATTGAACTGGCAGGGACAGCCGTAATCGCAGTTGCACAGGTCGACGCCCGCGCCGCGCAGCCGCCAATCGACATGAGAAGCCATGATCCTATCCTCGCGAATAAGCGCATCACCTCTCAGCTTAGGCCCGCAGCCCCCCGCCTCATTAGATGGAATCGGCATCTTGCGTGGACCGGATAAACGAAAAGGGCAGCTTGCGCTGCCCTTTCGCTCACTCCCACTCGATGGTGGCCGGCGGCTTGCTCGACACGTCGTAGGTGACGCGCGAGATGCCCTCGATCTCGTTGATGATGCGGTTGGAGACCTTCTCCAGCAGTTCATAGGGCAGGTGCGCCCAGCGCGCGGTCATGAAGTCGATGGTCTCCACGGCGCGCAGGGCCACGACCCAGGCGTAGCGCCGACCGTCGCCGACCACGCCGACCGACTTCACCGGCTGGAACACCACGAAGGCCTGGCTGGTCTTGTGGTACCAGTCGAAGTTGCGCAGCTCCTCGATGAAGATATGGTCAGCCAGGCGCAGCAGGTCGGCGTATTCCTTCTTCACCTCGCCGAGGATGCGCACGCCCAGGCCCGGACCCGGGAACGGGTGACGGTAGACCATGTCGTAGGGCAGGCCCAGCTCCAGGCCGATCTTGCGCACCTCGTCCTTGAACAGCTCGCGCAGCGGCTCGACCAGTTCGAAGGCCATGTCTTCCGGCAGGCCGCCGACATTGTGGTGGGATTTGATGACATGAGCCTTGCCGGTCTTGGCGCCGGCCGACTCGATCACGTCCGGGTAGATGGTGCCCTGGGCGAGGAACCGCACGTCCTGCAGCTTGGTGGCTTCCTCGTCGAACACCTCGATGAAGGTGCGGCCGATGATCTTGCGCTTCTCCTCCGGGTCGGCGACGCCGGCCAGGCGACCGAGGAACTTGTCCTCGGCGTTGGCGCGGATCACCTTCACGCCCATGTTCTCGGCGAACATGGCCATCACCTGGTCGCCCTCCTGGTGGCGCAGCAGGCCGTTGTCGACGAACACGCAGGTCAGCTGGTCGCCGATGGCCTTGTGCAGCAGGGCCGCGACCACCGAGGAGTCGACCCCACCGGACAGGCCCAGCAGCACCTTGGAGCCGCCGACCTGGGCGCGCACGCTGGCGATGGCGTCCTCGACTATGTTGGCCGGGGTCCACAGGGCCGCGCAGCCGCAGATGTCCAGCACGAAGCGCGAGAGGATGCGCCCACCCTGCTTGGTGTGGGTCACTTCCGGGTGGAACTGCACGCCGTAATAGGCGCGACCGTCGTCGGCCATGGCGGCGATCGGGCAGCTCGGGGTGCTGGCGAGGATGTGGAAACCGGCCGGCAGGGCGGTGACCTTGTCGCCATGGCTCATCCACACGTCCAGGCCGAGCACGCCGTCGGCGTCCACATGGTCCTCGATGCCGTCGAGCAGGCGCGCCTTGCCGACCACGTCGACGCGGGCGTAGCCGAACTCGCGCAGGCTGGAGCCTTCCACCTTGCCACCGAGTTGCTCGGCCATGGTCTGCATGCCGTAGCAGATGCCCAGCAGCGGCACCTTGAGGTCGAACACCGCCTGCGGCGCGCGCGGGCTGTTGGCCTCGTGCACCGACTCCGGACCACCGGCGAGGATGATGCCGCGCGGGGCGAAGGCGAGGATCGCCTCGTCGGCCATGTCGAAGGGATGGATCTCGCAGTACACGCCGATCTCACGCACGCGGCGGGCAATCAGCTGGGTGTACTGGGAGCCGAAATCCAGGATGAGGATGCGGTGGGCGTGAATGTCGTGGTGAGCCATGGGGTGCCTCTACGAGGCAGCTGCAAGCCTCAAGCTGCAAGCTGCAAGTTGAAATAGAGCGCTGCAGCCGCAACGCCCCAGCTTATAGCTTGCGGCTTGCGGCTTGCGGCTAGTCGGCTCAGCCGACCCGGTAGTTCGGGGCTTCCTTGGTGATCTGCACGTCGTGCACGTGCGACTCGGCCATGCCGGCGCCGGTGATGCGCACGAACTCCGGCTTGCTGCGCATCTCCTCGATGGTGGCGCAGCCGGTGTAGCCCATGGAGGCGCGCAGGCCGCCCATCAGCTGGTGGACGATGGCGGCCATGGCGCCCTTGTACGGCACGCGGCCCTCGATGCCTTCCGGCACCAGCTTCTCGGCGCCGGCCGAGGAATCCTGGAAGTAGCGATCGGAGGAACCCTGGGCCTGGGCCATGGCGCCCAGCGAGCCCATACCGCGATAGGCCTTGTAGGAGCGGCCCTGGAACAGCTCGACCTCGCCCGGCGCCTCTTCGGTACCGGCCAGCATGGAGCCGATCATCACGGCGGAGGCGCCGGCGACTATGGCCTTGGACAGGTCGCCGGAGAAGCGGATGCCGCCATCGGCGATCAGCGGGACGCCGGTGCCGGCCAGGGCGGCGGCGACATTGGCCACGGCGCTGATCTGCGGCACGCCGACGCCGGCGACGATGCGGGTGGTGCAGATGGAGCCCGGGCCGATGCCGACCTTGACGCCGTCGGCACCGGCCTCGACCAGCGCCTTGGCGGCCTCGCCGGTGGCGATATTGCCGCCGATCACCTGGACTTCCGGGAAGTTCTGCTTGACCCAGCGCACGCGGTCGATCACGCCCTTGGAGTGGCCGTGGGCGGTGTCGACGATGATCACGTCGACGCCGGCGTGGACCAGCGCGGCCACGCGGTCACCGGTATCGGCGCCGGTGCCGACGGCGGCACCGACGCGCAGGCGGCCCTGGTCGTCCTTGCTGGCCAGCGGGTAAGCCTTGGCCTTCTCGATGTCCTTGACGGTCATCATGCCCTTGAGGCTGAAGGCGCCGTCGACGATCAGCACCTTCTCGATGCGGTGCTTGTGCAGCAGCTCGCGCACGGTCTCCTTGTCGGCCCCTTCCGGCACGGTGACCAGGCGCTCCTTGGGCGTCATCACGTCGCGCACCAGGGCGTCCAGGCGGTTCTCGAAGCGCACGTCGCGGGAGGTGACGATGCCGACCAGATCGCCGTTGGACAGCACCGGCACGCCGGAAATGTTGTGCTGGCGGGTCAGCTCGAACAGGTCGCGCACGGTGGCGTCAGCCTCGATGGTGATCGGGTCCTTGACCACGCCGGCCTCGAACTTCTTGACCTTGCGCACCTCGGCGGCCTGCTGCTCGATGGTCATGTTCTTGTGGATGATGCCGATGCCGCCTTCCTGGGCCATGGCGATGGCCAGGCGCGCTTCGGTGACGGTATCCATCGCGGCGGACAGCAGCGGGATGTTCAGCTCGATGCCACGGGTCAGGCGGGTCTTGAGACTGACGTCCTTGGGCAGGACTTCGGAATAACCGGGGATGAGCAGAACGTCGTCGAAGGTGAGTGCTTCTTGGCTGATGCGCAGCATGGCGGGGCTCCCGGGAGGGAAAAATAAGAAGCGCGGCATTATACCCAGCAGAGCGCCCGCGCTCAATGTGCGCTCAGCGTTTTACCCGCACCTGGGCCAGCGGATAACCGAGGCGCTCGGCCAGCTCGTCGACGAAGGCCTGGCGCAGGCCGGCCGGGCCCCAGCCGTTGAAGACCAAGCCGAGATTGGAGAACGCGCAGGGCTGCAGGAACAGGAAGCCGTTGATATCGTCCTCGTGGCCGCATTCAGGGCAGGTGAAGTTGTCGGTGTCGCCGGGCATCCACTCGTCGAGGCTGTCGAACAGGGCCTCGCCTATCTCCTGGCGGCACTCGGGGCAACCGGCCTCCTCGAGGAAGTCTTCGCTCGGCGTATAGATGCAGCGTTTGCTGACGATCTGCAGGCCGTTGAGCGGCTGCTCGAAGGGTAGCCGCTCGGGGCGCTCGGCGATCGCCCGCGCGCCCGCCGCAATGGCATGGGCCATGCCGTTGCCCAGGGCGCCGCAGGTGCTCGGCAGTGCGGCCACTATGTCGCGCCTGACCAGCCAGCGCAGCAGCAGGCCTGCCCGGGCCTCGTGCTCGGGCAGGCTGGAGATGCGGGGGACGAGGATGATCTGCTCGCTCATGACAGGCATACCGAAACGCACAAAGGCGCGCAGCTTAATGCCGGTGACGGGCCGGTCAAGCGGCTATGGCCCCGGCGGTAAAGCCTTTATCATGCCGCCATGCTCAACGATCCCTTCCAGCGCCTCGGCCTCGACCGCGACGTACTCAGCGTCAGCCAACTGAACAACCGCGCCCGCCTGCTGCTGGAGGACGTGTTCGCCCAGGTCTGGGTCGAGGGCGAGATATCCAACCTGGCCCGCCCGGCCTCCGGCCACATCTATTTCACCCTCAAGGACAGCCAGGCCCAGGTGCGCTGCGCGCTGTTCCGGCAGAACGCCGCGCGCGTGCGCCAGGCCCTGCGAGACGGCCTGGCGGTGCGGGTGCGCGGCAAGGTCTCGCTGTTCGAGGGGCGCGGCGACTATCAGCTGATCCTCGATATGCTGGAGCCGGCCGGCGACGGCGCCCTGCGCCTGGCCTTCGAGGCGCTCAAGGAGAAGCTCGCGGCCGAGGGCCTGTTCGCCGCCGAACGCAAGCGCGCCCTGCCCGCCCACCCGCAGCGCATCGGCATCGTCAGTTCGCCGACCGGCGCGGTGATCCGCGACATCATCAGCGTGTTCCGCCGCCGCGCGCCGCAGGTGGCGCTGACCCTGGTGCCCACCGCCGTGCAGGGCTTCGATGCCACCGCGCAGATCGTCCGCGCCCTTGAGCTGGCCGACCGCGCCGGCTTCGACGCCATCATCCTGGCCCGCGGCGGCGGCTCGCTGGAAGACCTCTGGTGTTTCAACGAGGAAGCCGTGGCGCGCGCCGTGGCCGCCTGCGCCACGCCCATCGTCAGCGCCGTCGGCCATGAGACCGATGTATCGATCAGCGACTTCGTCGCCGACGTGCGCGCGCCGACCCCCTCGGCCGCCGCCGAACTGCTGGCACCGGACAGCTCGGAGCTGCAGCGCCGCCTGGACGGCCTCAAGCGCCGCCTGGCCCTGAGCCTGCAGAGCCGCCTGGTCCGCGAGCGCCTGCGCCTGGACGGCCTGGCCCGGCGCCTGCGCCACCCCGGCGAGCGCCTGCGCCAGCAGGCCCAGCGCCTGGATGATCTGGATATGCGCCTGCGCCGCGCCTTCGCCCAGCAAACCAATAGCCGCCACGAGCGCCTGGCGCGCCTGGAGGGCCGCCTCAACGCCCAGCACCCGGGCCGCGCCCTGGCCCTGCTGCGCCAGCGCCTGGACAGCCTGGCCGCGCGCCTGCCGCGCGCCATCCAGTTGCAACTGCGCCAGCAGCGCCAGCAACTGGCCGCCGCCAGCCAGCAACTGCATATCGTCAGCCCGCTGGCCACCCTCGGCCGCGGCTACAGCATCCTCCTCGACGAACGCGGCCAGGCGATCCGCGCCGCCAGCCAGACCCAGCCCGGCCAGCGCCTCAAGGCGCGCCTGGGCGAAGGCGTACTGGACGTGCGGGTCGAGGACAACCATCTTGAGCCGGTGACCCTGTCCCTGCTCGACTGATATCGCCACATGGATAGCCCATGCGCCTCGTCTGCCTGTTCACCCTGCTTTGCCTCGCCCTGCCTGCCCAGGCCGAGGGCTTTATCACCCGCCTGCTGAACAAGCCGGTGCCCGGCGGCGTCGCCGTGCTCGACCTGGGCGACGGCCAGGATGCGCCGCAGGTTCGCTACCAGGGCAAACCGGTGCTGGTGATCAAGGAGGATGGCCGGCGCTGGATCGCCATAGTCGGCATCCCGCTGACCGTGGCGCCGGGCGAGCAGCGCATCGAGGCGGATGGCCGCGCCCTGAACTTTCGCGTCGGCGCCAGGCATTACCGCGAGCAGCGCATCACCCTGAACAACCAGGAACAGGTCAATCCGAGCCCGGCCAATCTCAAGCGCATCGAGCGCGAACTGGCCGAACAGAGCGCCGCCTACCGCCAGTTCAGCCCGCGCCAGCCGAGCAACCTGCTGCTCGACAAGCCGGTCGACGGCCCGCTGTCCTCGCCCTTCGGCCTGCGCCGCTTCTTCAACGGCGAGGAACGCAACCCGCACTCCGGGCTGGACTTCGCCGTGGGCGCCGGCACGCCGATCAAGGCGCCGGCCGCCGGCCGGGTGATACTGATCGGCGACTACTTCTTCAACGGCAAGACGGTGTTCGTCGACCACGGCCAGGGGCTGATCAGCATGTTCTGCCACCTGTCGGCGGTGAGCGTGAAGCCCGCCGACGAGCTGCCACGCGGCGCCGTGCTGGGCAAGGTCGGCGCCACCGGCCGCGCCACCGGACCGCACCTGCACTGGAACCTCAGCCTCAACGACGCGCGCGTCGACCCGGCGATCTTCATCGGCCAGTTCCGGCCCTGAACCTTACCGTTCGTCGGGTTCCCTCCCCAGCCGCTCAAGCCACTTCCTGCCGAGCCGATCTATCCAGTGAAGCCGGACTGCCGTCCGGCCAATTTGTGTGAGCCGACTGGATGCTGACGGTCAATACCAACATCTCGTCGTCATTCACGCGTCGCCAACTGGAAAGCAACAGCACGGGCCTCAATACGGCGCTGCAACGCCTGTCCACCGGGCAGCGGATCAATAGCGCCAAGGACGATGCCGCCGGGCTGCAGATTTCCAATCGACTGACCTCGCAGGTGCGGGGTCTGAACGTGGCGATACGGAATGCCAACGATGGTATTTCGCTGCTGCAGGTAGCGGAAGGTGCGCTGCAAAGCGTCACCGACGCCCTGCAGCGCATCCGCGCGCTCGGCCTGCAGGCGATGAACGGCTCCAACGGCCTCAGCGAGCGCCAGGCCCTCGACCAGGAAGCCCAGCAACTGCTGCAGGAGATCAACCGGGTCAACGAGACCACCACCTTCGCCGGACGCAAGGTGTTCGACCAGGGCAGCTACTCGGTGCTCGGAGACCTCGACCAGCGTGCCGTGCTCAACTCGCTCAAGGGCTTCTGGATCAGCGAAGGCGAGCAGCGCGTCTTCGACGCCTACGGCCTGCGCGCCGGCGGCAGCAAGCTGGAAATCACCCTCAGCAATGACAGCAGTAGCACCGCCCTGGCATCGGTGTCCTACAGCGGGGCGGACGCCAGCGGCCGCGTGCTGAATCAGGTACTGGACGTCAACCTGGCCTACTTCGACGCCGCGACCCTCCCCAACGGCGGCACCAACCCGGCGCAGTACACCGACAGGGTGATAGCCCACGAGATGGCTCACGCGGTAATGGGCCGCACCATGAACTTCGCGACGGGCCTGACCAGCTGGTTCATCGAAGGCGCGGCCGAGGCGGTGCATGGCGCCGACGAGCGCCTGTTCGCCGACACCGCAGGCGGCACCGACGTCACCGCCATCCTGGCCGCCTACAACGCCGACGATGTCAGTGGTTCGGCCGGCTACTCCGCCGGCTATGCGGCCATTCGCTATATGCACGACAGCGTCAAGGCGGCCGGTGGCAAGGGCATCAAGGACATCATGGGCTACCTGAACGCCAATGCTGGCTCGACGCTCGATCAGGCGCTCACCAACGCCAGCAAAGGAGCCTTTTCCAGCCTGGCCGACTTCGACGCCCAGTTCAATGCCGACGCTTCGGCCTTTGTCGCAGGCATGAACCTGACCAACGCCGATACCGGCGCCATCGGCGGCCTGGATGCCGACGGCGGCAACGAACTGACCGCCGAGAGCGTGCTGCCCAACCGGGGAACCGGCCTGCCCGGCTCGCAGGGCTTCGCCCTCGACGAGCCGGAGCTGTTCAACCCGAACGGCGTCGGCGGCAATGCCCAGACCCACTTCCAGGTCGGCGCCGAAGCCTACGAAACCATCCGGATCGGCATCAGCTCCTTCAGCGCCGACAGCCTGGCCCTGAGCCGCCTGGACCTGGTCGACCTACCCGGCCTGGCGGTGATGGACATCGACGATGCGCTGGCCTACATCGATCGTCAGCGCGCCTATATGGGCGCCGTGCAGAACCGCCTGCAATCCACCATCGAGAACCTGCAGAGCATCGCCGAGAACGCCTCCGCCAGCCGCTCGCGCATTCTCGACACCGACTTCGCCAGCGAGACCAGCACTCTGGTGTCCAAGCAGATCATTCAGCAGGCCGCGCAAAGCGTCCTGGCCCAGGCCAACCAACGGCCCCAGGCAGTGCTCAGCCTGCTGTCCTGATCGCCAAGCAATCAGCCGCCACAAAAAGCCGACAACACGCAACAATTCACCCTCACGGCAAGAAAATAGCTATTTCATAGCGTTTTATCTGCAGGCATTGCCATAATTACCCTTGACCAGTAGGGTAATCGGCATGCATACAGCTCACACCCTCATTCTTCGCAGGCAGCACGCCTGCCAGCGCCTGGTTGCACCGCGACTGCGTGGCTAAAGCCCGCCCCTTTGATTCGCGCCAACCTCGCCAAGCCTCGCCTTCAGGATTTCGCCCATGACCATGCTCAAAGACCCATCGAAGAAGTACCGCCCCTTCACGCCGATTGCCCTGCCCGACCGCACCTGGCCGGACAAGGCCATCGACCAGGCACCGATCTGGCTGTCCACCGACCTGCGCGACGGCAACCAGTCGCTGATCGAACCGATGGATGCCGAGAAGAAGATGCGCTTCTTCAAGTGCCTGCTGGCCGTGGGCCTGAAGGAGATCGAAGTAGGCTTCCCGTCAGCCTCGCAGACCGACTTCGACTTCGTGCGCGAACTGATCGAAGGCGGCCATATCCCCGACGACGTGACCATCCAGGTGCTGACCCAGGCCCGCGACGACCTCATCGAGCGTACCTTCGAGTCGCTCAAGGGCGCCAAGAAGGCCATCGTCCACTACTACAACGCCACCGCGCCGAGCTTCCGCAAGATCGTCTTCAACCAGGACAAGGCCGGCGTCAAGGCCATCGCCGTGGCCGCCGGCAAGACCATCAAGCGCCTGGCCGATGCCGCTCCCGAGACCCGGTGGGGCTTCGAGTATTCGCCCGAGGTGTTCAGCAGCACCGAGACCGACTTCGCCGTCGAGGTGTGCAACGCGGTGATCGAGGTGTTCCAGCCGACCCCGAGCCAACGCCTGATCCTCAACCTGCCGGCCACCGTCGAGTGCGCCACGCCGAACCACTATGCCGACCAGATCGAGTGGTTCTGCCGTCACGTGGACAAGCGCGACAGCCTGATCATCAGCCTGCACACCCATAACGACCGCGGCACCGGCGTGGCCGCCTCGGAGCTGGCGCTGATGGCCGGCGCCGACCGCGTGGAAGGCTGCCTGTTCGGCAACGGCGAGCGCACCGGCAACCTGTGCCTGGTGACCATGGCGCTGAACATGTACACCCAGGGCGTGGACCCCAAGCTCGACTTCTCCGACATCGACGCCGTGCGCAAGGTGGTCGAGGACTGCAACCAGATTCCGGTGCACCCGCGTCATCCCTATGTCGGCGACCTGGTCCACACCGCCTTCTCCGGCTCGCACCAGGACGCCATCCGCAAGGGCTTCGCCCAGCAGAAGGACGATACGCTGTGGGAAGTGCCCTACCTGCCGATCGACCCGGCCGATATAGGCCGCGACTATGAAGCCGTCATTCGCGTGAACAGCCAGTCCGGCAAGGGCGGCATCACCTTCCTGCTCGAGCAGGAATACGGCATCAGCCTGCCGCGCCGCCTGCAGATCGAGTTCAGCCAGGTGGTACAGCGCGAGACCGATCGTCTCGGCCTGGAGATGACCGCCCAGCAGATCTACCGGCTGCTGGAAAGCGAGTACCTGCAGGCCGACAGCCCCTACGCGCTGAAGAGCCATCGCCTGCAGGAGGAGAACGGCATCTGCACCGTGGACGTCGACGTCACCTGCGACGGCGAACTGCGCCGCAAGCACGGCACCGGCAAGGGCCCGCTGGAGGCGCTGGTCGCCGCGCTGCCGCAGAGCATCGAGATCATGGACTACCACGAGCACGCCATCGGCGCCGGCACCAATGCCCAGGCCGCGGCCTATATCGAGGTACGCCTGAACGGCGGCCGCCCGCTGCACGGCATCGGCGTCGACGAAAACCTCACCACCGCGACCTTCCGCGCCCTGTTCAGCGCACTCAACCGTGCCCTGAGCCAGGAACAGGAAAAGGCCTCGGCGGCCTGAGCCGAATGAAGGGGAGCGAGAGCTCCCCTTCTTTTTGCTCGCCCGAGCGGATGCTGCTCTAGACTCAGAACAAGCCCACCCCGTGGAGCCCACGCCATGCCCTCACTGCGCCCCCTGCTGTTCTCCCTGCTCCTGGCCTTTACCGGGTCGGCACTGGCAGAGGATGTGGTGATGGCCTTCGGCGAGAAGATTCCACCCTACTGCTTTCCCGAAAGCGACAGCGGCATCGAGCTGGAGGTCATAGGCGAGGCCCTGGCCTTTCGCGGCCATCGGCTGAAACCGCGCTACTACCCACTCGCCCGAGTGCCGCTGGCCTTTCGCCAGGCCGAGGTGGACGCGGCGATGACCGACCTCGGCCAGGATCTCAGCAGCGCGGGCGCCCATTACGGCGACCCGGCCGTGCTCTACCACAATGTCTTCGTCACCCTGAAGGGGCGCCGCCTGAAAATCACCGAACCGGCCGACCTGCGCGGCCTGAGCATCGTCGCCTTCCAGGGAGCGGCCAAACGCTACCCTGAATGGCTGGCCGCCAGCCAGGCCGCCGGGCTCTACTTCGAGCAGAACAATCAGGAGCTGCAAGTCCTTGGCCTGAACAAGGGCCGCTACGACGTGGTGCTGAGCGACCAGAGCATCTACCAGTACTTCGAGCAGCTACTCGGCCGCACTTCCCTGTTCAAGGCCAAATCGGTGGATTTCCACGAGTTCGTCGAGGAAGACCCGCTGAACTACCGACCGGTGTTCCGCTCGGAGAATATCCGCGACGACTTCAACGCCGGCCTGCAGGAGCTCAAGGCCAGTGGCCGCTACCAGGCCATCTACGACAGCTATCTGAAGCAACCCTGAACTAGCTCAGGCGGAATCCATCTGCATCCAGATGGGCCGGAAAACGTTCGCGGTAGGCCGTCAGTTCGCCGCTCGACAGACGCACGCGAAATACCCCGGCGGCATCGCCCGGCGCCAGCAGGGGCTCGCCCTGGAAATCCAGCACCTGGCTGTCGCCCGCGTAGGCGTGGCCCTTGCCGTCCTGGCCGATGCGGTTGACCGCCGCGACATAGCACAGGTTCTCGATGGCCCGCGCCGGCAGCAGGCGGTTCCAGTGCTGGCGCCGCGCGGCCGGCCAGTTGGCGGTGTAGAGCAGCAGGTCGGTGCCGCCGGCGTCGCGGCTCCACACCGGGAAGCGCAGGTCGTAGCAGATCAACGGGCGCACCCGCCAACCCTTGAGCTCCAGCACCACCTGCTCCTCGCCCGCCGCGTAGTGCTTGTGCTCGCCGGCCATGCGAAACAGGTGGCGCTTGTCGTAGTGCGCCAGCGAAGCGTCCGGACGCGCCCACAACAGGCGGTTGCGATAGCTGTCATCGGCGGCACGGATGATCAGGCTGCCGGTGACCACCGCGCCGATGCGCCGGGCCTGCTCGCGCAGCCAGGCCGTGGTCGGGCCGTCCTCGGGCTCGGCCAGTTCGGCCGAGTGCATGGAGAAGCCGGTGCTGAACATCTCCGGCAGCACCACCAGGTCGGCGCCGCGCGCCTGCGTAAGCAAGGGCTCGAAGCGCGCGCGGTTGGCGGCCGGGTCGTGCCAGTCCAGTTCGCTCTGGATCAACGCCAGCTCGAGGTCGGGTTTGTCGCTCATCTCATATCACTCGCCGTAGGGTGGATGTCGTTTTTCACATCCACCAGAACTCGGTGGATAACGCTTCGCGGTTATCCACCCTACACCGCGCAGAGTTTGGCGGCGGCCTGGCGCAGCGTCTCCTCGCGCTTGGCGAAGCAGAAACGCACCAGGCGCATCTCGGCCGGAGGCTGCTGGTAGAACACCGAGACCGGAATGGCCGCCACGCCGTGTTCGCGGGTCAGCCATTCGGCCATGGCCACATCGTCCAGATCCGGGCGGATCGCCGAGTAGTCGGCCAGCTGGAAGTAGGTACCGGGCGCGCGGGTGAAGCCGAAGCGCGAGCCGGCCAGCAGGTCGCAGAACAGGTCGCGCTTGGCCTGGTAGAAGGTCGGCAGCTCCTCCACATGTTGTGGGCATGCGGCCATAAAGTCGGCCAGGGCATGCTGCAGCGGGGTCACCCCGCAGAAGTTGACGTACTGGTGGATCTTGCGCAGCTCGGCGGTGAGCGCAGGCGGCGCCACCACGTAGCCGGTCTTCCAGCCGGTGACGTGGTAGGTCTTGCCGAAGGAGCTGACCACGAAGGCCCGGGCATAGAGCTCTTCATGGGCCAGCACGCTGGCATGCCGCACGCCGTCGTAGATCAGGTGCTCGTAGACCTCGTCGCTGACGATATGGATATCGCGGCCACGGATCAGCGCCGCCAGGCGGTCGAGGTCGCTACGGGTCAGCAGCGCGCCGCTGGGGTTGTGCGGCGAGTTGAGGAAGATCAGCCGGGTACGCGGGCCGATCGCATCGGCCAGGCGCTGCCAGTCCACGGCGAAGTCCGGCAGGGCCAGCGGCACATGCACGCAGCGGCCGCCGGCCAGCTCCACCGAGGGCTCGTAGCTGTCGTAGCAGGGGTCGAGGACGATGGCCTCGTCGCCCGGGTGGATCAGCGCCTGCACCGCACAGAAGATCGCCTCGGTGGCGCCGGGGGTGATGGTGATCTCGCTGTCGGCATCGCGCTGCACGCCATAGCTGCGCGAGAGCTTGGCCGCCACCTGCTGGCGCAGGGCCGGCAGGCCGGTCATCGGGCAGTACTGGTTGCGTCCCTCCAGCACATGGCGCGCCACCGCCTCGCGCAGGGCCTGCGGGCCGTCGAAATCGGGAAAGCCCTGGGACAGGTTGAGGGCACCGACCTCGGCGGCCAGCTGGGACATGCGGGTGAAGATGGTGGTGCCGACATGCGGCAGCTTGCTGGCGAGCATCGGGACGTCCTCGGGGAAAGCTGCAAGCTACAAGCTTCAAGCCGCACGCAAAAGCGGCCCGGCTTCACTTGCAGCTTGAGGCTTGCCGCTTATGGCTATCTTTTCTTGTCCTTGCGCTTCTTCTCGGCCTTCTTGTGGTGGCTCATCAGGCGGCGCTTGCGGTTGACCTGGCGCTCGGTGAGCTTGTTCTTCTTGCCCTCGTAGGGGTTCTCGCCGCCCTTGTACTCGATGCGGATCGGCGTGCCGACCAGCTTGAGCACGCGCCGATAGGTGTTCTCCAGGTAGCGGGTGTAGGTCTTCGGCACCGCGTCCACCTGGTTGCCGTGGATCACGATCAGCGGTGGGTTGGCGCCGCCCAGGTGGGCATAACGCAGCTTGATGCGGCGGCCGTTGACGGTCGGCGGCTGGTGCTCCTGCACGCAGTCCTCGAGGATCTGCGTCAGGCGGTTGGTCGGCCAGCGAGTGACGGCGGCCTTGAAGGCGGTCTGTACCGACTTGTACAGGTGGCCGACGCCGGTGCCGTGCTTGGCGGAAATGAAGTGGATATCCGCCCAGTCGACGAACATCAGCCGGCGCTCCAGTTCGGTCTTCACGTAGTCCTTCTCGCCCTGCTCCATGCCGTCCCACTTGTTCAGGGCGATGACCAGCGCGCGACCGGTCTCCAGCACGAAGCCGAGCAGGTTGAGGTCGTGCTCGACCACGCCTTCGCGGGCGTCCATCACGAAGATCACCACGTTGGCGTCCTGGATGGCCTGCAGGGTCTTGACCACCGAGAACTTCTCGACGGCCTCGAAGATCTTGCCGCGACGGCGCACGCCGGCGGTGTCGATCAGGGTGTACTTCTCTTCGTCGCGCTCGAAGGGGATATAGATGCTGTCGCGGGTGGTGCCGGCCTGATCGTAGACGATCACCCGCTCCTCGCCGAGCATGCGGTTGACCAGGGTCGACTTGCCGACGTTGGGGCGGCCGATGATGGCGATCTTGATGCCGTCCTTCTCGCTCGGGCCGGGGATGCGCTTGGCCTCCTGACCCTCGGCAACCACTTCCTCGGCCTCGCCCTCCTCGCCTTCGAGCACTTCTTCGGCATTGTCCTTGGGGAAGATGCCCAGCGCGGCTTCCAGCATCTGGCTGATGCCGCGGCCGTGAGCGGCGGCGATCGGCAGGGCGTCGCCCAGGCCCAGCGGGCTGAACTCGGCGCGGGCGATATCCGGGTCGACGGTGTCGACCTTGTTGGCGACCAGGAAGCTGCGCTTGTTCCGCTTGCGCAGGTGCTCGGCGATCATCTGGTCGGCGGCGGTCATCCCCGCGCGCGAGTCGACCATGAACAGCACGGCATCGGCCTCCTCGATGGCCTGCAGCGACTGCTCGGCCATCTTCGCATCGATACCTTCCTCGTCGCCGGAGATGCCGCCGGTATCGATGACGATATAGGTACGCCCCTGCCACTTGGCCTCGCCGTACTGGCGGTCGCGGGTCAGGCCGGCGTACTCGGCCACGATCGCGTCGCGGGTCTTGGTCAGGCGGTTGAACAGCGTCGACTTGCCGACATTGGGGCGGCCCACCAGGGCGATTACCGGAACCATTGGCTCCTCCAGCAAGAAATCTAAAAAACACAAAGGCCGCTACCGTCAAACGGCAGCGGCCGAACTCATTCTTCCGCAGGCTGGGTAGAGCCTAGCGAAACCCAGCGCTGTGCGGCCGATGCTGGGTTTCGCCTGCGACTCTAGCCATCCTACCGGATGGTCAGGCCGACCAGCTTGCCGCTGTTGCCGTAGGCGTAGATCCAGTCGCCGACCACCAGCGGGCGGGTGCGCAGGCCGTCGCCGTCGATCTTCTCGCGACCGACGAAGTGGCCGTCCACCTGGCTGAGCAGATGCAGGTAGCCTTCGAAGTCGCCGACCGCCACATAGCTGGAGAACACTTCCGGCGCGGACAGCTGGCGACGCAGCAGGGCATCGTTGCTCCACAGCGCGGAGGTGGAGTTCTCGTCGACACCTTCCACGGCGCCATTGGCCAGGCTCACGTAGACGCTGCCGAAGCCCTGGGCCAGGCCCACATAGCTGGAGGCATCGCGATTCCACAGCGGACGACCGCTGTCCAAGTCGAAGGCCGCGACCTTGCCCTGGTAGGTCACCACGTAGAGGTTGCCGCCGGACAGCAGCAGGTTGCCGTCGATATCAACCACCCGCTCCAGCTCGGAACGCCCCTGCGGGATGGCCACGCGCTGCTCCCACACCGGGATGCCGCGACTGGCGTCCAGCGCCAGCAGCTTGCCGCTGGACAGGCCGGCGACCACCAGGCGGTTGGTCACCACCGGGCTGCTGGTACCGCGCAGGGTCAGTACGGCCGGGCTGTTCTCGAAGATCCAGCGCTGCTCGCCGCTGCTGGCGTCGAAGGCGATCAGGCGGTCGTCCTGGGTCTGCACCACGACGACATCGCCATTGGTGGCAGGAGCGGACAGCACCTCACTGGTGACGCGCGAGCGCCACTTCTCTTCGCCGCTGCTGGCGTCCAGGGCCACCACCTCGCCCTTGAGGGTGCCGACCAGCACCAGGCCGTAGCCGGCACCGACACCGCCGGAGATCGGCAGGTCCAGCTCGGTTTCCCAAATCACTTTGCCGGTCAGGCGATCCAGAGCCATCACCTCGCCGTTGGCGGCGGCAGCGTACAGGCGCTCACCCTCGACGGCCGGGGTCAGCATGTTGTAGAGCTCGCCCTGGCCATCGCCGATGGAGCGGCTCCACTGGGCCTCCAGGCGCACCTCCTCCTGGATCTTCGGCAACTCGTTCGGCGGCAGTTCCTTCTTGCTGTTGCTGCTGCACCCCACGGCCATCACGGCCAGGGCCAGCACGGCGGCATTCTTCCAGCGCATCACGTCAGGCATCCCCTTTAGCCAGGTCATCGAGTTTCATCTGCAGGCCGCCCACGGCGGCATCTTCGGCCAGGGCATCCTTGGCCTTCTGGTAGGCGGCATGCGCCTCGTCGCTACGACCGAGTTGCACCAGCAGATCGCCCTTGAGTTCTTCGCGGCTGGCCAGCCAGGCCTTGGCGGCCTCGCCGTCGAGCAGCCCGAGGCCTTCCTCGGCCTTGTCCTGGGCGGCCAGCACGCGGGCCAGACGCTGACGCGCCAGCTCGTCGATGGTGGCGTCGGCCGGTTTGTCCAGCAGCGGCTTGAGTTCGGCCACCGCATCGTCCAGCTTGCCGGACTCCACCGCCACCTTGGCGACGAACAGGCTGGCGTACTGGGCATAGGCCGTGCCGGCGTGCTCCTTCTTCAGCTTGCCGGCCAGTTCGACGACCTTGCCGGCATCCGGCTGGCCGCTGGGGGTCAGGCTGGTCTCCAGCAATTGCTGGTACAGCAGCGATGCCTCCTGGGCCTGGTTGCTCTGATGCTGCTGCCAGGCCTGCCAGCCAAACACCAGGGCCAGGGCCAGCGCGCCACCGGTCAGCAGGGGCTTGCCGTTGCGCTGCCACCACTCCTTGATCTGCGCAATCTGTTCTTCTTCGGTCATGCTCACCCGGATAACTCCTTAAAATTCGCTTGATTCTCAGACCTGCAGGCAGGCGGCGAGATGCGCGGGCAGCGCATCCCAGGCAATGGTCTGTTGCTCGGCGTCGTCGCGCAGGGGTTTGCAACCTACCACGCGGCCGGCCAGTTCGTCCTCACCCAGGATCAGGGCGAAGCGCGCGCCGCTCTTGTCGGCCTTCTTGAACTGACTCTTGAAGCTGCCGCCGCCGGCATTGACCAGCAGGCGCAAGCCCGGCATGGCATCGCGCAGGCGCTCGGCCAGCCCCAGTCCGGCCAGCTCGGCGGCTTCGCCGAAGGCGCACAGGTAGAGGTCGGCCGGGGCATTGAGCTCGGCCGGCAGCAGCTCCAGGGTCTCCAGCAGCAGGACCAGGCGCTCGACGCCCATGGCGAAGCCCACGCCCGGCGTCGGCTTACCGCCCAGCTGACCGACCAGGCCGTCGTAACGGCCGCCGGCGCACACGGTGCCCTGGGCACCGAGCTTGTCGGTGACCCACTCGAACACGGTACGGTTGTAGTAATCGAGGCCACGGACTAGCTTGTGGTTGATCTCGTAGCGGATGCCCACGGCGTCCAGGCGCGCCTTGACGCCCTCGAAGTGCAGGCGGGACTCCTCGTCCAGGTAGTCGGCCAGGGTCGGCGCATCGGCCAGCAGGGCCTGGGTCTCGGCGCTCTTGCTATCGAGGATGCGCAGCGGATTGGTGGTCAGGCGGCGCTGGCTGTCCTCGTCGAGCCGGTCGAAGCGCTCGTTGAGATAGGTCACCAGGGCATCGCGATAGGCCGCGCGCGCCTCGCTGGAGCCCAGGCTGTTGAGCTGCAGGGTCACGGAGTCGGCCAGGCCGAGCTTCTGCCACAGGCGCCAGGTCAGCACGATCTGCTCGGCGTCGACGTCCGGGCCGGGCAGGTTGAAGGCTTCCACGCCGATCTGGTGGAACTGGCGGTAGCGGCCCTTCTGCGGCTTCTCGTAGCGGAACATGGGACCGGCATACCACAGCTTCTGCACCTGGCCGCCACCGGACAGACCGTGCTCGAGCACGGCGCGCACGCAGCCGGCGGTGCCCTCCGGACGCAGGGTCAGGGACTCCGCGTTGCGATCGAGGAAGGTGTACATCTCCTTGTCGACCACGTCGGTGCCCTCGCCGATACCGCGAGCGAACAGCTCGGTGAACTCGAGGATGGGCAGGCGGATTTCCTGGTAGCCATAGGCCGCCAGCAACTCGGCCAGGGTGCCTTCCAGGTAGCGCCAGGCAGGGGTCTGCTCCGGCAGGATGTCGTTCATGCCACGGATGGCTTGCAGGGACTTGCTCACTGTTTTTCCTTGTCAGCCGCGGGCGATAACTGCCGCTTCGGCCTCGACCTTCTCGGCCGCCTTACGGCGGATGAGCTTCTCCAGCTCGTCCACCAGATTGTCATTGGTCAGCTTCGAGGCCGGGGCGCCGTCGATATAGACCAGATTGTTCGGGGTGCCGCCGGTGAGGCCGATATGCGCCTCCTTGGCCTCGCCCGGGCCGTTGACCACGCAGCCGATCACGGCGACGTCGAGCGGCACCAGCAGGTCCTCGACCCGCTGTTCCAGCTCGTTCATGGTCTTGACCACATCGAAGTTCTGCCGCGAGCAGCTCGGGCAGGCGATGAAGTTGATCCCGCGCGAACGCAGGCGCAGCGACTTGAGGATATCGAAACCGACCTTGATCTCCTCCACCGGATCGGCGGCCAGGGAGATGCGGATGGTGTCGCCGATGCCGTCGGCCAGCAGCATGCCCAGGCCCACCGCCGACTTCACGGTGCCGGAGCGCAGGCCGCCGGCCTCGGTGATGCCCAGATGCAGCGGCTGCTCGATCTGCTTGGCCAGCAGGCGATAGGCCTCGACGGCCATGAACACGTCGGAAGCCTTCACGCTGACCTTGAAGTCGGGGAAGTTCAGCCGGTCCAGATGCTCGACATGACGCAGCGCGGACTCCACCAGCGCGGCGGGCGTGGGTTCGCCGTACTTCTTCTGCAGATCCTTCTCCAGCGAGCCGGCGTTGACGCCGATGCGGATCGGGATGCCCTTGTCGCGAGCGGCCTCGACCACCGCGCGCACGCGATCCTCGCGGCCGATATTGCCCGGATTGATGCGCAGGCAGTCGACGCCCAGCTCGGCCACGCGCAGGGCGATCTGGTAGTCGAAGTGGATGTCGGCCACCAGCGGCAGGTTGACCCGCTGCTTGATCTTGCCGAAGGCCTCGGCGGCCTCCATCGAGGGCACCGAGACCCGCACTATGTCGGCTCCGGCGGCTTCCAGACGCTGGATCTGGCCGACGGTGGCGTCGACGTCGCAGGTCTCGGTATTGGTCATGCTCTGCACCGAGATCGGCGCATCGCCGCCGACCGGCACCTTGCCGACCCAGATCTTGCGAGAGAGGCGGCGCTTGATGGGGGATTCGCAATGCATGTTCTGGCTCACTGCCCCAGTTTGAGGCGGGCGGTCTCACCGTGAATGAAGGGGGCGACGTCGACGGCTTTGCCATCGACCAGCACCACGGCACCGCGGGCATAGCCGAGGCGCAGCTCCAGCGGCGCCTTGCCGCTCAGCTGCACGCTGTCGCCGCGACGCTTGAGGGCACTGAGCAGGACCTTGCCATTGGCGTCGGTGAGTTCGGTCCAGCAATCGGCGGTGAACTGCAGGTTCACCAGCGTCTCGCCACTGGCCGCTACCACGGGTGCCACGGCAGCGGTGGCGGCCTCGGCGACCGGCGCGGCGACGCTCGGAGTCGCCGGCGCGGGCTGTTCAGCTTGCGGGGCGACGGCGGCCGGACTGGCAGCGTCAGATACGACTGCCGCCTGCGGGGTAGCAGCCTCCGGTGCGGCCTGTGCGATCTCGGCTTCGGGCCGGGCCTCGACCTGTGCGGGGTCTGCAACGAGAGGCAGCTGGACCTGCGCCTCGGCGACCGCCTGATCCTCCGGCTCGGTCAGCGGATGAATCTCGGTGGTGCCGTCGGCCGACTCCACTTCGACATGCTCCAGCTTGGCCTTGGCCGCCTCTTCCTGCAGGCGCTGATTCTCGCCCTGCCACCAGAAGAAACCGACGGCCCCCAGCGCCACCAGGGCGGCGATACTGAACAGCTTCAGCAGGCTCTGGGAGACCCTGGCCGGCTCCTCGATCCGCGACAGGCTGGACACACTGCTACCAGTGGCATCGGTGCCGGTGTACTGGTCGAACTCGGCGACCAGGCGATCGGACTCCAGGCCCATCAGCTTGGCGTAGGCACGGATGTAGCCACGGGCGAAGGTGTGCCCGGGCAACTGCTCGAAGGCACCGGTCTCCAGATGGCGCAGGGCCTGGGCGGTGAGGTTGAGCTGCTGGGCGATGTCGCCCAAGGCCAGGTTTCTGCTTTCGCGAGCCTTGCGCAGCGTCTCGCCGGGGTTGACCCGGTGCGCCACGGCAACTTCAGGATGCGAGGCTTTCATCACTGCTCCGACAGATATTGCTGATATTCGGGGGTGCCCGGGTAGAAGCGCTTCAGTTGCAAGCCCAGGCTGGCGGCTAGGTCGTGATCCTCGAAGACCCTGGCCAGACGGATACCCAGCAGCAGGCTTTGGGGGCTATGGTCTCCCCTCTGACTAAAGCCGGCGTAGTAACTACGGGCGGCCACGTAATCGCGCTCGTCATAAGACAGCAATGCCATCTGCAGCAAAGAGGTCGAACGCTGACTATTCAGGCGCAAGGCTTTCTCAAAGTACTGCTTGGCCTCCGACCGTTTGCCAAGCTGCATAGCGGTCAGGCCGAGGTTCTCGAACACGCGAGAGCGTTCGCTATACAGAGGGTCCTCGGATGCCTTGAGATACTGCTCATAGGCCTCCTGGTAGCGCTGCTGCTCGAACAGGAAGCTGCCGTAGTTGTTGTGCAGGCGCGCCTCGCCACGCTTGAGCGAAATGGCCTTGCGATAGTTTTCGTCGGCCAGCTTGGGCTCCATCTCGTACTGATAGACCACTGCCAGTGCGGCGTAAGCCTCGGCGCTCGAAGAGTCGAGTTCGAGCGCCTTCTTCAGCGGCTCCTTGGCCCTCTCGGTAGAACCCTGCTGGAGATGTCCCAGGCCCAGCTGGATATAGGCATCGCGCGCCGCATTCCGCCCCTCCTGGGTACTCAACCGGTCTACCGGACCTCCGGTCCGGACACAGCCCGCCAGAATGCAGACCAGAGACAGACAGAGCGCAGTGCGCAAGCTCATTGAGTTCCCCCTTCAGTTTCGGTTGGCGGCGTTGCGGGGCTCCTCGGCCTCGCTGCCCAGCTGACGTACGGCAATATAGCGCTCACTGCGACGGGTGCGGTCCTGCACCTGGCCGACCAGCTGGCCACAGGCGGCGTCGATGTCGTCGCCGCGCGTGGTACGCACGGTGACGTTGAAGCCGGCCTTGTGCAGCAGGTCCTGGAAGCGACGGATGGCGTTGTTGCTCGGCCGTTCGTAACCGGAGAAGGGGAAGGGATTAAACGGAATCAGATTGATCTTGCAAGGAAAATCCTTGAGAAGTGCGATCATCTGCGCAGCGTGTTCGGGCTGATCGTTGACATCCTTGAGCAAGGTGTACTCGACGGTCAGATAGCGTTTCTCGCCCAGGCCGTCGATATAGCGGCGGCAGGCGGGCAACAGCACGTCCAGCGGATATTTCTTGTTGAGCGGCACCAGCTGGTTGCGCAACTCGTCGTTCGGTGCGTGCAGCGACAGGGCCAGGGACACGTCGGTGACGGTCGCCAGCTTGTCGATCATCGGCACCACGCCGGAGGTGGACAGGGTCACCTTGCGCTTGGAAATGCCGTAACCGAGATCGTCCATCATGATCTGCATGGCCGGCACGACATTGTCGAAATTCAGCAGGGGCTCGCCCATGCCCATCATCACCACGTTGGTGATGGCACGGTCGATCTTGGCCGGCACGGTGCCGAAGGACTTGTTGGCGATCCACACCTGGCCGATGATTTCCGCGGCAGTCAGGTCGCTGTTGAAGCCCTGCTTGCCGGTGGAGCAGAAACTGCAATCCAGCGCACAGCCGGCCTGCGAAGACACACAGAGGGTGCCGCGGCCGCCTTGCGGGATGTACACGGTCTCGACGCAGCTGCCGGACGCCACCTGCACCACCCATTTGCGGGTGCCATCGGCGGAAATGTCCTGGCTGACGATCTGCGGACCGCGAATCTCGGCGCAGGCCTTGAGCTTTTCGCGCAGGGCCTTGCCGAGATTGCTCATGGCGTCGAAGTCTTCGACGCCAAAATGATGAATCCACTTCATCACCTGACCGGCACGGAAACGCTTTTCCCCGATGCTCTCGAAGAAGCTTTCCATTTCTGGCTGGGTCAGCCCCAGCAGGTTGGTCTTGGTTACATCGGTCATGGATTCACCCTCGCCTGTTCGCTATCAGCGAATGCGAGCGCACACCTCGGTGGCGGAGAAGAAGTAAGCGATCTCGCGAGCGGCGGAAGCCTCGGAGTCGGAACCGTGCACGGCGTTCTCGTCGATGGACACGGCAAAATCGGCGCGGATGGTGCCGGCGGCGGCTTCTTTCGGGTTGGTGGCGCCCATCAGCTCACGGTTCTTCAGAACGGCGTTCTCGCCTTCCAGCACCTGGACGATGACCGGACCGGAGGTCATGAAGGCGACCAGGTCCTTGAAGAAGCCGCGCTCGCTGTGCTCGGCGTAGAAACCGGCGGCTTCGCGCTCGGACAGCTGGACCATCTTGGAGGCGACGACGCGCAGGCCGGCCTTCTCGAAACGGGTGGTGATTTCACCGATGACGTTCTTGGCGACGGCATCCGGCTTGATGATGGAGAAAGTACGTTGAACGGCCATTTGAAGCTCCAGAGTTAAAGCGAAAAATTAAACCCGCGAATTATACGCGGGTTCAAGGGAAAGGGCAGCCATAAGCTGCAGGCCTCAAGCGACAAGAAGAGGCGCAAATGCGGCGCCACGGCTTTTCCTTGCAGTTTGAAGCTTGTGGCTTGTCGCTAGACTTCGTCGATCCAGGCGGCCTGGATGGCCTCCAGCACCTTCTCACCGCCGCGCTGCGGGTCATCGTCGAAGTCCGGCAGGGCCAGCACCCAGTTATGCAGGTCGACGAAGTTGACGTAGCGCGGATCGACGTCGGGCTTGCTCTCGGCCAGCTCGATGGCGATATCCAGCACATCGGTCCATTTCAGGCTCATGTCGGCTCCTTGAAATCAGTGTGGCGCTTCGGCGGCATGGTTGAGCGAGTACTTGGGAATCTCGACGGTCAGGTCTTCAGTCCCGACAATCGCCTGGCAGGCCAGGCGCGACTGAGCTTCCAGGCCCCAGGCGCGATCGAGGAAGTCCTCCTCCAGCTCGTCGGCCTCCTTCAGCGAGTCGAAGCCCTCGCGGATGATGCAGTGGCAGGTGGTGCAGGCACAGACACCGCCGCAGGCACTCTCCATTTCGATATGGTTCTCATGGGCCAGTTCGAGAATGGAGGTGCCGGGCTCGGCCTGCACAACCATGCCTTCGGGGCAGAATTTCTCGTGGGGCAGAAAGATGACCTGCGGCATCGCGGCTTTATTCCTCGAGTTCGTTGAGTCGGCGCCCGGACAGGGCCGCCTTGACACTGGCGTCCATGCGCCGGGCGGCGAAGGCATCGGTGATCTGCGACAGGCGCTTGGCCTGCTGCTCGATGGCATGGGCATCGTCGCCGGCCACCAGCGCGCGCAGCTCGTCCATGGCCGCGCCAATGGCCAGACGCTCATCGGCATCGAGCAGGCGCTCACCATCGGCCTCCAGCGCCGAGTGCACAGCCTCGAGCAGGCGCTCGGCCTCGACCTGCTGCTCGCGCAGGGCACGGGCGGCCTTGTCGCCACCGGCATTGCTGAAGGAATCCTGCAGCATGCGGGCGATCTCGCCGTCGGTCAGACCATAGGACGGTTTGACCTGGATGCTCGCCTCCACGCCCGAACCCAGTTCGCGGGCGGCGACGCTGAGTAGGCCGTCGGCATCCACCTGGAAGGTCACGCGGATCTTCGCCGCGCCGGCGACCATGGGCGGAATCCCGCGCAGCTCGAAACGCGCCAGGGAGCGGCAGTCCTTGACCAGCTCGCGCTCGCCCTGCAGCACCTGGATGGCCATGGCGCTCTGGCCATCCTTGTATGTCGTGAAGTCCTGGGCGCGCGCCACCGGGATGGTGGTGTTGCGCGGAATCACCTTCTCCATCAGGCCGCCCATGGTTTCCAGCCCCAGGGACAGCGGAATCACGTCGAGCAGCAGCAGCTCGTCGCCATTGCCACGCTGGTTGCCGGCCAGGGTATCGGCCTGGATGGCGGCACCGATGGCGACCACCTGATCGGGGTCGATATCGGTCAGCGGCTGGCGACCGAACAGCTCGCCGACCGCCTGGCGCACGCGCGGCACGCGGGTGGAGCCACCGACCATGACCACCGCCTCGACCTCCTCGAGTTCGATGCCGGCATCGCGCACGGCGCGGCGGCAGGCCTTGAGGCTGCGCGCGACCATGGGCTCGATCAGCGCCTCGAACTGGGCGCGGCTCAGCTCGCCGGACCAGCCGTCGTGGGTCAGCGACGCGACATCGGCAGCGGTCAGCGCCTCCTTGGCCGCGCAGGCGGCCTGCAGCAGGCGTCGCTGCGTGGCCGGATCGAGATCCTGGGACAGCCCCGCCTGCTCGATGATCCAGCCAGCGATGGCATGGTCGAAGTCGTCGCCGCCCAGGGCGCTGTCGCCGCCGGTGGCCAGCACCTCGAACACGCCGCGGGTCAGGCGCAGGATGGAGATATCGAAGGTGCCGCCACCCAGGTCATAGATGGCCACCACGCCTTCGGCGCCCTGGTCCAGGCCATAGGCCACGGCGGCCGCGGTCGGCTCGTTGAGCAGGCGCAGCACATTGAGGCCAGCCAGGCGCGCGGCGTCCTTGGTCGCCTGGCGCTGGGCATCGTCGAAATAGGCCGGCACCGTGATCACCGCGCCGACCAGCTCGCCACCCAGGCTGGCCTCGGCGCGCTGGCGCAGCACCTTGAGAATTTCGGCCGAGACTTCCACCGGGCTCTTGGCGCCCTGCACCGTCTCGATGAAGGGCATGTGTGACTCGCCCTCGGCGAAGCGATAGGGCAGCTGCTCGCCGAGCTGCTTGATGTCCTCGACGCCGCGCCCCATCAGGCGCTTGACCGACAGCACGGTATTCAGCGGATCCTGGGCGGCCGCGGCCTTGGCGGCGACGCCGACCTCGACGCGGTCGGCGTGATAGCGCACGGCGGACGGCAGTATCACCGCACCCGTGGCGTCGGCCAACGGCTCGGACAGGCCGCTGCGCACGGCGGCGACCAGCGAATTGGTGGTACCCAGGTCGATGCCCACGGCCAGGCGACGCTGG
Organism: Pseudomonas sp. CAU 1711; assembly: GCF_039888625.1. Classification (NCBI taxonomy): domain Bacteria; kingdom Pseudomonadati; phylum Pseudomonadota; class Gammaproteobacteria; order Pseudomonadales; family Pseudomonadaceae; genus Pseudomonas; species Pseudomonas sp. CAU 1711. The sequence goes on from NZ_JBDQQT010000008.1 coordinate 116,963, forward strand.
TGGGGTTGCGGGCTCTGCCCGGGCTCGGCGATCTGCAATAGGGCCATGGTGCTCTGAGTGTCAGGCGCGCAGCGCGGGCTGCGCCGGGGTTAATCGTCGAGGCGCTCTTCCAAGTCGCGCACTTCGTGGGCCAGCTTGTCGAGGAACTGCATGCGGCGCACCAGGCGCTCGGCTTCCTCGCGTCGCGCGGCATCGTCCCAGCAGGCGGCGAAGCCCTCGTCCAGCTCGTCCTGAGCCGCCTTCAGGCGCTTCTTGAATGCCGCCACGCCGGCCAGGTCGGCGCTGTCCTGCAGGTCTTCCAGCTCCTCGCGCCAGCGCATCTGCTGGAGGAGGAACTCGGGATCCTGCACCGTCACTTCCAGCGGCAGCTCGCGCCCGCGCAGGGCCAGCAGGTAGAGGGCGCGCCGCGGCGCGCTCTTGAGCGTCTGGTAGGCCTCGTTGAGGCGCGCCGACTGCTCCAGCGCCAGGCGCTGCTCGCGCTCGCCGGCATCGGCGAAGCGGTCCGGGTGCACCGCCTTGGCCAGCTCGCGATAACGCGCCGACAACTGCGCCAAGTCCAGACGAAAGGCCGGCTGCAGCTCGAATAACGCAAAATGACAGGGACTACCCACGCGCCAGCCTCAAACGTTGAAGCTCTCGCCGCAGCCGCATTCGCCGCGCACGTTGGGATTGTTGAACTTGAAGCCCTCGTTGAGACCTTCGCGGACGAAGTCCAGCTCGGTACCGTCGAGATAGGTCAGGCTCTTGGGATCGATGATCACCTTGACGCCGTGACTCTCGAACACCTGGTCCTCGCCCGCCACCTCATCGACGAACTCCAGCACATAGGCCAGGCCCGAGCAGCCGGTGGTGCGCACGCCCAGGCGAATGCCCTCGCCCTTGCCGCGCCCATCGAGGGAGCGCTGCACATGACGGGCGGCGGCTTCGGTCATGGTGATGGCCATGGCGAACTCCTCAGAGCAGTCCGTTCTTCTGCTTGTAGTCGCGCACGGCCGCCTTGATGGCGTCCTCGGCGAGCACCGAGCAATGGATTTTCACCGGCGGCAGGGCCAGTTCCTCGGCCAGCTGGGTGTTCTTGATCGACTCGGCCTCATCCAGGGTCTTGCCCTTCATCCACTCGGTGGCCAGGGAGCTGGAGGCGATGGCCGAGCCGCAGCCGTAGGTCTTGAACTTGGCGTCTTCGATCACGCCCTGCTCGTTGACCTTGATCTGCAGGCGCATCACGTCGCCGCAGGCCGGAGCGCCGACCATGCCGGTGCCGACCTGCTGGTCCTCGGCGTCGAGCTTGCCGACGTTGCGCGGGTTTTCGTAGTGGTCGATGACCTTTTCACTGTACGACATGGTGCAATTCCTCTCTCATCAGGTGCCGCTCTGCCGGCGACTCGAATTTCAGTGCGCCTGCCATTCGACCTTGGACAGATCGACGCCCTCTTTGAACATATCCCACAGCGGCGACAGCTCGCGCAGCTTGTTCACCGCGCCGGCCACCTTGCTGGCGGCGTAATCGACTTCTTCCTCGGTGGTGAAGCGGCCGAAGGTGAAGCGGATCGAGCTGTGCGCCAGCTCGTCGTTGCGCCCCAGGGCGCGCAGCACGTAGGACGGCTCCAGGGAGGCGGAGGTACAGGCGGAGCCGGAGGAGACCGCCAGGTCCTTGAGCGCCATGATCAGCGACTCGCCTTCCACGTAGTTGAAGCTGAGGTTCAGGTTGTGCGGCACGCGCTGGGTCAGGCTGCCGTTGACGTACAGCTCCTCGATGCCCTCGACCTGCCGGTAGAAGCGATCGCGCAGGGCCAGAATGCGCTGGTTTTCCTGCGCCATCTCTTCCCTGGCGATACGGAAGGCCTCGCCCATGCCGACGATCTGGTGAGTGGCCAGGGTACCGGAGCGCATGCCGCGCTCGTGACCGCCGCCGTGGATCAGCGCTTCCAGGCGCACGCGCGGCTTGCGCCGCACGTACAGGGCGCCGATGCCCTTCGGCCCGTAGGTCTTGTGGGCGGAGAAGGACATCAGGTCGACCTTCATGGTCTCCAGATCGATCTCCACCTTGCCGGTGGACTGGGCCGCGTCGACGTGGAACAGGATGCCGCGCGAGCGGGTCAGCTCGCCGATGGCGGCGATGTCGTTGATGGTGCCGATCTCGTTGTTGACGTGCATGATCGACACCAGGATGGTGTCCTCGCGCAGTGCCGCCTCGACCATGGCCGGGGTCACCAGGCCGTCTTCGCCCGGCTCGATGTAGGTCACCTCGAAGCCTTCGCGCTCCAGCTGGCGGGTGGTGTCCAGCACCGCCTTGTGCTCGATCTTCGAGGTGATGATGTGCTTGCCCTTGCTGCCGTAGAAGTGCGCGACACCCTTGATCGCCAGGTTGTCGGACTCGGTGGCGCCGGAGGTCCAGACGATCTCGCGCGGGTCGGCGCCGACCAGCTCGGCCACCTGGCGACGGGCGTTCTCCACCGCCTCCTCGGCCTTCCAGCCGAAGACATGGGAGCGCGATGCCGGGTTGCCAAAGTTGCCATCCACCAGCAGGCACTCGCTCATCTTCTGCGCCACGCGCGGATCGACCGGGGTGGTGGCGGAATAGTCGAGGTAAATCGGCAATCTCATCAGGTATCTCCTATTCAGGCGGGCGCCCCGCTCACTCGATGGCGGACGCTTCGATCTTGTCCAGCTGGGGCATCCTGCCATTGCAGCGACGCAGGTCCTGGCGCTGGGCGACTTCCTGCACCTCGCGCCGGCTCACCAGATCAGCCAGGCTGATGCCGCTGAGGAATTCGTGAATCTGCTGACTGAGGTCACACCACAGGTGGTGGGTCAGGCAGGTGTCGCCGGAGTGGCAATCGCCCATCCCCTGGCAACGGGTGGCATCGACCGACTCGTTGACCGCGTCGATCACCTGAGCCACCTGGATCACCCGCATGTCGCGCGACAGCTGATAGCCGCCACCGGGACCGCGCACGCTGCTGACCAGGTTGCCGCGCCGCAGCTTGGCGAACAGCTGCTCCAGATAGGACAGGGAGATGCCCTGCCGCTCGGAGATGTCCGCCAGCGACACCGGCCCGCTCTGGGCATGCAGCGCCAGATCGAGCATGGCAGTGACGGCATAGCGGCCTTTGGTGGTCAGACGCATGGCATTCGCACCACGGGTGAGCTGAGTTGCCGCAAGTATCCCCTTTTCCGACTATTTAGGTCAACTATAAGACCGATCAAAATAGTCGGGATTGAGTGCGGCACGGGGCGCGAATAGTAGCAGACTATTGAGCCCTCAGGCAGCCGGCTTGTCGCCCTGCTCCTTGCACACGCCGGCGAAGTCCTCGTCGCGCAACTCCGGCAGCTCCTTGGCGCAATAGTCGCTCCCCAGGGCCTTGAGCGCGGCGCACATGCCCTCCAGGCGACCATCGACCGCGTGCAGATGGTCGAGCAACTGGCCGATGGCACGCGCCACCGGGTCGGGCATATCCTGACCGACACCATAGGCATCGAAGCCGAGCTTCTCGGCCATGGCCTGGCGCTTGGCCTGCTGCTCGTCGTCGCTCTTGACGATGATGCGCCCGGGAATGCCGACCACCGTGGCGCCCGCCGGCACCTCCTTGGTCACCACCGCATTGGAGCCGACCTTGGCGCCCGCCCCCACGGTGAAGGGGCCGAGCACCTTGGCGCCGGCGCCGACCACCACGCCATCCTCCAGGGTCGGATGGCGCTTGCCCTTGTTCCAGCTGGTGCCACCCAGGGTCACGCCCTGGTAGAGGGTGACGTCGTCACCGATCTCGGCGGTCTCGCCTATGACGATGCCCATGCCGTGGTCGATGAAGAAACGCCGGCCGATTTTCGCTCCCGGGTGAATCTCGATGCCGGTCAACCAGCGACCGAAGTTCGACACCAGGCGCGCCAGCCACTTCCAGCCGTGCCCCCACAGACCATGCGCCAGGCGATGCAGCCAGATCGCGTGCAGCCCCGGATAGCAGGTCACCACCTCGAAGGCGTTGCGCGCCGCCGGGTCGCGATGGAAAACGCTCTGGATATCTTCGCGCATACGCTCAAACATCGTCTTTGCTCCGCTTGGGGGACTCGCCACGCACCGCCTTCTGGGTCTCGGTCAGAATGCCGCGCAGGATATTCATTTCCAGCTTGCTGACGCCCGCGCGGCCGTACAGGCGACGCAGGCGGGACATCAGGTGGCGCGGATTGGCCGGATCGAGGAAGCCGATCTCCACCAGGGTACTCTCCAGGTGGCCGTAGAACAGCTCCAGCTCGTCCGTGGTCACCGGCTGGGTGTTGAGCATCGCCGTGGTTTCCAGCTTGCTCATCTTGGTCGGCTGCCCCTCGGCCGCCAGCCAGGCCATGCGCACCTCATAGGCCAGCACCTGCACGGCAGCCGCCAGGTTAAGCGAGCTGAACTCCGGATTCGACGGGATATGCACATGGAACTGACAGCGCTGCAGCTCCTCGTTGGTCAGCCCCGCATGTTCGCGCCCGAACACCAGCGCCACCTCGCCGCCCTGCTCGGCATGCTGCAGAGAAGTCGTCGCGCACTCGCGCGGATCCAGCAGCGGCCAGGGAATGCGCCGATCGCGCGCGCTGGTACCGAGCGCCACGCTGCAACCGACCAGCGCCTCCTCCAGCGTGGCGACCACCAGGGCATTGTCGAGGATATCGGTCGCGCCGGAGGCGCGGGCCACCGCCTCGCCGCTGGGGAAATCCAGCGGATCGACCAGCACCAGACGCGACAGGCCCATGTTCTTCATGGCCCGCGCGGCCCCGCCGATATTGCCCGGATGGCTGGTATTGACCAGCACCACGCGAATGTTCTGCAGCACCAGAGGACTCCAAGGCGAATGCGAAAGGGCCGAGAATCTTACCGAAGCCCCCAGCGCAACGCCATTCGCACTGGCGTCCATACTGGATGAGCGAGGCTTTTCTGGTAGAATGATCGGCTTTCTTCTTTAACGACCCAGGTAACCTTCCATGCAGCCCATGCTGAATATCGCGCTGCGCGCTGCGCGCAGTGCCGGCGAACTGATCATCCGCTCCGTCGAACGCCTGGACGTCATCTCGGTCAACGAGAAAGATGCCAACGACTACGTCAGCGAAGTCGACCGCGCCGCCGAGCAGACCATCATTCAGGCGCTGCAGAAGGCCTACCCGAACCACGGCTTCGTCGGCGAAGAGAGCGGCACCATCAAGGGTCGCGGCGAGGGCGCCGATTATCAGTGGATCATCGACCCGCTGGACGGCACCACCAACTTCCTGCGCGGCGTACCGCACTTCGCCGTGAGCATCGCCTGCAAGTACCGCGGCCGCCTGGAGCATGCCGTGGTGCTCGACCCGGTCCGCCAGGAAGAGTTCACCGCCAGCCGCGGCCGTGGCGCCGCCGTCAACGGCCGGCGCATCCGCGTCAGCAACCGCAAGAGCCTGGACGGCGCCCTGCTCGGCACCGGCTTCCCCTTCCGCAACGACCAGGTCGACAACCTCGACAACTACCTGGGCATGTTCCGCAGCCTGGTCGGCCAGACCGCCGGCATCCGCCGCGCTGGCGCCGCCAGCCTGGACCTGGCCTATGTCGCCGCCGGCCGCTACGACGCCTTCTGGGAGTTCGGTCTGTCCGAGTGGGACATGGCCGCAGGCGCCCTGCTGATCCAGGAGGCGGGCGGCCTGGTCAGCGACTTCGGCGGCGGCCACGAGTTCCTCGACAAGGGCCAGATCGTCGCCGGCAACGCCAAGTGCTTCAAGGCCGTGCTGACCGCCATCCAGCCGCACCTGCCGGCATCGATGAAGCGCTGACGGCCAGGCCAAACGAAAACCGCCCCGAAGGGCGGTTTTTTCATTGCGGTGCGCTTACTGAGCGGTCGTCTGCTGCACCAGCACCAGCTGACCCTGGGCATTGACCGGAATCCGCGCGCCCGGATCGCGATCCATGCGCACCTGACCGATCTGCTCGCCCAGCTGATACTTCACGTCGTAGCCGATCAGCTTCTCGCTGGTATCCATCACCGTGTTGCAGCGGGTTTCGGTGGTGGTGTAGGTGTCACGCTCCTGCATGCCCTCCTGCACCTTGTTGCCGGCATAGCCGCCGCCGACCGCACCGGCCACCGTGGCGATCTTCTTGCCGCTGCCGCCGCCGACCTGGTTGCCCAGCAGGCCGCCTGCCACCGCGCCGATCACCGTGCCGGCGATCTGATGCTGATCCTTGACCGGACGCTGACGGGTCACCGTGACGTCCTTGCACACCTCGCGCGGCGTCTTGACGGTTTCCTTGACCGGCTGCACGGCCAGCACCTCGGCATACTGCGGGCCACTGACCAGGCTGTAGGTGGCCACCGCGCCTCCAGCGGTAACGCCAACGGCCCCCAGCACCGCACCCACGATCATCGACTTGTTCATCCCAACCTCCTCAGGCACGCGACCGGGCTGATTTTCGCCCCTATTCCCTGCCTTGGATGAGCGCCCGACAGGCGAGTTCCTGCCCGCGAGCGCCAGAGTCGACAAATGGGATGCCCCTCACAAGCGTGAAACGACGAGGCCCGGCATAAGCCGGGCCTCGGGCGCCACGCGCGGGCGTCAGGGACGCTCGTCCACCTCTTCCGCCTCGACCGGCGGGATCAGGTCCTCGCGGGTCAGATTCAGCCAGATCAGCAGGGTACTGGCGATGTATACCGAGGAGTAGGTGCCCGCGGCGACCCCGATGAACAGCGCCAGGGAGAAGCCCCACAGGTTCTCGCCGGCGAACAGCATCAGCGCGACGATCGCCAGCAGGGTGGAGAGCGAGGTGGCCATGGTGCGCAGCAGGGTCTGGGTGGTGGAGATGTTGATGTTCTCGATCAGCTCGGCCTTGCGCAGCACCCGGAAGTTCTCGCGGATACGGTCGAACACCACGATGGTGTCGTTCAGCGAGTAGCCGATCAACGCCAGCACGGCGGCCAGCACGGTCAGGTCGAAGGGGATCTGGAAGAAGGAGAACACGCCCAGGGTGACGATCACGTCGTGGATCAGCGAGACGATGGCGCCGAAGCCGAACTTCCACTGGAAGCGGAAGGCCACGTAGACCAGGATGCCGCCGAGGGCCAGGAGCATGCCCAGGCCGCCCTGATCGCGCAGCTCCTCGCCCACCGCGGGGCCGACGAACTCGACGCGCTTGACGCTGAAGCGCTCGCCGCCGACCTTGCCCAGCGCCTCGGCCAGCTTGTTGCCCAGCTGCGGATCGTCGCCCTGCAGGCGCACCACCACATCGGTGGTGGCGCCGAAGTGCTGCACCACCGCCTCGCCATAACCGGCCTCGGCCAGCTGGCCGCGCACCTTGCCCAGGTCCGCCGGCTGCTCGTAGTTCAATTCGATCAGCGTGCCGCCGGTGAAGTCCAGGCCGAAGTTCAGCCCCTTGATCGCCAGACTGCCGAGGGAGATCAGGGTCAACAGCACCGTCACCGCGAAGGCAACGTTGCGGACCCCCATGAAGTTGATTACACGTTTCATCGCAGGCCGCCCCTTAGATCCACAGCTTCTTGAAATCACGGCCACCGAAGATCAGGTTGACCATGGCACGAGTCACGAAGATGGCCGTGAACATCGAGGTGATGATGCCGAGCGACATGGTCACGGCGAAGCCCTTGACCGGCCCGGTACCCATGGCGAACAGGATTCCGCCGACCAGCAGGGTGGTCAGGTTGCCGTCTAGGATCGCCGAGAAGGCCCGGTCGAAGCCCTCGTGAATAGCGCGCTGCACCGACATGCCATTGGCCAGCTCCTCGCGAATGCGCGAGAAGATCAGCACGTTGGCGTCCACCGCCATGCCCATGGTCAGCACGATACCGGCGATGCCCGGCAGGGTCAGGGTCGCGCCCAGCGCCGACATCAACGCCACCAGCGTCACCATGTTCAGGCCCAGGGCGAAGGTCGCCAGCACGCCGAAGAAACGGTAGATGGCGACGATGAACAGGGAGACGAACAGCATGCCCCAGAGCGAGGCATCGATGCCCTTGGCGATATTGTCCGCGCCCAGGCTCGGGCCGATGGTGCGCTCCTCGGCGAAGTACATCGGCGCCGCCAGGCCGCCGGCGCGCAGCAGCAGGGCCAGCTCGGAGGACTCGCCCTGACCGTTCAGGCCGGTGATGCGGAAGCTGCTGCCCAGCGGCGACTGAATGGTCGCCAGGCTGATGATCTTCTTCTCTTCCTTGAAAGTCTGGACCGGCACTTCCTTCTCGACGCCCTCGACCACCTGACGCACATAGCGGGTCATCGGCTTCTGCTCGATGAAGATCACCGCCATGCTGCGTCCGACGTTGTTGCGGGTGGCGCGGTTCATCAGGTCGCCACCGTGGCCGTCCAGACGGATGTTGACCTGCGGGCGACCGTTCTCGTCGTAACTGGCCTGGGCGTCGGTGACCTGGTCGCCGGTGATGATCAGGCTACGCTCCAGCTCGACCGGCAGGCGCCCGGGCTCGCGGAACTCGAAGCTCTCGGTGGAGGCGCGCGCCGCATCTGGCTCGGCCTGCAGACGGAACTCCAGATTGGCGGTCTTGCCGAGGATACGCTTGGCCTCGGCGGTGTCCTGCACGCCCGGCAGCTCGACCACGATGCGGTTGGCGCCCTGGCGCTGCACCAGCGGCTCGGCCACGCCCAGCTCGTTGACCCGATTGCGCACGGTGGTGAGGTTCTGCTTGATCGAGTACTCGCGAATCTCCGCGCGCTTGGCCTCGCTCAGCGCCACGCGCAGCACCTGCTGACCGCCGCGTTCCTCGGCGCTCAGGTCGAAGTCGTTGAAGTTCTTGCGCACCAGGCTCCGTGCCTGCTCCAGCGCCTCGACGTCGGCGAAGCCCAGCTGGATGGCGCCGTCCTGCTGCGGCAGGCTGCGGTAGCGCGCGCGCTCCTTGCGCAACAGGCTCTTGATCTCGCTCTCGTAGACCTTGAGGCGGGCATCCATGGCCTTGTCCATGTCCACTTCCAGCAGGAAGTGCACGCCACCGGACAGGTCCAGGCCCAGCTTCATCGGCCCCGCGCCGAGGTTGCGCAGCCACTGGGGAGTGGTCGGCGCCAGGTTCAGCGCCACCACATACTCGTCACCCAGCAGCCGGCGCGCCAGCTCCTTGGCCGGCAGCTGATCCTCCTGGCGCACCAGGCGCAGCAGGGCGCCCTTGCCCTGCTTGGTCAGGCGGGCCGACTTAACCGCGAAGCCGGCCTCATCGAGCGCCTTGCCGACGCGATCCAGTTCCGCCTGGCTCACCTCCAGGGCGGTGCTGACACCACTGATCTGGATGGCCGGGTCGTCCGGGTAGAGGTTGGGAGCCGAATAGATGAAGCCGATCGCCAGCACGGCCAGGATCAGCAGATATTTCCACAGGGGGAATTTGTTGAGCATGAGAGCGCCCGCTTATGACACGGGGCGCCAATGGCGCCCCGCGATGATGAACTGATGGGTCGTTAGATGGACTTCAGCGTGCCCTTCGGCAGAGTCGCCGCGATGGCCTGCTTCTGGAACTTCAGCTCGACGTTGTCGGCGATTTCCACCACCACGAAGTCGTCGGTCACCTTGTTGACCTTGCCGACGATGCCACCGCTGGTCACCACCTCGTCGCCCTTCTGCAGGCTGCCGAGCAGGTTCTTGTGCTCCTTGGCACGCTTGGCCTGGGGGCGCCAGATCATCAGGTAGAAGATGACCAGGAAGCCGATCAGAAACACCCACTCGAAACCGCTGCCGGCGGGACCGGCGGCTGCGGCCGGGGCGGCGGCGTCGGCATAGGCGGCGGGAATCAGAAAGCTCATGGAAAACTCCTAGTTGCGAGGTCTTGAAGCAGATGTGGTCGCGCGCATGCTAGCGGCGGGAACGGGGACACCTCTTAGTGGGGTGCCGCCCGGCCGATTTCAATCCCGTCAGGGCTCCAGCGGCGGCGTCTGCAGGCCGCGCCGGGCATAGAAGGCATCGACGAAGGCGGCCAATGTACCCTGTTGAATTGCCTCGCGCAAACCAGCCATCAGACGCTGGTAATGGCGCAAGTTGTGGATGGTATTCAGCATGCTTCCCAGCATTTCGCCGCACTTGTCCAGGTGATGCAGGTAGGCGCGGGAGAAGTGTTTGCAGGTGTAACAGTCGCAGCTCGGATCCAGCGGCGAATCGTCGTGCTTGTGCACGGCATTGCGGATCTTGATCACCCCCGTCTCGATGAACAGGTGGCCATTGCGCGCATTGCGGGTCGGCATCACGCAGTCGAACATGTCCACCCCGCGGCGCACGCCCTCGACCAGGTCTTCCGGCTTGCCCACGCCCATCAGGTAGCGCGGCTTGTCGGCGGGCAGATGCGGCGGCAGGAAGTCCAGCACGCGAATCATCTCCTCCTTCGGCTCGCCCACCGACAGGCCGCCGATGGCCAGGCCGTCGAAGCCGATCTCCATCAATCCTTCCAGCGAGCGCAGGCGCAGCTCCTCGTGCATGCCGCCCTGGACGATGCCGAACAGCGCCGAGGGATTGCCCTCGTGGGCATTCTTCGAGCGCTTGGCCCAGCGCAGCGACAACTCCATGGAGCGCTTGGCGGTATCGAAGTCGGCCGGATACGGGGTGCACTCATCGAAGATCATCACGATGTCCGAGCCCAGGTCGCGCTGCACCCGCATCGACTCCTCGGGACCCATGAACACCTTGGCGCCGTCCACCGGCGAGGAGAAGTACACGCCCTCCTCCTTGATCTTGCGCATGGCGCCCAGACTGAACACCTGGAAGCCGCCGGAGTCGGTGAGGATCGGCCCCTGCCACTGCATGAAGTCGTGCAGGTCGCCGTGGCGCTTGATCACCTCGGTGCCCGGACGCAGCCACAGGTGGAAGGTGTTGCCGAGGATGATCTGCGCGCCGATCTCGCCGATGTCGCGCGGCAGCATGCCCTTGACCGTGCCGTAGGTGCCCACCGGCATGAAGGCCGGCGTTTCCACCACGCCGCGCGGGAAGGTCAGGCGGCCGCGACGGGCACGGCCGTCGGTGGCCAGCAGCTCGAAGGACATATGGCTCATGGAGTTTCCTCGGGCCCGCGCGGAGCGGGATTGCGGGTAATGAACATGGCATCGCCATAGCTGAAGAAGCGGTAGCGCTGCTCCACCGCCGCGGCGTAGGCGGCCATGGTTTGCGGGTAGCCGGCGAAGGCCGAAACCAGCATCAGCAGGGTCGACTCCGGCAGGTGGAAGTTGGTGACCAGGGCATCGACCACATGGAAGCGCTTGCCCGGATAGAGAAAGATGTCGGTGTCGCCGCTGAAGGCCCTGAGCTCGCCGTCGCGCGCCGCGCTCTCCAGCGAACGCACGCTGGTGGTACCCACGGCGATCACCCTACCGCCGCGCGCCCTGCAGGCCGCCACGGCATCGACCACGGCCTGGTCGACCTGCAGCCACTCGCGGTGCATGTGGTGATCCTCGATGCGTTCGACCCGCACCGGCTGGAAGGTACCGGCGCCGACGTGCAGGGTGACGAAGGCGCTCTCCACGCCCTTGGCGCCAATCGCCGCCAGCAACGCCTCGTCGAAGTGCAGGCCGGCGGTCGGCGCGGCCACCGCGCCGGCCTTGCCCTTGTCGGCATACACGGTCTGGTAGCGCTCGCGGTCGGCCGCCTCGTCGGGGCGGTCGATATAGGGCGGCAGCGGCATGTGGCCGACCCGCTCCAGCAGCGGCAGCACCGCCTCGGCGAAGCGCAGCTCGAACAGCGCATCGTGGCGGGCCAGCATCTCGGCCTCGCCGCCACCTTCTATATGGATCAGCGAGCCCGGCTTGGGCGACTTGCTCGAACGCACATGGGCCAGCACCCGATGCTCGTCCAGCACGCGCTCGACCAGGATCTCCAGCTTGCCGCCGGATGCCTTCTGGCCGAACAGCCGCGCCGGGATCACCCGGGTGTCGTTGAATACCATCAGGTCGCCGGGGCGCAGGTACTCCAGCAGGTCGGCGAACTGCCGATGGGCCAGGGCACCGCTCTCACCATCCAGCACCAGCAGGCGGCTGGCACGCCGCTCGGCCAACGGGTGGCGGGCGATCAGGTCGTCGGGCAGGTCGAAATGGAAGTCGGCAACACGCATCTGGGTCAGTCTCGCAGGGGGCGCAGAGCTTACCGGAAAGCGCCTCGTCGGACCATGCACCCTCCGACTGAAGGGCGCCCTGCGCGGCAGAACCAGCATACATCCTCGTCACGTCGGCCTCGGCCCGGCCAGCGTAGCCCTGACCCGCCATGCGGCGGCAGGGAGAGCGCACAAGCGCGCGGGCACCAATTCCGCGCGCGAAAGCCGGGGGCAGACAGGCTCAGCCCAATTGACCCTCTCCTAGCGCCTCCCTATACTGCGCGGCCATCGTGCCTCGGTGGCGGAATCGGTAGACGCGGCGGATTCAAAATCCGTTTTCGAAAGAAGTGAGAGTTCGAGTCTCTCCCGGGGCACCACGCTTTTTCTTCCCTCCCAAATCGCCTGCAAAGCCTCTGGAATCAGCCCTTCCAAGGGGGTTGGCAAATCCGTTTGAGTTAGCGTAGAGTGAGCCAACTGTGTTTGCATGGGTCGCCTTGAATCGTGACCTGGTGCAGTAGATCCTAGATCCGCTACATCCCGCTCGACTTCTCTTACTCTCTGCAACCAGTTCCAGCCCTCTCGTGCCAGAAGCACAAGAGGCTGTCATCAACTCTAGTTTCAAGGAAATAAGACATGTCGAATCGTCAAACCGGCACCGTCAAGTGGTTCAACGACGAGAAGGGCTTCGGCTTCATCACTCCCGAGAGCGGTCCGGATCTGTTCGTGCACTTCCGCGCTATCGAAGGCACCGGCTTCCGTAGCCTGAAAGAAGGCCAGAAGGTCACCTTCGAAGCCGTGCAAGGCCAGAAAGGCATGCAAGCTGACAAGGTCCAGGTTCTGGGCTAATCGCTGCTGCTGCGAAAGAGCCTCCGATGGCGACATCGGGGGCTTTTTTGTGCCCGAGCGCCGCGCCCGGCTTTTGTGCCAGGCGGTGCCGCCCCGTACAATCGCGCGCAATCCGTTTCCGCCGCGAGCCCGCCATGCCCAAGCACCTGCTGCGCCCCCAGGGCGACTTCCCCGTCGCCGGCCCGATCCGCCGCTTCGCCGCGATCTTCTACGACTTCCTGCTGTGCGTCGCCCTGGTCATGGTGGTCGGCCTGTTCTATCAGCAGGGCCTGCTGCGCCTGATCCATGGCAGCGAGCGCCTGCTTGAGCTGTCCCAGGCCGGCGCCCTGGACAACGACCCCATGCTGGCCAGCCTGGCACTGCTCAGCCTGTTCGCCTTCTTCGCCAAGTTCTGGACCCACAACGGCCAGACGCTGGGCATGCAGGCCTGGGGCCTGCGCATCCAGAACGCCGACGGTTCGGCCATCAGCCTGTGGCAGGCGCTGCTGCGCTTCGTGGTCGCCATCGGTTCCTGGCTGTTCTGCGGCCTGGGCTTCCTGTGGATGCTGTGGGACAAGAGCGGGCGCAGCTGGCACGACATCTATTCGGAAAGCCGGGTGGTGCAACTGCCCAAGGGCAGCCACAAGCAGTAGCCACGCTCAGCCGGCGGCCAACCCCGGCAACAGCACGTTGCCGATCAGCCAGGCGCTGGCCAGGGCGCCGAGCATGCATAACAGCGCGCCGCCGGCCGCCTGCCAGTAGAAGCCGCGGGCCAGCTCGTCCTCGCCGCCGCACGACAGGATGAAGGGATAGGACTCGCCCGGCTTGCGCAGCTGGTGATGCACCGGCGTTTCGCCACGCGCGCGGTGGCGACGCTGGGCCTCGGCGCGCGCCGACTCGCGCATGCGCTCCCACTCCTGCGGGTCCAGCTGACCATCGCCATTGCTGTCGAAACGCTGCAGCATGCCGCTGAAATCGCTCTTCCACTCGCGCACCACGGCGCCCTGGGCCAGGGTCAGATCGAAGTTCTCCACGCCACCTCGGGTCACGAAGTCGCCGATGGCGTAGAGCGGCTGCCCCGCATGCAGGCGCTCCTCGGTGTAACGGTACTCGCTGGCGGAGAACAGCCGGCCGAGCAGCCCGGCGTCGCGACTCATGCCGCGCGGGTGACGTTCGCTGCCGCGCCAGACCTGGCGGGTACTGGGCCTGACCTCGGCACCCTTGGGATTGACCAGGCATTCGCCGGTGGCGTCGCGCAGGCGCAGCCAGGCCTCGCTGGTGCCACTCTCGACCACCCGCCAACTGCGCCGCTTGCCGTCGTCGTCGTACTCCTCGATCTTGTAGCGCCACCACAGACAGGGCAGCCCGCTCAGCGGCGCCTCGACCTCGCCGCTGTCCAGCGCATGCAGCACGCCGTAGAGCTCGACATAGCCCTGCGCCGCCGAGCGGATCTTCGAGGTCGGCGTGTTGAGCAGGAAACGCGCCTCGGACAGGCGCTTGATGCACCACCAGCCGCCGCCGACGCAGGCGCCGACGCTGAAGGCCATGCTGATGGCCAGACCGCCGATATCCATCTCAGCCGAACAGCGACTTGAGGTCGACGTCGGCCTTCTCTTCCTCGCTGAAGCGCAGCAGCTCGGCCTCCTTGAAGGCGAACAGACGCGCCAGGATCACATCCGGGAACTGCTCGATGCGCACGTTGTTCAGGTTGACCGCCTCGTTGTACAGCTCGCGGCGGTCGGCAATGGCGTTCTCCAGGCCGGAGATGCGCTGCTGCAGGTGCTGGAAGCTGTCGTTGGCCTTCAAATCGGGGTAATTCTCGGCCAGGGCGAACAGCTGACCGAGGCCGGCGCGCAGGCTGGTTTCGGCCCTGCCCAGGGCGCCGACATCGTGCTGCTCGCGGGCACTGGCCACGGCGCTGCGCGCGGCGATCACCCGCTCCAGGGTGGTGCGCTCGTGCTGCATATACTGCTTGCAGGTCTCCACCAGCTTGGGCAGCTCGTCGTGGCGCTGCTTGAGCAGCACATCGATGTTCGACCAGGCCTTGCTCACCCCGTGCTTGAGGCGCACCAGGCCGTTATAGAGAACCACCGCCCAGGCGGCGAGGAGAAACAGGGCGACGAGTACGGCGACGCTGGTGAGGCTCATGGGCAACGCTCCTTGTGAACTGTCGGCATTCTAACGGCTGCACGGCGCAGGTCCACAGGACGGCAGAGGGAAAACGCCTTTGCATTTAATGCAAATCTTTCGCATTATTGCGTGCCTTCAGCCTCACACCCTCTAGACCATAGGACCCCGCCATGACTCGCATGCCCCTGGCCACCGCCAGCCTGCTGGCCCTCGCCATCACCCTCGCCGGCTGCGGCGACGACAAGCAAGAAGCCGCCGCTCCGCAGGCCGCCGCTCCGGCCACCACTGGCGCCGCGACCCCGGCCGGCAAGGTCGACCAGGCTGCCGCCAAGGCCGTGGTCAGCCACTACGCCGACCTGGCCCTGGCCGTGTTCAGCGACGCTGCCAGCACCGGCAAGCAACTGCAGGCCGCCGTCGACGCCCTGCTGGCCAACCCCGGTGCAGAGACCCTGAGCGCCGCCAGGCAAGCCTGGCTGGCCGCCCGCGTGCCCTACATGCAGAGCGAGGTGTTCCGCTTCGGCAACGCCGTGGTCGACGACTGGGAAGGCCAGCTCAACGCCTGGCCGCTGGACGAGGGTCTGATCGATTACGTCGCCCAGGACTACCAGCACGCCCTGGGCAACCCGGGCGCCAGCGCCAACATCATCGCCAACAGCGAGATCCAGGTCGGCGAAGACAAGATCGACGTCAGCGAAATCACCGGCGAGAAGCTGGCCGAGCTGAACGAACTGGGCGGCTCCGAGGCCAACGTCGCCACCGGCTACCACGCCATCGAATTCCTCCTCTGGGGCCAGGACCTGAACGGCACCAACCCCGGCGCCGGCGCCCGCCCGGCCAGCGACTTCATGGTCGGCGAAGGCGCCACCGGCGGCCACAACGAGCGTCGCCGCGCCTACCTGAAGGCCGCCGTCGACCTGCTGGTGGCCGATCTGGACAGCATGGTCGAGCAGTGGAAGGCCGGCGTCGAAGGCAACTACCGCGCCACCCTGGAAGCCGAACCGGCCGACAGCGGCCTGCGCAAGATGCTGTTCGGCATGGGCAGCCTGTCCCTCGGCGAACTGGCCGGCGAGCGCATGAAGGTCGCCCTGGAGGCGGGCTCCACCGAGGACGAGCACGACTGCTTCAGCGACAACACCCACAACTCGCACTTCTACAACGGCAAGGGCGTGCGCAACGTCTACCTGGGCGAGTACCGGAAGGTCGACGGCACCACCCTGAGCGGCCCGAGCCTGTCCTCCCTGGTGGCCAAGCTGGACACCCAGGCCGACGCCACCCTGAAGGCCGACCTGGAGGCCAGCGAAGCCAAGCTGCAGGCCCTGGTCGACAGCGCCGAGAAGAACGATGTGCACTTCGACCAGCTGATCGCCGCCGACAACCCGCAGGGCCAGCAACTGGTGCGCGATGCCATCGCCGCCCTGGTCAAGCAGACCGGCGCCATCGAGAAGGTCTCCGCCGTACTGGGCGTCAGCGACCTGAACCCGGACACCGCCGATCACCAGTTCTGATATCCGCAGAGCTGTCCAGGACGGATGCGCCCACAAGGCGCATCCGTTTTTTATTGCCCGGACCAATCCAACCTCAACACGAACGCAAATAGCTCTTATTCGAGCTTGCTTAGCCTGCTAAGATTGCCCACCCGATTGGCCGACCAGGTTCCGCCGATGTCCTCCCCGCTGCGCCCCTGCCTTCTCTCGCTGGCCCTGCTGCTCGCCGCCTGCGAGCGCACGCCGCCGCCAGCCGAACCCGGCGAGGCGCTTTCCGGCGGCAGCGCCACGGTGCGCCAGAGCGACCACAACGCCTTCTCCCTGCCCTCGGCCAACCTCGCGCCCTCGCGCCGCCTGGAGTTCGCCGTGGGCAACAGCTTCTTCCGCAACCCCTGGGTGATAGCGCCCTCGACCACCACCGCGCGCGATGGCCTGGGCCCGCTGTTCAACACCAACGCCTGTCAGAACTGCCATATCAAGGACGGTCGCGGCCACCCGCCGCCGGCCAACGCGCGCAGCGCCGCCTCCATGCTGGTGCGCCTGTCGATAGCCGGCGACGACTCGCCGGCCCATGCCGAGCTGCGCCGGCGCCTGGGCGTGGTGCCCGAGCCGGTCTACGGCGGCCAGCTGCAGGATATGAGCAACCCGGGGAGCGTTCCCGAGGGCAAGGTGCGGGTCGAGTACGACAAACACCCGGTCACCCTCGCCGATGGCAGCGTCATCGAGCTGCGCAAGCCGCGCCTGCTGATCGACCAGCTGGGCTACGGCCCACTGCACCCCGATGCCCTGTTCTCCGCCCGGGTGGCACCGCCGATGATCGGCCTGGGCCTGCTCGAAGCCATCCCCGAAAGCGCGATCCTGGCGGCCGCCGACCCGGACGATAGCGACGGCGACGGCATCCGCGGCATGCCCAACCGGGTGTGGGACGATGCCCGCGGCGAAACGGTGCTCGGCCGCTTCGGCTGGAAGGCCGGCCAGCCCGGGCTCAACCAGCAGAATGCGCACGCCTTCGCCGGCGACATGGGCCTGACCACCGGCCTGCTGGCGCGCGACGACTGCACCGCGGCGCAGGTCGACTGCCGCACCCTGCCCGACGGCGGCAGCCCCGAGGTGAGCGACAACATCCTCGCCAGCGTGCTGTTCTACAGCCGCAACCTGGCGGTGCCGGCGCGCCGCGACGTGGACGACCTCGAAGTGCGCCGCGGCAAGCAGCTGTTCACTGCCGCCGGCTGCCAGAAATGCCACACACCCAGTTTCGTCACCGCCACCGACGCGGCCGAGCCGGAGCTGGCCAGCCAGACCATTCGCCCCTATACGGACCTATTACTGCACGATATGGGCGAGGGCCTGGCCGACGGCCGTCCCGAGTTCCTCGCCAACGGTCGCCAGTGGCGCACCGCGCCGCTGTGGGGCATAGGCCTGACCGAGGCGGTCAACGGCCACACCCAGTTCCTCCACGACGGCCGCGCCCGCAACCTGCTGGAGGCCATCCTCTGGCACGGCGGCGAGGCGGAACGCTCGCGCCAGGCCGTGGTCGACTTCGCTG
The DNA here is from genome assembly GCF_039888625.1 of Pseudomonas sp. CAU 1711. Classification (NCBI taxonomy): domain Bacteria; kingdom Pseudomonadati; phylum Pseudomonadota; class Gammaproteobacteria; order Pseudomonadales; family Pseudomonadaceae; genus Pseudomonas; species Pseudomonas sp. CAU 1711. The sequence continues at coordinate 134,965 of NZ_JBDQQT010000008.1, forward strand.
CCGGCGAGCGCGACGCGCTGCTGGCCTTCCTCAACTCACTCTAAGGAGCCCGGCATGATCCGCTCGCCCCTCGCCATCGCCCTGCTCGCCCTCGGCCTCGCCGCCTGCGCCCCGCAGGACCCGCAACAGCAGGCCAGCAGCGCCCTGACCGACGGCGTGCTGCTGCCGGCCTATGGCGCCTGGGACAATTCCAACCGGCAACTGGCCGAGAGCGCCAGGGCCTTCTGCGCCGGCAGTCAGGACCTGGGCGCCGCGCAGCAGGCCTTCCTCGCCGACGTCGCCAGCTGGGCGGCCCTGCAGCCGCTGCTGGTCGGTCCGCTGGCCGAGGGCAACCGCGCCTGGCAGGTGCAGTTCTGGCCGGACAAGAAGAACCTGGTGCAGCGCCAGGTCGAGGCCCTGCTGAAGAGCAAGCCGCAACTGACTCAGGCCGACGTGGAGAAGGCCAGCGTGGTGGTGCAGGGCCTGAGCGCCTACGAATACGTGCTGTTCGATGCCGCCATCGACCTCTCCGACGCGGCGCAGAAGGCCCGCTACTGCCCGCTGCTCGCCGCCATCGGCGAACACCAGCAGAAGCTCTCCGGCGCAGTGCTCGGTCTGTGGCAGGGCGACGACGGCATGGCCGCCCAGCTCAAGCACTTCCCCAACGCGCGCTATGCCGAGGCGGCCGAGGCGGTGACCGAACTGCTGCGCACCCAGGTGAGCGGCATCGACGGACTGAAGAAGAAACTCGGCACCGCCCTCGGCCGGCAAGGCAAGGGCGTGCCGCAACCCTACCAGGCCGAGTTCTGGCGCAGCAGCGCCAGCCTGGCCAGCCTGGCCGCCGCCCTGGGCAGCGCCGAGCGCCTGTGGCTGGGGGCCGACCAGGATGGCCTGCGTACCCTGCTCGACGCCGACCAGGGCGAACTGGCCGCGCGGATCGACCGGCAATATGCCGCCACCCGCCAGCAGCTGGCCGCCCTGCAGCGCCCCCTGGGCGAGCTGCTGGCCGAGGAGGCCGGCCGCGCCGAACTGAACGCCTTCTACGACAGCCTCGATCAGCTGCACCGCCTGCAGGGTGGCGAGCTGGCCAAGGCGCTCGGCGTGCAGCTGGGCTTCAACGCCCACGACGGCGACTGAAATGCAGCGCAGAACCCTCCTCGGCCTCGGTGGCCTGGGCCTGGCCGCCGGAGCCCTCGGCGCTTGGCAGTGGCTCGGTCACGGCGCCCAGCCGCTGCTGCTGTCGGCCCGCGACGACAGCGACGGCCGGCATTACGCCGTGGGTTATCGCCTGGACGGCAGCCGGGTGTTCGCCACCCGGGTGAGCGAGCGCTGTCACGACGTGGCGGCGCACCCGCAGCTGCCGCTGGCGCTGTTCGTCGGCCGCCGGCCGAGCCGTGAGAGTTACCTGATCGATACCCGCGACGGCCGCCTGCTGCAGACCCTGGTCACCCCGGCGGATCGCCATTTCTACGGCCACGGCCTGTTCCACCGCAGCGGCGAGTGGTTCTACGCCACCGAGAACGACACCTCCGAGCCCGGCCGCGGCGTGCTCGGCGTCTATCGCCTGCAGGGCCGGCAACTGGTGCGCGAGGGCGAGCACAGCAGCCACGGCGTCGGCCCGCACCAGCTGCTCTGGCTGCCCGGCGGCGAGTCGCTGGTGGTGGCCAACGGCGGCATCCGCACCGAGGCCGACAGCCGGGTGATGATGAACCTCGACGCCATGGAGCCGAGCCTGGTGCTGATGCACCGCGACGGCCGGCTGATCAGCAAGGAGCGGCTGCCCGAGCGGATGAACAGCGTGCGTCACCTGGCCGTGGCCGCCGACGGCACCCTGGTGTCCGGCCAGCAGTATCAGGGCGACCCGCTGGACAAGGTGCCGCTGCTGGCGATCAAGCGTCCCGGCCAGCCGTTCCAGCCCTTCCCCCTGGGCGAGGCGCAACGTGCGGCGATGAGCCAGTACACCGCCAGTCTGGCGATCCACGACGAGCTGCGCCTGCTGGCGCTGACCGCGCCGCGCGGCAACCGCTTCTTCGTCTGGCACCTGGACAGCAGCGAGCTGCTGCTGGATGTGCCGCTGCCGGACTGCGCCGGCGTCGGCGCGGTGCGCGACGGCTTCGTGGTCACCTCCGGCCAGGGGCGCTGCCGCCTGTACCACTGCCGCGGCGAGCGCATAGTCGCCGAAGCGCTGCAGCTGCCGGCCGGGCTGTGGGACAACCACCTGCGCCTGGCCTGAGCGCGCGACCCGCGGCAGAAACCCGGGATCGAGGCTTAAGGTCGGCACCTTGCTGCCGACCTATACTGAGTTGGGCATCGCCAGCCGATGCCAGCGGCGCGCCATCGCCGATCGATAGGGATATCCGCAATTCCGGCGCCTCGGCGCCGGAGGCTATCACCCGTCACGAGGCCACCCCTATGTTCCTGCAAAAATCCCTGCGCGCGCAGATACTCGCCCTGCTCGGCGGCAGCCTGGCGCTGATCCTGATCACCGCCCTGGCCTGCTTCAGCTTCCTTTCCGGCGGCATGCAGGCCTATCGCGGCCTGCTCGACGGCCCGTTGCAGGCCGCCCGCCTGATCGACTCGGCCAACGTCGAGTTCAAGATCCAGGTCCAGGAGTGGAAGAACGTCCTGCTGCGCGGCCAGGACAGCGACAACCTGAACAAGTACTGGGGCCAGTTCGAGGCCCAGGAACGCAAGGTGCAGGACATACTCGGCGAGCTGTCCAACCTGGCCAGGAACGATGCCGCGCTGAGAGGCCAGGTCGAGCGCCTGCGCAGCGAGCACCAGAGCCTCGGCGCCAACTACCGCAAGGGCCGCGACGCCTTCGTCGCCGCCAGCGGCGATGCCAAGGCCGGCGACGCCGCGGTCAAGGGCATCGACCGCGCCGCCAGCGAGCAGATGAGCGAACTGGTCGAACATCTGCGCGAGCAGAGCGCCAGCCAGGCCGGACGGATCAATGCCAACGCCGAGCGCACCATACTGCTCGGCACCCTGATCATGCTGGGCGCCAGCGTGGTGATCGCCCTGTTCAGCCTGTGGCTGGTCAACCGCCACCTGATCATTCCGATCCGCCATCTGATCAGCCACGTCGACCAGCTCAGCCATGGCCAGTTCGGCCAGCGGGTGGAGACCAACCGCCGCGACGAGCTGGGCCTGCTGGCCATCGCCGCCAACACCCTGCGCGACTTCCTCGCCGGCACCACCGAGAGCCTGCGCCAGAGCAGCGATAACCTGGACAACGCCAGCGGCGAGCTGAACCAGATCGCCTCGCGCATGACCCAGGGCATCAACGAGCAGTTCGAGCGCACCGACCAGGTCGCCACCGCCATGAACCAGATGTCCGCCACCGCCCAGGAGGTGGCGCGCCATGCCGCCGAAGCCGCGCACGCCGCCGACGATGCCGACGGCTCGGCACGCCAGGGCGGCAAGGTGATGGAGTCGACCATCCAGACCATCACCGGCATGCGCGGCGAGATCGCCAACACCGCCGAAGTGATTCGCCGCCTGGAGGCCGACAGCGGGCGCATCGGCAAGGTGCTGGAGGTGATCCGCGGCATCGCCGAGCAGACCAACCTGCTGGCCCTCAACGCCGCCATCGAGGCGGCCCGCGCCGGCGAGCAGGGCCGCGGCTTCGCCGTGGTGGCCGACGAGGTGCGCACCCTGGCCCAGCGCACCGCCGAATCCACCGCCGAGATCCACCAGATCATCGACAACGTGCAGTCCGGCGCGCTCAACGCGGTACGCGCCATCGAGAGCGGGCAGAGCCGCAGCGAGGAAGGCGTGACCCAGGTGACCGAGGCCGGCGCCATGCTGGAGCGCATCACCGGCGCGGTGGAGGCGATCCGCGACATGAACCGGCAGATCGCCACCGCCGCCGAGGAGCAGACCTCGGTGGCCGAGGACATCTCGCGCAACCTCACCGAGATCACCGCCATCGCCAGCGCCAACCAGGAAAACGTCGAACGCACCCAGGCCGCCAGCCAGAACCTGCACAGCCTGTCCGGCGAGCTGAGCGCGGTGACCCGGCGGCTCGGCGCCTGAACCTTTCAAGCGGCACAGGGATGTGCCTATTGGCCGGTCAACTGTGTGTTTTTCCCCGCGAGTCGATGCGCCACAATAGTGGGGCAACTTTTTGCAACCGGCTTTTTTTGACTTAACCGTCAACTGGTACTAACGTGCCGGCTTCTTTTTTATTCCCAGGCGCACATCGCCTCGCCAAGGAACTGGAATATGCTGTTTCGCCGCATGCTCGTCATGCTGGGCGCGGTCATCCTCGTGGTGGCCGCTCTCGGTGCCTACAAGTTCTTCTCCTTCATGCAGATGGCCGAGATGTTCTCGGCGCCGCAACCCGCCATCAGCGTCACCGCGGTGACGGCCACTGAACGCCAGTGGCAGAGCCGCCTGCCGGCCATCGGTACACTCAAGGCCTACCAGGGCGTGGACCTCACCGCCGAGGTGCTGGGCACCGTACACCAGGTGCTGTTCCAGTCCGGCGAGCAGGTCGCCCTCGGCCAGCCGCTGCTGCAGCTGGACAGCGAGGTGGAGCGCGCCATCCTCGCCACCGCCGAGGCGGTGCGCGCCCTGGCCCGAGTGGAGTACGAACGCGGGCAGAACCTGATCAAGCGCCAGGCGATCTCCAAGAGCGAGTTCGACCGCCTCAACGCCGAACTGCTCAAGGCCGAGGCCAGCGTCACCCAGCTCAAGGCCGAGCTGAACAAGAAACGCATCCTCGCCCCCTTCGCCGGCACCATCGGCATCCGCCGGGTGGATGTCGGCGACTACCTCAGCCCCGGCACCGCCTTCGCCACCCTGCAGGACCTGTCCAGGCTCTACGTCGACTTCTTCCTGCCGGAGCAGGCCGTGCCGCAGCTGGCCATCGGTCAGCGCGTGCGCCTGTCGGTGGCCGCCTATCCGGGCGAGTTCTTCGAGGGCGAGATCGCCGCGCTCAACCCCAAGGTCGAGGAAAGCACGCGCAACCTGCAGGTCCGCGCCATGCTGCCCAATCCCGAACGCAAGCTGCTGCCGGGCATGTTCGCCAACCTCGAGGTGCTGCTGCCGGACGAGCAAGCGCAGGTGGTGGTGCCGGAAACCGCCATCACCTACACCCTCTACGGCAACTCGGTGTATGTGATCGGCGAGCAGCAGGACGACCAGGGGCAGACCCAGCTCCAGGTCGAGCGCCGCTTCGTCGAGACCGGCGAGCGCCGCGACGGCCTGGTGCTGATCCTCGAGGGCCTCAAGGCCGGCGAGCGGGTGGTCACCTCGGGCCAGCTCAAGCTGGACAATGGCGCTCAGGTCAAGGTGGTCGACGACCCCGCCCTGCAGTCCAACCAGGCCCAGAACACGCAGTGACCGTAGGAGCGGGCTCTGCCCGCGAAGCTTTGGCATAGATGCGTTCGCGAGCAGAGCTCGCTCCTACGAAAGAACTCAGGAGCCGCCCATGGCTTTTACAGATCCCTTTATCCGCCGCCCGGTGCTGGCGACCGTGGTCAGCCTGCTGATCATCCTGCTCGGCATGCAGGCCTTCAGCAAACTGGTGATCCGCCAGTACCCGCAGATGGAGAACGCCCTGATCACGGTGACCACCGCTTACCCCGGGGCCAACGCCGAGACCATCCAGGGCTACATCACCCAGCCGCTGCAGCAGAGCCTGGCCAGCGCCGAAGGCATCGACTACATGACCTCGGCCAGCCAGCAGAACCTGTCGATCATCTCGATCTACGCGCGCATCGGTGCCGATACCGACCGCCTGTTCACCGAGCTGCTGGCCAAGGCCAACGAGGTGAAGAACCAGCTGCCGCAGGACGCCGAGGACCCGGTGCTGTCCAAGGAGGCCGCCGACGCCTCGGCGCTGATGTACGTCAGCTTCTACAGCGACGAGCTGTCCAACCCGCAGATCACCGACTACCTGTCACGGGTCATCCAGCCCAAGCTGGCCACCCTGCCCGGCATGGCCGAGGCCGAGATTCTCGGCAACCAGGTGTTCGCCATGCGCCTGTGGCTGGACCCGGTGAAGATGGCCGCCTACGGCATCACCGCAACCGACGTGACCGACGCCGTGCAGCGCTACAACTTCCTCGCCGCCGCCGGCGAAGTGAAGGGCGAGTATGTGGTCACCAGCATCAACGCCAGCACCGACCTCAAGTCGGCCGAGGCCTTCGCCGCCATTCCGGTGAAGACCGAGGGCGATAGCCGCGTGCTGCTGCGCGACATCGCCCGGGTGGAGATGGGTGCGGAGAACTACGACTCGATCAGCTCCTTCGACGGCACCCCCTCGGTGTACATCGCCATCAAGGGCACGCCCAGCGCCAACCCACTGGACGTGATCAAGCACGTGCGCGCCGCCCTGCCGGAGCTTGAGGCCCAGCTGCCGCCGAGCCTCAAGGTGGCCATCGCCTACGACGCCACCGAGTTCATCCGCGCCTCCATCGACGAGGTGGTGAAGACCCTGGCCGAGGCCGTGCTGATCGTCATAGTGGTGGTGTTCCTGTTCCTCGGCGCCTTCCGCTCGGTGCTGATCCCAGTGATCACCATCCCGCTGTCGATGATCGGCGTGCTGTTCTTCATGCAGCTGATGGGCTACTCGATCAATCTGCTCACCCTGCTGGCCATGGTCTTGGCCATCGGCCTGGTGGTGGACGACGCCATAGTCGTGGTGGAGAACATCCATCGCCATATCGAGGAAGGCAAGACACCGTTCGACGCGGCCCTCGAAGGCGCCCGCGAGATCGCCGTGCCGGTGGTGTCGATGACCATCACCCTGGCCGCGGTGTACGCCCCCATCGGCTTCCTCGAGGGCCTGACCGGCGCGCTGTTCAAGGAGTTCGCCCTGACCCTGGCCGGCGCGGTGATCATCTCCGGCATCGTCGCCCTGACCCTGTCGCCGATGATGTGCTCGCGCCTGCTGCGCCACGAGGAGAATCCCACGGGCCTGGCGCACCGCCTGGACCTGCTCTTCGACCGCCTCAAGAGCCGCTACCAGCGGGCCCTGCACGGCACCCTGGAAACCCGCCCGGTGGTGCTGGTGTTCGCCGTCATCGTGCTGTGCCTGATCCCCGTGCTGCTGATGTTCAGCAAGAACGAGCTGGCCCCGGAGGAAGACCAGGGCATAGTGTTCCTCTTCACCAACGCGCCGCAGCCGACCAACCTGAACTACCTGAACGCCTACACCGACCAGTTCGTGGAGATCTTCAAGGAGTTCCCCGAGTACTACTCGTCGTTCCAGATCAACGGTTTCGACGGCGTGCAGTCGGGCATCGGCGGCTTCCTGCTCAAGCCCTGGGACGAGCGCGAACGCACCCAGATGGAGCTGTTGCCGATAGTCCAGGGCCGCCTCGACGACATTCCCGGCCTGCAGATCTTCGGCTTCAACCTGCCGGCGCTGCCGGGCACCGGCGAGGGCCTACCGTTCCAGTTCGTGATCAACACGCCGAACGACTACGAGTCGCTGCTGCAGGTCGCCGAGCAGATCAAGCAGAAGGCCCTGGAGTCCGGCAAGTTCGCCTTCCTCAACGTCGACCTGGCCTTCGACAAGCCCGAGGTGGTGGTCGACATCGACCGCGAGAAGGCGGCGCAGATGGGCGTGTCCATGCAAGACCTGGGCGCGACCCTGGCCATCCTGCTCGGCGAGGGCGAGGTCAACCGCTTCACCATCGACGGGCGCAGCTACAAGGTGATCGCCCAGGTCGAGCGGGCCTACCGCGACAACCCGGGCTGGCTGAGCAGCTACTACGTGAAGAGCGACAGCGGGCAGATGGTGCCGCTGGGCACCCTGATCAAGGTCAGCGACCGCGCCCGGCCGACCAAGCTCAAGCAGTTCCAGCAGCTCAACGCGGCGATCATCGAAGGCGTGCCGATCGTCAGCATGGGCGAGGCGGTCGACACCCTGGCCCAGATCGCCCGCGAGACGGCACCGCGCGGTTACGCCTTCGACTATGCCGGCGCCTCACGCCAGTACATTCAGGAGGGCAGCGCGCTGTACGTCACCTTCGGCCTGGCCCTGGCGATCATCTTCCTGGTGCTGGCCGCGCAGTTCGAGAGCTTCCGCGACCCGCTGGTGATCCTGGTGACAGTGCCTTTGTCGATCTGCGGCGCGCTGATCCCGATCTTCCTCGGTCTGTCCAGCCTGAACATCTACACCCAGGTGGGCCTGGTGACGCTGATCGGCCTGATCAGCAAGCACGGCATCCTGATCGTCGAGTTCGCCAACCAGTTGCGCCGCGACAAGGGCCTGAGCGTGCGCGCGGCCATCGAGGAGGCCGCGGCGATCCGCCTGCGTCCGGTGCTGATGACCACCGCCGCCATGGTCTTCGGCATGGTGCCGCTGATCCTCGCCAGCGGTGCCGGCGCGGTCAGCCGCTTCGACATCGGCCTGGTGATCGCCACCGGCATGTCCATCGGCACCCTGTTCACCCTGTTCGTGCTGCCCTGCGTCTACACCCTGCTGGCCAGCCCGGACAAGGCGCCGGCCAACGCGACGGCGGCGGCTCACTGACCGCCGCAAACGAGAAGCCCCGCCTAGGCGGTAATGCTGTCCACTTAAAAAACGCCGCGATTTCTTTACAGCGTCGCGGCGTTTTTCTGGCTTGGCCAGCAGCGAAGGACACTGCGCCATACCATGGCCCGGATATCGCGGTGTCTTGAGAGCGCTCCCCTCTCCCGCCGGGAGAGGGGCTTGGGGTGAGGGACTATCGCCTACTCGTTGCCTAGCCCTCACCCCGACCCTCTCCCAGAGGAAGAGGGAGAACAACAGCCACGGTGCCGACTCAATCAAAGCTCAGCCGAGCGCGATGTCGCTAAGTGAACTGCATTACACCTAGGCGGGGCTTCTCGTATCTTACTGGTCGCCCTTGATCGACTGGGACAGGCCGAACATCAGTAACAGCAGCTTGTCGCCATCCACTTCCAGCGGCTCGGCGGCATCGTGGCGGGCTGACACCGCGGGGCAGCTCTGATCGGCACAGCTCACGGGGTCGATCACCTGTGGCGCCGGCTCCTGCCAGGCGGCCGCGGCCAGGGCGGTGACGCCGAGAGCGCCGACGAGGAAAATACCTCTGGCGATTTCTAATTTCATATTGATAACCCCTTGATAGCGCTGCCAAACGCCTGAAAGAAAAACTAGTCCAGACCAATCCTTGGCAACACCCAAAACGACCAGCGGTCGCTCTTGGTACGAATCGCGGCGTCTATCGGAGCCGCTGCGGGGCTAAAGGTTCCGTATGTTAGTCCAGCGCCGGCAGCGCCTTGCCCCACTGCCGGCGATAGCCTTGCAGCAGCAGCTGCCACTCCGCCTCGCTCCACGACGAATGACGGCGCAGCTGGCGCAGATCGTGTCGCGCCGCGCCCCTGCTCGTCCAACGTCGCCGGCTCTTCTCCAGATCGAGCAGGGCCACCTCCGACTCGGCCTCGCCGACCCTGACGAAGACGTGCTTGGCGTACAGACAGCCATGCTGCCAGCGCCCCTGGTTCATCCGCGCCAGCATCGCGCCGATCTGCTGCAGCAACAGCGCGTGGCGCTCGGGGCCGATCCGCTCGCGACCGCCACCGGCATACCAGCTCTCGATGTCCTGGAAACCCTGCAGCTCCTCGCTGACCAACAGGCCGCGCCAGCCTTGCTCGCCGCGCGTGGTACCACAGTAGACTATCTTCGGCACCCGCACCCCGCACTCGGGCAGCGCCAGCAACGCCTTGCGCTCGCGCAGCACCGTGGGTCGGCCGAAGGGATGCAGCCAGCTGCGATAGATATGGCCGATCTGGCGCTTGGCGTAATAGACGCGGCCATCTTCCTGGCGCAGGCGCTGCACGCCGCTCTCCCCGCAACGCCGGCGATTGGGCTCTTCCACCCAGGCCCCCTGGAGTTGCCACCACTGTTCGAACTGCCCAGCCATGCTCATAGCGCTCTGTACTCCATCGCTCGATCGGACGCGGGGCCCGTTGTACATCTGTAACACCAGGTAACAGCCACCCGCCGCGGGTAACCACCTGGCGCGCCATATGGCGCCTAACCACTTAACCCAGCAAGATACGTACCCGCGCCTTGACCTCAGGTCATCCGGCCATGTCGAGGCCATGGCTCGACATGCCCTCTGCTGGCGCCGGACGATAGAGCAGCCCGTCGTACAGCCCCAGACAGATCAGCCAGCACAGCGCCGCCGTCCACAGGTTGTGCGAGAGGAAATGCGCGCCCTGGGCCATGCGCACCAGGGAAAACAGGGTGCCGAGGCCGATGGCCGCGACCAGTGCGCCCCTGGCGCCGCGCGGATGATGATCGCGCAGGGCGAAGAACAGGGCGAACAGGGCGAAGCCGGCGGCGGCGTGACCGCCCGGCCAGCAGTTGCCCGCTTTCTCCACCGGCGCGGCACGCGGGCCGAGCAGCGGCGAGAAGCGTTCGACGCCGCCGTACTGTTCCAGGCTCCAGGGGCAATGCATGCCGGTGGCCTGCTTCAGCGGAGTGACGATGCCGGTGGACAGGCCCATGGCCAGCGTCAGGTAGCCCAGGGTACGGCGCAGCGGCCGCAGCCGGCCCGGCAGCAGGCTGAGCAGGAAGCCGGCCAGTGCCAGCACGCCGACGGCGATGACCAACTGCTTGGCGCGGTCGTGCAGCACGTCCTCGAGGAAGTCGTTGTGACGCCCGATGAAACCCTGGCCCTGGACATAGAACAGGTCGGCCAGGGCGAAGTCCAGGCGGCTCGGCTCGCACAGCAGCAGTGCCGCCAGCAGGGCCAGGGGCACGCCATACCAGAGGCGCCGGTCGAAACGCGGCGAGGCCTTCATTTCTGGCTCACCCGCGGCTCGCCCTGATCGCCCTGCCAGCTCAGCAGGCGATTGTGGAAGGCATGGCTGGCCGCCTGGTAGTAGGCGATGTCGCGCCGCAGCAGCGGATCGCGCTCGTCGACCCGGTATTCATGGCTGGCGCCCAGCGCATCGTCATGCCGACGCTGGTACCGGCGCGGGCTGAGGATGGCCAGGTCGCGGCCATCGAACAGGCCCAGGTGCTGGTAGTTGCCGATCAGCACCCGTGGCGGCGCGGTATTGGCCTTGAGCAGATCGCGGCCGAAGAAAGTCGACTGGTAGTCCAGGTTGAGCAGGCCGAGCAGGGTCGGCGCCAGGTCGATCTGGCTGGCCAGCTGGCCGTCCTCGCGCGGCGCCAGCCACTTGGGCGCATAGAGCAACAGCGGGATGTGGTAGTTGGCCACCGGCAGGTCCTCCATCCCGGCGCTGCCGGCGCAGTGGTCGGCGACGAAGACGAACAGGGTGTCGTCGAACCAGGGCTTGCCACGCGCCTGTTCGAGGAAGCGACCGATGGCCCAGTCGGTGTACTTCACCGCGCCCTCGCGACCCTCGCCCGAGGCGATGTCGATGCGCCCGTCCGGATAGGTGTAGGGACGATGGTTGGAGGTGGTCATCAGCTGCAACAGGAAGGGCTTGCCGGCGGCGTGGTCGGCGTCGGCGATCCTCATGGCCTGGGCATAGAGGTCCTCGTCGGCCATGCCCCAGGCGTTCTTGAAGTGGATGTCGGCCTCCTCAACGCTGCTCTGGTCGACCACCCGGTAGCCGTTGCCGGCGAAGAAGGCGTTCATGTTGTCGAAGTAGCCGCGCCCGCCATAGACGAAGGCGCTGTCGTAACCCTGGGCGGCGAGCTGCTGGCCGAGGCTGGCGTAGCCGCTCTCGCGGCCGATGCGCTTGACGATGGAGCGCCCCGGGGTCGGCGGAATGGCCAGGGTGATGGCCTCCAGGCCGCGGTCGGTGCGGGTGCCGGTGGCATAGAAGTTGTTGAAGAACAGGCTCTTCCGGCGTAGCGCGTCGAGGTTAGGCGTCAGGCCGCGGGGGTCGCCAAAACTGCCCAGGTACTTGGCCGACAGGCTTTCGATGGTCACCAGCATGATGTTCAGCTTGCGCGGCGTGCCGGGATTGTCGATCTGCCGGCGCACGTCCAGCGGGTCGCTGCCGACGAAGGTGGCACCCGGCTCGGCCAGCTCCCGGCGCAGGATGGGAGCGACCTCGCCGTCCGGCAGGCTGCTGTAGAACTGGCGGTAGTCCAGCTCGTTGTTACGGAAGGCGGCGAAGAACTGGTACGGACCGTTGCTCGCCAGTTCGCGCCGGTAGGCATTGCCGCCCAGGCCGCGCGGGCCCTCCTGATCGAGCAGCGCGGCGGACAGCCCGGCGGCCAGCAGCAGGCCGAGCAGGGCCAGGCCGCGCCGGCGCCAGCTCGGCAGCGGTGCATGCAGGGCGGCGTCCAGGGGGCGACGCAGGATCAGGCCGAGCAATATGGCGATCACCCCCAGTCCGCCCAGCAGCGGGCCCATGGGGTAGGACTCCAGCAGATTGTTCAGCACCTCGTCGGAGTACACCAGGTAATCCACGGCGATGAAGTTGAAGCGCACGCCGAACTCGTCCCAGAACAGCCACTCGGCGGTGGCGACGAACAGCATGAGGAACAGGCTGGCGAACAGCAGCCCGGCGAGCAGCAGGCGATGCCCGCGGCGGCGCCATAGTGCCGGCGGGCACAGCAGCAGATAGAGGCCGAGCGGCAACGCCGCATAGGCGAGGAAGCCGAGGTCGTAGAGCAGGCCGACGGCGAACACGCCGGGCGCGATGCCGCCGGCCGCGCCCATATGGGCGGCGAGCAGCAGCGCGCGGGTGACCAGGAACACCGCCAGCCAGCAGGCCAGCAACAGCGTCAGATAGCGCATGGGCGCGGAACGGGGCAGGAACATGCGAGCATCCGGACAGAGGAGAATGCCCGGCACTCTGCCCAGCGCCACGTCGAAAAGCGGTGAAGAGCATGTGAAAAAGCCGTGAAAACGCGCGCCTGGCCGCACCAGCGAGGTATCTTGGCGCCATCCCCCACACGGCCACGGGCCGAAGAGAGCTTGCCCATGCGCATCCTCCTGGTCGAGGACAACCCCGACATCCTGGCCAACATGGCCGACTACCTGACGATCAGGGGTTACACGGTGGACTGCGCCCGGGATGGCCTGTCCGGCCTGCACCTGGCCGTCACCGCCCACTACGATCTGCTGGTGCTGGACATCATGCTGCCCGGCATCGACGGTTACACCCTGTGCCAGCGCCTGCGTGAGGATGCCCGCCGCGACACCCCGGTGATCATGCTCACCGCCCGCGACCAGCTGGACGATCGCCTGCTGGGCTTTCGCGCTGGCGCCGACGACTACCTGGTCAAGCCCTTCGCCCTCTCCGAGCTGGCCGCGCGCATCGAGGCGGTGCTGCGCCGCAGCCTCGGCGGCGGCAAGCGCCAGCTGCGGGTCGGCGACCTGAGCTACGACCTCGACACCCTGGAAGTCGAACGCGCCGGCAAGCGCCTCAAGCTCAACCCGGTGGGGCTCAAGCTGCTCGCCCTGCTGATGCAGAAGAGCCCGCACGTGCTCAGACGCGACGCGCTGGAGGAGGCGCTGTGGGGCGACGATTGCCCGGACAGCGACAGCCTGCGCAGCCATGTGCACCAACTGCGCCAGGTGATCGACAAACCCTTCGCCCAGCCGCTGCTGCACACGGTGCACGGCATCGGCTATCGCCTGGCGGAGTAGCCATGGAGTTCAAGCAGAGCCTGTCCCGGCGCATTCTCTTCGCCTTCGTGCTGATGACCCTGCTGGTCGGCGGCACCTTCGCCGTCGGCATAGTCGAGACGGTGCACCAGGTCGAGGAGCGGCTGATCTCCCGCGAGCTGGGCGGCGATCTGCAGCGCCTGCTGCGGATGGAGAGCATGAGCGAGTGGCGCCACGAGCCGGAGCCCGGGCAGTACCTCTACTTCAGCGAAGGGCCGGGCGAGTTCGCCCTGCCGGCCGACCTGCAGGAGCTGCAGCCGGGGTTTCACGAGGTGTTCCGCGAGCCGCGCTCCTACCATGCGTTCGTCCGCCTGGTCGATGGACGGCGCTATGTACTGCTGCAGGATCAGAGCGAGTTCGAGGATCGCGAGCAGCTGCTGTTCGCCGTGGTGCTGGTGGGCTTCCTGCTCAGCCTGGCGCTGTCCGGCGTGCTCGGCTGGCTGCTGGCGCGCAAGGTGATCGAGCCGGTGGCACGGCTGGCACGCCAGGTGCGCCACCGCGACCAGTTGCTCGACCTGGCGCCGCCCATGGCGGCGGACTATGCGGCCGACGAGGTCGGCGCCCTGGCCGCCGCCTTCGACGACACCCTCGGCCAACTGCGCCGCGCCCTGCGCCGCGAGCGCCTGTTCACCAGCGACGTCAGCCACGAACTGCGCACGCCGCTGATGGTGCTGGCCAGCTCCTGCGAGCTGCTGCTGGACAACCCCAGCCTGGATCCACGCGCGCGCACCCAGGTGCAACGCATCGCCCGCGCCTGCGGGGAAATGCGCGAGCTGGTGGAGACCTTCCTCCTGCTGGCGCGCGCCGAAGGCGGCGAGCGCAGCCTGGTGGCCGAGACTCGCCTGGACGAGGTCGCCGACGAGCTGGCCGCGCATTGGGGCGAACAGGCCAGGGCCAAGGGGCTGCTGTTCGACTACCAGCGCGGCGCGCCGTCCAGCCGCCGCTACAACGCGCCCCTGCTGCGTTCGGTGCTGGGCAACCTGCTGCGCAACGCCTGGCACTACACCGAGCAGGGGCAGATTCGCTTGATCCTGGGCAGCCAGGGCTTCACGGTCGAGGACAGCGGCGTGGGCATTCCCGAGGCCGAGCGCAGCGCCATGTTCCAGCCCTTCGTGCGCGGCGGCGCGGCGCGCGGCGAGGGTCTCGGCCTGGGGCTGTCGCTGGTGCAGCGCATCTGCGACGCGCAGGGCTGGACGGTCCAGCTGTCGGCGATGCAGCCCAACGGCTGCCGCTTTCGCGTCGAGCTGGGCGGCGCGGACGCAACGCCATCCACCTGACGCTTTTTTCACATCGGTTTGACCGCGTGTTGATGGCGTGCGGCCTAGGGTGGTGGCGATTCCGTTTCAGGAGAGGACCATGCCCCAGCCCATCGAACTCGCGTTTTCCAACAAGTACGACAGCGACCACGCCCGGGAATACCTGCACAAGCACCGCGACGGCTTCTGGCGCCGCCTGTCGCACCGCCGCGACGAGCAGCTGGCCCGCCGTGCCTTGGCGCTGGTCGGCGAACCGGGGCTGGTACTCGACCTGCCCTGCGGCGCGGGGCGCTTCTGGCCGCTGCTGGCGGAGAAACCGAACCGGGTGATCATCGGCGCCGACAATTCGCCGCACATGCTGGCGCTCGCCCGTGCCGCCCAGCCCGCCCAGGTGGTGGCGCGAGTCAGGACCCTGCAGACCTCGGCATTCGCCATCGACCTGCCGGACGGCGCGGTGGACAGCATCTTCTGCATGCGCCTGCTGCACCATGTGGGCGATCCCAGGCACCGCCTGGCCCTGCTGCGCGAATGCGCGCGGGTCACGCGCGACAGCCTGATCGTCTCGCTGTGGGTGGATGGCAACTTCAAGGCCTGGCGGCGCAAGCGCCTGGAACAGGAGCGCGGCGAAACGGGCCTGCAGAACCGCTTCGTGCTGCCGGCGGCCCGGGTCGAGGCCGAATTCGCCCAGGCCGGCTTGCGCGTCCAGCAGCATCTGGACTTCCTGCCGCTGTACGCCATGTGGCGGGTCTATGTGCTGCGCAAGGCCTGAGCCCGTCGAGCACGAGGCTTGCCGGCGATGGCATGGCACAGGGGTGCCGAGATGAGGCTGGCACTCTGCCGCGGCCTGTTCCTGAGCGCCGCTCTGGGCATCGCCGTGCTGGCCTGCGCGGCCTGGCTGGAGCCGGCGCCGCGTATTCTGAGCGGAGCCGCACCCGCTGGCGCGGCGGGCGTCTCTCACCATGCCGCCACCCGGGCGACGCCGGCACGGGTCGACAGCGCGCGCCTGCTGCTATTGCTGCTCGGCCTGGCGCACGCTAGGAAAGACGGATACTGATTGCCCAGAAAGCAGAAGCCCCGCACGAGGCGGGGCTTCCGTGAGACAGCGCGGGGCCGGTCGGCTTACATCATGCCGCCCATGCCGCCCATGCCGCCCATGTCCGGCATGGCCGGAGCAGCCTTGTCTTCGACGATGTCGGCGACCATGGCTTCGGTGGTGATCATCAGACCGCCGATGGAGGCAGCAGCCTGCAGGGCGGAACGGGTGACCTTGGCCGGGTCCAGGATGCCCATCTCGATCATGTCGCCGTACACGCCGGTGGCGGCGTTGAAGCCGAAGTTGCCTTCGCCTTGCTTGACCTTGTCGACCACCACGCTCGGCTCGTCACCGGCGTTGGCCACGATCTGGCGCAGCGGGGCCTCGACGGCGCGACGCAGCAGGGCGATGCCGACGTTCTGGTCTTCGTTGTCGCCTTTCAGGCCGGAGATGGCCTGCAGGGCACGCACCAGGGCGACGCCGCCGCCAGGTACCACACCCTCTTCCACTGCAGCGCGGGTGGCGTGCAGGGCGTCTTCGACGCGAGCCTTCTTCTCTTTCATCTCGACTTCGGTGGCAGCGCCGACCTTGATCACGGCAACACCGCCGGCCAGCTTGGCCAGACGCTCTTGCAGCTTCTCCTTGTCGTAGTCGGAAGAGGTCTCTTCGACCTGCTTGCGGATCTGCGCCACACGAGCTTCGATGTCGGCCTGAGCGCCGGCGCCGTCGATGATGGTGGTGTTTTCCTTGTTCAGCACGACGCGCTTGGCGTTACCCAGGTGCTCCAGGGTGGCGCCTTCCAGCGACAGGCCGACTTCCTCGGAAATCACGGTACCGCCGGTGAGGATGGCGATGTCCTGCAGCATGGCCTTGCGGCGGTCGCCGAAGCCCGGAGCCTTGACGGCCGCGACCTTGACGATGCCGCGCATGTTGTTCACCACCAGGGTGGCCAGGGCTTCGCCTTCCACGTCCTCGGCGACGATCAGCAGCGGACGGCCGGCCTTGGCGACGGACTCCAGCACCGGCAGCAGTTCGCGGATGTTGGAGATCTTCTTGTCCACCAGCAGCAGCAGCGGGCTTTCCAGCTCTGCAACCATGGTGTCCGGCTTGTTGATGAAGTAGGGCGACAGGTAACCGCGGTCGAACTGCATGCCTTCGACGACGGACAGTTCGTTCTCCAGACCCGAGCCTTCCTCGACGGTGATCACGCCTTCTTTACCGACCTTCTCCATGGCTTCGGCGATGATGTTGCCGATGGACTCGTCGGAGTTGGCGGAGATGGTGCCGACCTGGGCGATGGCCTTGGTGTCGGCACACGGCTTGGACAGCTCCTTCAGCTGGGCGACGATGGCGGTGGTGGCCTTGTCGATGCCGCGCTTCAGGTCCATCGGGTTCATGCCGGCAGCAACCGACTTCAGGCCTTCGTTGACGATGGCCTGGGCCAGCACGGTGGCGGTAGTGGTGCCATCACCGGCGGCGTCGTTGGCCTTGGACGCTACGTCCTTGACCAGTTGGGCGCCCATGTTCTCGAACTTGTCCTTCAGCTCGATTTCCTTGGCCACGGACACGCCGTCCTTGGTGATCAGCGGAGCACCGAAGCTGCGATCCAGCACCACGTTGCGGCCTTTCGGGCCGAGGGTGGCCTTGACGGCGTCGGCCAGGACGTTGACGCCAACCAGCATCTTCTTGCGAGCGGAATCGCCGAATTTGACTTCTTTAGCAGCCATTTTGTGTGTTCCTCAATTCTGTAAGGTTAGGCGGAGATTCGCGGGAATCAGGCTTCGATGACGGCGAGGATTTCGTTCTCGCCCATCACCAGCAGGTCTTCGCCGTCGACCTTGATGGTGTTGCTGCCGCTGTACGGGCCGAACACCACCTTGTCGCCGACCTTGACGGCCAGCGGACGGACTTCGCCGTTGTCCAGGACCTTACCGGTACCGACGGCGAGGACTTCACCCTGGTTCGGCTTCTCTGCGGCCGAGCCCGGCAGCACGATGCCGCCGGCGGTCTTGGTCTCTTCTTCGCTGCGACGGATGACGACGCGGTCATGCAGAGGACGAAGCTTCATTGTCGATCTCTCCTGATAGTGGTTTTCACTGGCCGGCGACTGCGCCGGCGGGTTAGGCAAAGCCGGCCTGGGGCCGGATGCGCCTCGCCTTGGCGAGGCGCGAAAGTCTGTTCTGCCGCCACACTGCGACAGAAACCTTGCGGTGAACGCTAGATAGGGGCAACAAAGGGTATTTCAAGGGCAGGCATGAAATTTTTTATGCCCAGCCCCCTGCGCAGCCGCCGGTTTACGACGCGCGGACCGCCCTTCTTCAGCCCTGGTCGCGGCGCTGGTACTCACCCTCGATCACATGCGGGTGGGTCTGGCCGCTGCGGGCCTGGACATCATCGAAGAAGGCGCGCTGGCGCAGCGCCTGCTCCTGGAGGCGGCGCTGCAGCTTGCCGATCAGCAGGCGACGGGTGAAGGGCAACAGGCAGAGCAGGCCGAACACATCGCTGATGAAGCCGGGCAGCAGCAGCAGGCCACCGCCGACGGCGATCAGCAGCCCCTCGAACATCTCCTGCTCGGGCATCTCGCCACGCGCCAGCTTCTCGCGGGCTCGCCAGGCGGTGGCGATACCGGCCACCCGCAGCAGAACGCTGCCGAGCACGGCCGAGCCGATCACCAGCAGCAGGGTCGGCAACAGGCCGATGGCGCCGCCGACCTGGATCAGCACGGCCAGCTCGAGGATGGGAAACAGCAGGAAGAGAAACAGAAAAGCACGCATTGCTTGGGGTCCTTGGCGGAAGAACGGCTTCCGGTATGGCTGAAGTATGGGGCCGCTAGCTTATTTCAAGCTGAAACCGGCCGAGCGGCCGGCCAGACTTCGGCGCGAGCCAGCTGCACCAGGGCCTGGCGCACCGCGCCGGGGTTGTTACAGGATGTTGGAAAGGCCAGCCAGTGCAGCGCCTTGCCGATCCGCAGGTGGAAGCCTTCGCTGTCGATACCGACCAGTTGCGCCGGCTCGTGGGTTGGCAGGCCGGCCAGCTGCACATAGTGCGCAATGGCGTCGGCGTGATCGTCGTTCATATGCGCGACCATGCCGCGCTCGGCCTCGCCGGCATGCGGATTGACCAGGCTGACATCCTGCAGCCAGTGGATGGCACCGAAGCCGCCGATGAAGCGCCAGCGCACCGGCTCGAGCACCCAGAAGTCGAAATCGTGGACGATGTGGTAGTCGCGCGAATCCGGGAAGTAGCGGTAGTAACGCTCGGCGGCGGCCTCGACCTCGCCCGCCTCGCCCAACTGCCGCGCCTCGGCCAGCAAGGTCAGGCGCCCGGCGGCCTGGATATCCTCGGCGCCGCGCTCGCCGACCAATAGCGAGCACTTGGCATCCTGCTGCAGATTGTGGGTGTGCTGGGCGATGCGACTGATCAGGATCAGCGGCCGGCCCCGGGCATCCAGGCAGTAGGGTGCCACTGATCCGAAAGGGAAGCCCGGCATGCTCTTGGAGTGGGTGGAAAGCGCCCCGCGGTATTCCTTGAGGAGCACTTCTCGGGCATGCTTGGCGGCGTTTTCGCGCAATTTATGACTCCTCGCTGAGAATTCGTCGAAAACGAGACGAACAGGCGTTCGTAATCACCGAAGCGCCGGCGAGGCCACCTGCTAGACCATTTGAGGGGTAGTGTTATGGAACTCAAAGACAAAGTCATCATCATCACCGGCGGCTGTCAGGGCCTGGGCCGCGCCATGGGCGAGTACCTGGCCGCCAAGGGCGCCAAGCTGGCGCTGGTCGACCTCAACCAGGAAAAACTCGACGAAGCCGTGGCCGCCTGCAAGGCCGCCGGCGGCGACGCCCGCGCTTACCTGTGCAACGTGGCCAATGAGGAGCAGGTGAGCCACATGGTCGCCCAGGTGGCCGAGGACTTCGGCGCCATCAACGGCCTGGTCAACAACGCCGGCATCCTGCGCGACGGCCTGACCATCAAGATCAAGGACGGCGAGATGACCAAGATGAGCCTGGCCCAGTGGCAGGCGGTGATCGACGTCAACCTGACCGGCGTATTCCTCTGCACCCGCGAAGTGGCGGCGAAGATGATCGAGCTGAAGAACACCGGCGCCATCGTCAACATCTCCTCCATCTCCCGTGCCGGCAACATGGGCCAGGCCAACTACTCCGCGGCCAAGGCCGGCGTCGCCGCCGACACCGTGGTCTGGGCCAAGGAGCTGGCGCGCTACGGCATCCGCGTGGCCGGCGTGGCCCCGGGCTTCATCGAGACCGAGATGACCGCCGGCATGAAGCCGGAAGCCCTGGAGAAGATGACCTCCGGCATCCCGCTGCGGCGCATGGGCAAGCCGACCGAGATCGCCCACTCGGTGGCCTACATCATGGAGAACGACTACTACACCGGGCGTATCCTCGAGCTGGACGGCGGTCTGCGCCTCTGATCGGTGCTGCGCGCCGGCGGCGACTGACTCGCTGGCGCGCCCCCTTCGAGGTCAGCCTCGGCTGCACTCCCGTTGATCGGAACACCCGCAACGAAAAGCCCCGCATTCGCGGGGCTTCTTGTCTGTCTCAGGCCAGCTGCAGGGCCTGGGTGCTCTGCGCGGTCACCGAGCGATAGGCTTCGGCGTCCTCCTCCAGTACCCGCTCGCGGGCCGGGAAGATCTCCGCGAGCTTGGCCGCCCACTCGCCCTTGGCCTTGTCGGCGAAGCAGCGCTCGATCAGGTTGAGCATGATCGACACGGTCACCGAGGCGCCCGGCGAGGCGCCCAGCAGCGCGGCGATGCTGCCATCCTCGGCGGACACCAGCTCGGTGCCGAACTGCAGAATGCCGCCCTTCTTGGCGTCCTTCTTGATGATCTGCACGCGCTGGCCGGCGACCTCCAGGCTCCAGTCCTCGGCCTTGGCCTCGGGATAGAACTTGCGCAGGGCCTCCAGGCGCTGCTCCTGGGACTGCAGCACTTCCTTGATCAGGTAGCGGGTCAGGTCCAGGTTGTCGCGGGCCACGGCCAGCATCGGGCCGATGTTGCCCGGACGCACCGACAGCGGCAGGTCGAGGAAGGAGCCGTACTTGAGGAACTTGGTGGTGAAACCGGCGTAGGGGCCGAACAGCAGCGAGGTCTTGCCATCCACCACGCGGGTATCCAGGTGCGGCACCGACATCGGCGGCGCGCCCACTTCGGCCTGGCTGTAGACCTTGGCCTGGTGCAGCTTGACCACTTCCGGGTTGTCGCAGCGCAGCCACTGGCCGCTCACCGGGAAGCCGCCGAAGCCCTTGCCTTCCGGAATGCCGGACATCTGCAGCAGCGGCAGCGCACCGCCGCCGGCGCCGAGGAACACGAACCTGGCCTGCACCTCGCGGCGCTCGCCGGTCTTGCTGTTCTTGATCTCGACTTTCCAACCCTGATCGTTGCGGCTCAGGCCGACGACCTTCTGGTTGTAACTGACGCTGATGCCGCCCTGGCCGGCCAGATATTGCAGCAGCTGGTTGGTCAGCGCGCCGAAGTTGACGTCGGTGCCGTTCAGCGAGCGAGTCGCGGCGATGCGCTCGGCCTCGTCGCGGCCCTGCATCATCAGCGGCATCCACTCGGCCATGGCGGCCTTGTCCTCGGTGTACTCCATGTCGGCGAAGGCATGGTGCTGGCTGAGCAGCTCATGACGCTTCTTGAGGAAGCCGATGTCCTTGTCCCCGCGCACGAAGCTCATGTGCGGCACGGGGTTGATGAAGTTGCGCGGCGAGCCGAAGCCCTGCTTGCCGGCCAGGTAGGCCCAGAGCTGCTTGGAGACCTCGAACTGGGCGTTGATCTGTACGGCTTTCTTGATGTCAATCGAGCCGTCAGCCGCTTGTGGCGTGTAGTTCAGCTCGCACAGGCCGGCGTGGCCGGTGCCCGCGTTGTTCCACGGGTTGGAGCTCTCGATGGCGCCGGAGGAGCGCAGCTCGGCGATCTCCAGCTTGAGGTCGGGGTCCAGCTCCTTGAGCATCACCGCCAGGGTGGCGCTCATGATGCCGGCGCCGACCATCAGCACATCCAAGGTTTCGTGACTGACTTGCGTCATTTAACGCTTCTCCAAGATCTGCAGTACCAAGCCGCTGACATCGGCCTTTTGAGCCGCGCATCGGCGTCTAATCACTGACAGCCAGACGGGTGTCTGGAGCTTCGAGGGGCTGGCACCGTGGCCGATGTCTTGGCCTGACAGATAGCCAACCGCCTCGTCCGGCATGCGCAACCTGTGGGCAGCCCATGCGTTCAATTCTTTTCCCCCACGCAGCGCACCAGGCGCTCTACTCCGCAGTTTTGCAAGGCTCGCGCCAGAAGCGCCGAGGTCTGCATGCGCGCCGGGCGGGAATTTTCCGGCGCGCACAATACCATTAATGTCGCGGAATCAGGCGCAAAAAATGAACGAACTCCGTCGAGCGGTCATTTTCCACACGAACATTCAGGCTTTGGCCGCCTTGATCGCCTCGATATAGGGCTCGGCCAGACGCTGATCCTGGATCAGTGCGACGAAGTCGTTGCCCTTGGCGTCGCGGGCATCCAGGTCGTAGCCCGCTTCCTTGAAGAAGGTCAGGAAACGCTCGAAGTCGTCGATGCGCAGGCCGCGGTAGGCCTTGACCAGCTTGTGCAGGGACGGCGGCGTGTCGTCGGCCGGCTCGACGTCCAAGAAAAGACGGATCGAGTCGTCGCTGATCTCTTCGCCAATCACCTGTTTCTTGTCTTTACGCATCACGCACTCCAGCTCGCAGCGGACTCATACGGGGCCGGCAGTTTACCCCCGCGCCGTGCGCCGCTCAACGCGACCAAAGTGCACAGTCAGGCGGGAAAGTGGCTCTTCATCCAGGCCAGGTAGTCGACTGCGGCCGGATCGCCCTCGCGCGGCGCCCAGGCGGCCTGCTCGGCCTCACTCAGCGGACGGTAGGGGCCGGCCTTGCATTCGAACAGGATGCTGTCGGCCTCGAGCACCACCAGGGCGTGGTACTGGCCGGGCGCCAGGTCGACGCCGACGCACTCGCCACCGGCCTGCAGCTGGCGGGTGGCCTGCAGCTGGCCATCCTCGCCGAACAGCAGCAGGCCGAGGCGGCCCTGCAGCACCAGGAGGGTCTCGGCCTTGTCGGCACACAGGTGCCGATGGGGAGGGATATAGGTAGCGGGTTGCAGCCCCACCGCCAGGCGGTGGCAGGGCTCGCTCATGTCATGCAGGTTGTGGTGGGCGCGCCGGCGCGGAGACTCCGCCGCCCTGCCCGCCAGTTTGGCGAACAGGCCGCGGTCGAGGAAGGCCGGCGCCCTCACTCAGAGGCCCTTGACCGCGAAGATACCGGCGGCGTTGCGCCAGTAGCCCTTGTAGTCCATGCCGTAGCCGAAGATGAAGCGGTCCTCGCAGGACAGGCCGACGAAATCGGCCTTGAGGTCCGGACGCGCCTTGCGCTGGTGGTCCTTGTCGATCAGCACGGCGGTGTGCACGGCCTTGGCTCCGGCGTGCTTGCAGAACTCGATGATGGCGGACAGGGTGTGCCCCTCGTCGAGGATGTCGTCGATGATCAGCACGTCGCGATCGATGAAGGAGATTTCCGGCTTGGCCTTCCAGAACAGCTCGCCACCGGTGGTCTCGCTGCGGTAGCGGGTGGCGTGCAGGTAGGACAGTTCCAGCGGGAAGCCCAGCTTGGGCAACAGCTTGCCGGCGAAGATCAGGCCGCCGTTCATCACGCAGAACACCACCGGGTTGCGCTCGGCCAGGTCGCCATTGATGGCCTCGGCCACCTGGTCGATGGCGGCCTCGACCTGGGCCTCGGTGAACAGGCAGTCGGCTTCGGCCATGACTTGGCGGATGTGGGCAAGATCGGCGGACATGGTGTTCTCCGGAAATAAGGTTGGTTAAAAAATTGCCGGGAGCAATTTTTAACGTCGCGACCGCGACGGCCCGATGGGTGACCGCCAGGGACGGCAGGTCATAAAAAATGGTCGGCAAAGGTACTCAGATGGTCGTCCGAGGGCAAGCCCGAGGCGAGATTTTCTGACCGTTCGCCCAGGCAAATCGGTAAACTTCGCGGCTTCTAGCCGCAAAACCCAGTGCTTTACTCTAGCCAGAATTCCCTTGCCGCTCCGGAGAACTCCGCATGCCCATCCGTGAGATCCGCCATCCGCTGATCCGCCACAAGCTCGGCCTGATGCGCCGCGCCGACATCAGTACCAAGAACTTTCGCGAGCTGGCCCAGGAAGTGGGCGCCCTGCTGACCTACGAGGCGACCAACGACCTGCCGCTGGAACAGTACGAGATCCAGGGCTGGGCGGGCTCCGTGCAGGTGGAGAAGATCGCCGGCAAGAAGATCACCGTGGTGCCGATCCTGCGTGCCGGCATCGGCATGCTCGACGGCGTGCTCAGCCTGATCCCGGGGGCCAAGGTCAGCGCCGTGGGCGTTGCGCGCAACGAGGAGACCCTGCAGGCACACACCTATCTGGAGAAGCTGGCCCCGGAGATCGACGAGCGCCTGGCGCTGATCATCGATCCCATGCTGGCCACCGGCGGCTCCATGGTCGCCACCATCGACCTGTTGAAGAAGGCCGGCTGCAAGGAAATCCGCGCCATGGTGCTGGTCGCCGCGCCGGAGGGGATCAAGAGGGTCGAGGACGCCCATCCGGACGTGACCATCTACACCGCCTCGGTCGACCAGCGTCTCAACGAGCACGGCTACATCATTCCCGGCCTGGGTGACGCCGGTGACAAGATCTTCGGCACCAAGCAGAAGGACGCCTGAGCATGACCCAGCAGTTCAACGACCCGCTCTGGCGCCAGGTGATTTCCGGCGCGCAGATGCTCTTCGTGGCCTTCGGCGCCCTGGTGCTGATGCCGCTGATCACCGGCATGGACCCCAACGTCGCGCTGTTCACCGCCGGCATCGGCACCCTGCTGTTCCAGTTGGTCACCGGGCGCCAGGTGCCGGTGTTCCTGGCCTCGAGCTTCGCCTTCATCGCGCCGATCATGGCCGCCAAGGGCCAGTTCGGCCTGCCGGCGGTGCTCGGCGGCATCGTCGCCGCCGGCCTGGTCTACGTGCTGCTCAGCGCCCTGGTGCGCCTGCGCGGCGCCGGCTTCATCGACCGCCTGCTGCCGCCGGTGGTGATAGCGCCGGTGATCATCTCCATCGGCCTGGCCCTGTCGCCGGTGGCGGTGAACATGGCCATGGGCAAGACCGGCGACGGCGCCGCCGAACTGGTGCCCTACCACACCGCGCTGATCATCTCGATGTCGGCGCTGGTCACCACCGTGCTGGTCGCCGTGCTCGGCAAGGGCCTGCTGCGTCTGGTGCCGATCCTCGCCGGCATCGCCGTGGGCTGCCTGCTGTCGGCCCTGTTCGGGGTGATCGACGGCGCCGCCGTGGCCGCCGCGCCCTGGCTGGCCCTGCCCGCCTTCGTCGCCCCCGAGCTGCACTGGGGCGCCATCCTCTACATCGTCCCGGTGGCCTTGGCCCCGGCCATCGAGCATATCGGCGGGGTGGTGGCGATCGGCAGCGTGACCGGCAACAACTTCATCCAGAAGCCCGGCCTGCACCGCACCCTGCTCGGCGACGGCCTGGCCACCTCGGCCGCCGGCCTGTTCGGCGGCCCGCCCAATACCACCTACGCCGAAGTCACCGGCGCGGTGATGCTGACCAAGAACTACAACCCGAAGATCATGACCTGGGCCGCCGTGTTCGCCATCGCCCTGGCCTTCATCGGCAAGTTCGGCGCGGCGCTGCAGGCCATTCCGGTGCCGGTGATGGGCGGCATCCTCTGCCTGCTGTTCGGCTCCATCGCGGTGGTCGGCCTGAACACCCTGATCCGCCATCAGGTCGACCTGTCCGAGGCGCGCAACCTGATCATCGTCTCGGTGCCGCTGGTGTTCGGCATCGGCGGCATGTCCATCGGCGGCGGCGAGTTCGCCCTCTCCGGCATCTCCCTGGCCGCCCTGGTCGCCCTCGGCCTGAACCTGCTGCTGCCCGGCGGCAGCGCCTGGCACAAGCACCCGAGCCTAGATCCGGAGATCTGAACCGCAGCCGCGGCCACAGCCTCGCGCGGCTGTGGCCGCCCCTGCCTGCGCCCCCTGCTTGGCGGGCCAGCACTCGGCTTTGGCCATAACCGACTCCTCCTACGACTGGACAACCACGCCCCGAGCCCGGACCCTGGCCATAAGCCCGCCGCAACCGGCAAGCGCCTCGCGAAGCCCTATCGTCAATGCCAGTAGGGTTAGCCCCAGGCAAGGAGGAGCCATGAAGCATCTGGATGTCCTGATCGTCGGCGCCGGCCTGTCCGGCATAGGCGCCGCCTGCCACCTCAGGCGCGAGTGCCCGCACAAGCGCCTGGCGATACTCGAGGGCCGCGACGCGCTGGGCGGCACCTGGGACCTGTTCCGCTATCCGGGCATCCGCTCCGACTCGGACATGCACACCCTGGGCTACGACTTCCGCCCCTGGACCGACGCGCAGGCCATCGCCGACGGCCCGGCGATCCGCCGCTACATCGCCGACACCGCCCGCGAGCACGGGGTGGACGGCCTGATCCGCTACCGCCACCGCGTGCTGCGCGCCGCCTGGGACAGCGCCGAGGCCCTGTGGACCCTGCAGGTGCAGCGCGGCGACGAGGCCGAGCCGCTGCGCCTGAGCTGTCGCTTCCTGCTGCTGTGCACCGGCTACTACAACTACGCGGCCGGCCACACCCCGGATTACCCCGGGCGCGAGCGCTTCGCCGGGCGCTTCATCCACCCGCAGCACTGGCCGCAGGACTTCGCGGCGCAGGGCCAGCGCGTGCTGGTGATCGGCAGCGGCGCCACCGCCGTGACCCTGGTGCCGGCTCTCGCCGACCTGGGGGCACGGGTGACCATGCTGCAACGCTCGCCGGGCTACGTGATCAACCTGCCGCGCCACGACCGCATCAGCGCGGCCCTGCACCGCTGGCTGCCGGCGCGCTGGGTCCACCGCCTGGCGCGGGCGCGCAACCTGGCCATCCAGATGCTCTTCTACAACCTGTCCAAGCTGTTCCCCGGAGCGATGCGCAAGCTGCTGCTCGGCCAGGCCCGCCGCCAGCTGGGCGAGGGCTTCGACATGCGCCACTTCAGCCCGCGCTACGCGCCCTGGGACGAACGCCTGTGCCTGGCGCCCGACGGCGACCTGTTCGCGGCGCTGCGCAGCGGCCAGGCCGAGGTGGTCACCGATGAGATCGAGCATTTCACCGAGGGCGGACTGCGCCTCAAGTCCGGCCGCGAGCTGCGGGCCGATGCCATCGTCAGCGCCACCGGCCTCGAACTGCAGCTGTTCGGCGGCATGCGGCTGGAGGTCGACGGCCAGCCCTTCGAGGCCCCGCGCAGCATGGGCTACCGCGGCCTGATGCTGCGCGACCTGCCCAACGTCGGCCTGGTGATGGGCTACACCAACGCCAGCTGGACGCTCAAGGCCGACCTCAGCAGCCGCTACTTCTGCCGCCTGCTGCGCCACATGGACGCCACCGGCATGCGCCAGGCGACGCCGCGCGAGACCAGCGGCAAGGTGTGCCCGACACCCTTCCTCGATCTCAAGTCCGGCTATATCCGCCGCGCCGCCCACCTGCTGCCGAGCCAGGGCGACCGCCTGCCGTGGAGGCTGTACCAGAACTACCTGCTCGACCTGGCCATGCTGCGCTTCGCCCGGCTGGACGACGGCTGCCTGGAGTTCAGCTCGCCACATGCGGAACCGACCTCCGCATCTGAACCTGGCTGATTACCGGCATACTCACGGTACCTATCCCGGAGTATCAAGGCGGCCTATGGCCCGTTGAATTGGGCGGCCCAAGGCCAATCAGCACCACAAGACTAACCAATCAGGCTTGCGCCAAAGACAGCCCGTAGTGCAATCGCAATGCCCTATGCAGCAGGCGATCCATGACCTGCGCCAGCAGGGGAAAGCGTATGAGCCAAGCCAGCATCGCGTATCCCAGATGCGTGTGCTCAAGCGCTCGCGCCATGGCCGAAGCTCCATACTCGGCACAGGGAAGCCCTGGCGCCTCATAGCGCAGCAGCACATCGGGCCCGCAAGCACTCCGTTCGATCATCAGCAGATTGCTGGGCCGGCGCCTTGCGAGCCAGGCCAGATAGAGTTCGAGACAGGGTGTGAGATTGGACACATACAGATGAGCCGGCTGCTCCGTGCGATAGGGGCGCCAGTTGATTCTCCACTCATGGACGTGCCGACGGTAGCGATCCCACTGCAGCGGAAAAGCATGAGCGATGTGTACTCGGTTGTAGACGCTGGCAAACAGAACATCGAAGACCACGAACGAGGCGGCTATCGCCAGCAGCGCAAGGGATTGAGCGAAGGCTGCCCAACACAACATCAGCACCGCCGACGTCAACTGCATCGTGTTGGCGACATAGGCATACGGTCCGCTAGTCACCACCCTCTTGGGAGGGTCATAGGGTATCGGGGTGCCATCGCCAGCACGGGCAAACTCTAGGGCAGCGGCCATCCCGGCCAGCAGACACAGCAGCATGACCGGCACCAGGCACCATTGCAGTAGAGTGAGCGGCTCGCGCGACAGCACGAGCAGGGAACGCCCCTCCCAGGCCAGGGCACAGGCGGGCAGGACCCAGAGCACATAACCGCCCCAGCCGAGAATATGCAGCCCAGTGCGAAGCAACGGATGGCGATCGCTGGCCGTCCAGTGGGCGAAGGCCAGCGAGGGTAGCAGGCTGAGCCCTATGGCGACCGGCTCGCCGACCTGCCAGTTCGGCCCGAGCAATACGAGCGGCTCTAATAGAGGCATGGAGACAAGATCGACAGCCACCATGCCGGCCAGTACCGGCCAAAGTCCCATGAGGCGCACCAGCATGACCGCGACCGGCCCCCACCAGAGCGCCCAACCTATCCAAACATCTATAGGCACGCCCAGCAACTGACTCGCTCCCGGAGCGAAACGCCACCATCCCAGCTCCATCGCCAGTACATTCAGAATGAGCAGAGCCGGCAGATTCCAGAGGAACGCCACCATCAGCCCGGTTGCCACGCGAGCCGTCGGCGGGCGCATCAGCCAGAGCAACACCGTAGCGACGCAAGGCATCAGCAGCAGCAATGCGCGCTGCATGGAAAGCAGTTGCTCCTGGTTCAGCCACAGATCAAGCGACATGGTGCCTCTCCTGCGACAGGTTAATTGCCGCGCCCATGGCCAACAGCAGCGGTGTGCAGAGGATGAGCACCGGCTGCCATGCGGGAAGCAGAACGGACAAGCCGGTGCCCAGGGCAATGGCTCGCTTCGCAGCACGCCCACCAAGCGTGAGTGGATCAGGCGCGATGGTGAGCAAAACGGCCAACAGACAGGGCAGCCAGACATGCAGGACCAGTAGATGGAACCTATGCAGCGGGAGTCCGTGCGAACAGGTCGCATAGGTAGTCGCCAGTAGGGCAGCGGCGATCACAAGCCTGGCGCTGTGGCCATGCCAGGACAGCCGTAGTCTGGTGTCAGCGTAGGGGTAGGCCCGTTGAGCGGACTCCGTGTCCATATTTACTCCTGTGTTTGCTTGCGTCCCTTGATGCGGCGAGCCTCAGGACAAAAGCGACTGAGAAAGTCATAGAGCGCGTTGGTAAGGTTGTCCTCGACCAGGCTATAGATGACAAACTGGCCCTGCTTCTCCTCGCTTATCAGCCCCGCCTCGCGCAATACCGAGAGATGCTTGGAGATCGATGGCTTGGCCATGTCGAACTGCTCGGCAATCTGTCCAGCATTCATAGGCCCCATAGACAGATGATTGAGAATGCGTCGACGGGTATTGGAGGCAAGCGCCTTGAATGGATCGACCATCGGACCTCCAAACGTTTAGCTAATTAGCTAAATAAGCTAGTACGTTATTGACAGCTTGACAACCCATGCCCTGCCTCCGTCAGAGCCTGGGCAACGTCCAATGGGTCTTCTCCAGCCATTCGGCGAAGGCCGCCGGCGCCAGCGGCTTGCTCAGCAGGTAGCCCTGGGCGATGTCGCAGCCGAGCTGGTCGAGGCGCTGCAGGATGGCGTCCGTCTCCACGCCCTCGGCCACCACGCGCAGGCCCATGTTGTGGCCGAGCTCGACGGTGGAACGCACGATGATGTCGTCGTCCGGGTTGCTCAGCAGGTCCTGGACGAAGGACTTGTCGATCTTCAGTTCGTGCACCGGCAGGCGCTTGAGCTGGGCCATGCTGGAGTAGCCGGTACCGTAGTCGTCGATCGACAGGCGCACGCCCAGCTCGCACAGCTGCTGCAGCTGCCCCAGCGCCTGCTCCGGATCGGCCATCACCGCACTCTCGGTGATCTCCACCACCAGGCCGGCCGGCGCCACACCATGCTCCTCGAGCAGTGCGGCGATATGGCCGGCGAAGCCGGGGTCGGCCAGGTCCAACGCCGATACATTGACCGCCACCTTCAACGCCAGCCCCTGCTCGTGCCAGGCGCGGCACTGCGCCAGGGCCGTGCGCAGCACCCAGCGGGTCAGGGCGCAGACGTTGCCGGTCTGCTCGGCCAGGGGGATGAACTCGTCCGGCGGGACGAAGCCATGCACCGGGTGAATCCAGCGCACCAGGCATTCCACGCCGAGCAGGCGGCGCGAGCGGATCTCCAGCTTGGGTTGGAAATACAGGCTCAGTTGGCCCTGCTCCACCGCGCCCTTGAGCTCGCTCATCAGCGCCAGGCGCACCAGGCTGTGGCGATCCAGCTCCGGGCGGTAGAGGGTGTGCGGGGCGTGCTGCGCCTTGCCCCAGTACATGGCCACCTCGGCGTGCTGCAGCAGGCTGCCGGCGCTCTCGCCGTGGTCCGGATAGAGGGCGATGCCGAGGGTGGCGTTGAGCGTCATGCCGATGCCGCGCACCTCGAAGGGCTCCAGCAGCGCCGCGCGATAGTGCTCGGCGGCCGGCACCAGGTCGCCGGGATTGCAGCGCGGCAGCAGCACGGCGAACTCGTCGCCGCCCAGGCGCGCCAGTTGCTCGCCGTCGCGCAGGCGCTCCTGCAGGCGCGCGGCGAGCAGGCGCAGGAGCTGGTCGCCGGCCTCGTGGCCGAGGGTGTCGTTGAGGTCCTTGAAGTTGTCCAGGTCCATCAGCAGCACCGCCACGCCCGCGCCGGGCGGGCACTGGCGCAGGGCCTGCTGCAGCTCGGCGACGAAGCGGTTGCGGTTGGCCAGCTCGGTCAGTGGGTCGCGGTAGGCGAGGAAGCCGATGGTCTGCTCGCGCTCGGCGATGCCGCGCTGCATGGCGGCGAACTCGCGGGCCAGCAGGCCGACCTCGCCACCGGCGGCGGTGGCCACGCTGGCCTGGTAGTCGCCAGCCGCGATGCGCCGCACGTTCTCCACCATCTGCGCCAACGGCCGGCTGATGGTGTTGGCGATCCACAGGGCGCCGAGCCCGGCCAGCAGCAGGGCGGCGGCGAAGATGGCCGCCAGCTGCCACTGCAGCGGGCGGAAGTGCGCCAGCTCGGTGGACAACGAGCGCATCAGCAGCACCTGCAGGTCGCCGTTGGTGCCCGCCAGCGGCGCGCGCAGGGCCAGTTGCTCCAGGCCCTGCAGGGGGAAGCGGAACACCCCCTGGCTGTCCGGTAGGCGGCTGCCGCCCAGTTCGGCGCGCGGCAGCCCGCTCAGGTTGCTGGCCAACACCCGGTAGGCGCCCGGCGCGCCATCGAGCAGGGCCACGTCGGCGCCGATCAGCTCGGCCAAGTGGCCGGCGGCCGCGTCGTCCAGCTCGAAGGCCATCAGCAGCCAGCCCATCAGGTTGGGACGCGGCGCGAAGATCGGCGTCAGGTTGACGTGCAGCACCCGCCCGCCGAGCACCACCAGGCGCTCCGCGTTGTCCGGCTCGGCCCCGTCGAACAGGCCGCCCCAGGGCAGGCGCGCGCCGGGCACCAGCTCCTCGCTGGTGCCGGCCAGCACCAGGCCATCGGGCGCCAGCACCAGGGCGAAGCCGGCCTGGCTGCGCGCGGCGAAGGACTCCAGCGCGGCGGACAGCGACTGCGCCTCCTGCTGCGGGCTGGCCACCAGATCGGCGATCTCGCCGAGCAGGGTGAAGTCCTTGGCGATCAGCTCGGCCATGGCGCTCTGCGTCTGCCGCCGGCTGTGCAGCTCGTTGTCCAGCACGCGGTAGGCGAAGCCCAGCCGCGCCTGTACCTGCTGCAGGCTGGAAGCGAGGGTGGAGCGATACACCAACGCGGCCAGCAGGCCCATCAGCGCCAACAGCAGGAGCAGGAAGAAGACCAGAATCTTGCCGCGCAGGGTCATGGCACGTAACCGCCCTTGCCCTGCGGCCGGTTCTTGGGCTGCTTGGGCCGAGGGTCGCGCTTGAGCGGCTCGGACAGCTGCCAGCTCAATTTTCCCGGACTGCTCAACTCGCGCTGCAGGCGCTCGGGCGCATCGGCGATGCGCGGGTGCCACAGGTGCAGGCGCTGCCCGGCGGCGGGCGTGTAGTCGATGCGCGCGACGCCGGCGGCGTCGGTCTGGGCGAACCAGGGGCTGTCCAGCACCAGCACGAAGCCGAGCATCCAGTCGTGGATGTTGCAGCCCAGGGTGACCAGGCCGGGCCGGTCGAACAGCACTTCCTGGGGCGTCTCGCTGCGCTTCTGCAGGCGCAGCTCGAAGCGCTTGGCCGGGGAGAAGGAATAGACATGGTGGTTGATCGGGTCGGTATTGGGGAAGCTCACCGTCGTGCCCGTCTGCACCGCCAGGATATAGGGCACGAACTGACGCTTGCGCTGGTCGACATGGCTTGGCGCCGGATTTGCCGCCAGCGGCCCCGGTGCGATCCATAGCACGGCATCGGCCAGAGGCCGGCCACGCTTGTCGCTCAGCCGGACTTCCAGGGTTTCCGCCATCGCAGACAGGCAGCAGCCGGCCAGCAGCAGTGCCCACAAGCGCTTGCCCATAACCACCTCCCCGCAGTCGATGGAACAGAGTATAGGTAGCGACTGGAGCCTGGGGCTTGCGTGAGGGCATCGCGCGCCAGCACGACCGCCGGGCCCGGGGGGACGGCCTGGGCGGGCTCGAGCGGCAGCTCGAACAGATCCAGTCCCGCCTGTGGCCAACTGGCCGTGGTGTAGAGGATTTTCCGCGCCACGGCATACTCGCCCTGCCCTGCGCGCGTCTCTGCCAAGCGCAGGCACAGGCTTCAGCGCACGACGTAACGGAGTTCCGCCTGATCGATAAGCCGCAATACAGCCCACGAATCGAAGTATCCCGCGCACCGCCCCAGGCCTTAGGGTGATGCGCAAGCCCGAGGACCGAGCATGAACCAACCCCAGCACCTGCGCGCCGACTATCTGCACTTCCAGCCGATCACCACGCGCTGGCACGACAACGACCTCTACGGCCACGTCAACAACGTCGTCTACTACGGCTACTTCGACAGCGCGGTGAACGCCTACCTGATCGAGCACGGCGGCCTGGATATCCACGACGGCCAGGTCATCGGCTTCGTGGTCAGCTCGTCCTGCGACTACTTCGCCTCCATCGCCTTCCCCGAACGCATCGAGGTCGGCCTACGCGTCGGCAAGCTGGGCACCAGCTCGGTGCAGTACGAGCTGGCCATCTTCAAGCAAGGCGAAGAGGAAGCCTGCGCCGCCGGGCGCTTCGTCCATGTGTTCGTCGACCGTGCGAGCAATCGCCCGGTGTCCATCCCCCCTGCGCTGCGCGAGGCCCTGGCCCGCCTGCTGCGCGACTGACCATCAGGAGCTCGCCATGCAAGACGCCGTCATCGTATCCACCGCCCGCACGCCGATCGCCAAGGCCTTCCGCGGTGCCTTCAACGACCTCAAGTCGCCGTCCATGGCCGCCGTCGCCCTGCGCGCCGCCGTCGAGCGCGCCGGCATCGAGCCCGGTGAAATCGAGGACGTGGTGATGGGCACCGCCATGCAGGGCGGCACCGCCTCCACCAACCTCGGTCGCCTGTCGCTGCTGGCCGCCGGCCTGCCGCTGACGGTCAGCGGCCAGACCATCGACCGCCAGTGCGCCTCCGGCCTGATGGCCATCTCCATCGCCGCCAAGCAGATCATGGTCGACGGCATGGCCGTCACCGTCGGCGCCGGCCAGGAGCAGATCAGCCTGGTGCAGAACACCCACATGAAGTGGACCGCGAGCGACTACGACCCGGCCGTGGTGAAGATGGCCGAACATGCCTACATGCCGATGCTGCAGACCGCCGAACTGGTGGCCAAGCGCTACGGCATCAGCCGCGAGGCGCAGGACGCCTACTCGCTGGAATCGCAGAAACGCACCGCCGCCGCCCAGGCCGCCGGCCTGTTCGCCGACGAGATAGTGCCGGTCAGCGCGCGCAAGAAGCTGGTCGACAAGGAAAGCGGCGCAGTCAGCTTCGAGGACGTTACCTTGAGCCTTGACGAAGGCAACCGCCCGCAGACCGTGCTGGCCGACCTGCAGAAGCTCAAGCCGGTGATCGAAGGCGGCTGCATCACCGCCGGCAACGCCAGCCAACTGTCCGACGGCGCCAGCGCCAGCGTGCTGATGAGCGGCGCCCTGGCCGCCCAGCGCGGCATCCAGCCACTGGGCCTGTACCGCGGCATCGCCGTGGCCGGCCTGGCCCCGGAGGAGATGGGCATCGGCCCGGTGTTCGCCGTGCCCAAGCTGCTCAAGCAGCACGGTCTGAGCGTCGACGACATCGGCCTGTGGGAGCTCAACGAGGCCTTCGCCTGCCAGGTGCTGTACAGCGCGCAGAAGCTCGGCATCGACCCGGCCAAGCTCAACGTCAACGGCGGCGCCATCGCCATCGGCCACCCCTACGGCATGAGCGGCGCGCGCATGGTCGGCCACGCCCTGCTGGAGGGTAAGCGCCGCGGCGTGAAGTACGTGGTCATCACCATGTGCGTCGGCGGCGGCATGGGCGCGGCGGGGCTGTTCGAGGTGCTGTAAGGCCCTCGCCGCAGCAGCGCAAAACGCAGGCCCAGGCCTGCGTTTTCGTTCTGGCCTGACGCGTTGCGAACGGGCCTGCCAGAGCGGCAGTTGGGTATGACAGCCCCGGGATACTGAAACCTCGCTGCAGCCCCTGCGGCGTAGGACTAACCGCAGGCCACCCGATAGACAACGAAGAGTTCAAGGCCTCGACCAACAGGGCCCGAAATGTGCTCATCCTGCCCGCGCAGCGAATCGCGGCCCGATTCGGGGCGCCGGCGCAATGGTTTCAAGCGGGCTTGCTACTCGGCCGGCTTAGCACGTCGGCGACGGAACTCGCACAACTCAGCAGCATCCGGAAAACGCAGCCCGGCCCCGCCAAGTGAGCCCCGTACAGCACCTCAGGCGCGCTCCCTGACCGGCGAAGACACCTTCGCTGCCGTCACGCAGAACAGAACTTCCACACCGACAATGAAGACTCGGGCCCTGTATGACGTGCAGCGGTAAAGCACCGCGAGCGCCTCACGGCAGCAGCAATTTCACCGGCGGCTCGTCTGGCGGCAGCTCGTCGCGCAACTGCAGCACGCGGCGCTGGTCGAGCCGGCTGCGCTCGATCAACTCGCCGAAGTGACGGCGGAACAGCTCCTGGAAGCTGCCGTCTGCCAGCACCTCGCGCAGGCCTTCCTCGAAGCGCTCTTTCAACGCGTGATTGTCGCGGCGAAAGATGAAGTACACCGGCTGCCGGTAGGACAGCGCCAGGTGCGGCTCGACCATCAGCTGCGGGTGCTCGCGCGCCTCGTTCCAGGCCTCGTTGAGGCCCCGGTGGTAATAGTCGAAGCGCCGCTGCTCGAGCATGGCCAACAGGTTTTCCGGATAGGCGCTGCCGATCACGGGCAGGCGATTGAGAGCGAACAGCGGGAAGTCGCTCCACTGATTACCGAAGCCACCGCGCAGGGCGCGCAGGTCGTCGAGGTCACGCACCCCGGCGAAACGCGGCGCATCGTCGCGGTGAATCAGCAACAGGCGGTAGCTGGTCAGCCCGCCCTGAATGTCGAAGCGGATCGCGGCGAAATCACGCAGGCGCTGTGCATTGGGCGGCACATAGGCCAGGTCCACCTGGCCGTCCTTGAGCAGCGCCAGGCAGCGGCTCTGCGCCGGGTCCGCGCCACGCGGCGCAGCGACCCGCAGCGCGCCGTACTGATCGGCCGTGCGCCGCAGAATCAGCTCGACCAGTTCGAGACGGAAGGCGTACTGCGCCGGATTGTGCTGGCACAGGCGCAGCTCGGCCTGTGCCTGGCCCACTACGATGGCTAACGACATGCACAGCCAGAGCCTGGCAGACATCCCTCACAACCCCGCCGGGGCCCTCTCGCACAGCGCCTTGAGCGCCGCCACCCACTGCGGGTGATCGTTCAGGCAGGGCACCAGCACCAGCTCTCCGCCACCGGCCTCGCGGAACTGCTCCTGGCCGCGCTGACCGATCTCCTCCAGGGTCTCGATGCAGTCGGCGACGAAGGCCGGACACATCACCAGCAGCTTCTTCACGCCCTGCTTGCCCAGTTCATCCAGCCGCGTTTCGGTGTAGGGCTCGATCCACTTGGCGCGGCCCAGGCGCGACTGGAAGGACACCGACCACTTGTCCGCCGGCAGCCCGGCGCGCGCGGCGAACAGCTCGGCGCTGCGCAGGCACTGGGCGCGGTAGCAGGTGGCGAGCACCTGCGCCGAGGCCGTGCGGCAGCAGTCGGCGCCCTTCAGGCAGTGGCCGCTCGGGTCGAGCTTGTGCAGATGGCGTTCGGGCAGGCCGTGGAAGCTCAGCAGCAGGTGGTCGAAGCCCTGCTCCAGATAGGGCCTGGCGCTGGCCACCAGGGCATCCAGGTATTCGGGCTGGTCGTAGAACGGCGGCAGGTTGGCGAACTGCAACGGCAGCTTGTGTTCGCGCACCACCCGGCGCACCTCCTGCAGCGCGGTGGTGGTGGTACTGTCGGCGAACTGCGGGTAGAGCGGCGCCAGGGTCACCCGGCGCACGCCCTGCCCGACCAGGCGCTTGAGCGCGCTCTCGATGCACGGCTGGCCGTAGCGCATGGCCAGCTCCACCGGGCCGTGCGGCCAGTGCGGCAGCATCGCCTGCTGCAGTCGCCGGCTGAGCGCGATCAACGGCGAGCCCTCCGGCCACCAGATCGAGGCGTAGGCATGCGCCGACTGCGCCGGGCGCTTGATCAGGATCAGCGACACCAGCAGGCGGCGCAGCGGCCAGGGCAGGTCGACCACATGGGGGTCCATGAGGAACTGGTCGAGATAGCGACGCACGTCGGCGACCTCGGTGGAGGCCGGCGAGCCCAGGTTGAGCAACAGCAGGGCGTGATCGGTCATGCGGGATCCTTGAGGATGTCGGCCAGGGCCGAGTCGATATCGGTGATACGGAATTCGTAGCCCTGCGCCTGGGCGCGCTCGGGTAGGGCCTTCTGCCCGCCGAGCAGCAGTTCGGAGAGCTCGCCCAGGCCGACCTTCAGCGCCAGGCTAGGCACCGGCAGCAGGGCCGGGCGGTGCAGGGCGCGGCCCAGGGCGCGGGCGAAGTCGCCGTTGCGCACCGGCTGCGGCGCGCAGGCATTATAGGGACCGCTGGCGTCTTCCCGCTGCAAGAGAAAATCGATCAGGCCGACTTCATCGCGCAGATGGACCCAGGGCATCCACTGTCGGCCATTGCCGATCGGCCCGCCCAGGCCCAGGCGGAACGGCAGCAGCAGGCGCTTGAGGAAGCCGCCATCGGGCGCCAGCACCAGGCCGGTGCGCAGCAGTACCACGCGAATGCCCAGGCCCTCGGCGCGCTGCGCCGTCTCCTCCCAGGCACCGCACAGCTGAGCGGCGAAGTCCTCGCACACCGGCGGGTCGCTCTCGTGCAGCTCGCGCTCGCCGCCGTCGCCATACCAGCCGACGGCGGAGCCGGAGATCAACACCCGCGGCCTGCTCTCGCGCCCCGCCAGCCAGGCCAGCAATTGCTCGGTGAGGGTGATGCGGCTGGCCCACAGCAGCGCCTTGCGCTTGTGCGTCCAGGGCCGGTCGGCGATGGGCGCGCCGGCCAGGTTGACCACCGCGTCCAGCGGGCCGGCGCCGAAGTCCTCGAGCCGGCCGATGCCGCGCACCGCCGTCCCGCAGAGCCGGGCGACGCGCTGCGGGCTACGACTCCAGACAGTCAGCACATGTCCTTGCGCCAGCCAGTGACGGCAGAGCGCGCGACCGATCAATCCTGTGCCGCCGGTCAGCAAAATGTGCATGGCATCCTCCTCGCATGGCGTTAACCAGCAATCTGGCCCTAGTCTGAATTATGGCGCTGTCGCGTGCCTTGTCTGCCCGCAACCAGCGTCGCAGATTCAAGAGGTCTTGCGATTGGAACCCAGCATACCTATACAGAAATATGAATTTGTATAGGTTTTGTCTAAAGCGTAGCCTGAGGTAAAGGAAACGAGGTAGACCATGAATGCACCCATCGCCATCATCGGCACCGGCCTGGCGGGGCTCTCCGCCGCCCAGGCACTGCACGCCGCGGGCATTGAGATAGAGCTGTTCGACAAGAGTCGAGGCAGCGGCGGACGCATGGCCAGCAAGCGCAGCGACGCCGGTTCGCTCGATCTCGGCGCCCAGTACTTCACCGCCCGCGACCGCCGCTTCGTCGACGTCGTGCAGCAGTGGCAGGCGCGCGGCTGGGTCGCCGAATGGGACCCCGAGCTCTACCACAGCAACCAGAGCGGCCTGCTGCCCTCGCCGGACGAGCAGGTGCGCTGGGTCGGCACCCCGCGCATGAGCGCCATCAGCCGCGCCCTGCTCGGCGCCCTGCCGGTGCACTTCTCCTGCCGTATCACCGAGGTGTTCCGCGGCGAGCAGAACTGGCAGCTGCAGGACGCCGATGGCAACGCTCACGGCCCCTACAGCGCGGTGATAGTCGCCACCCCGGCGCCGCAGGCCACCGGCCTGCTCAGCGCCGCGCCCAAGCTGGCCAGCGCCGCCGCCAACGTGGTCATGGAGCCGACCTGGGCGGTGGCCCTGGGTTTCGCCACGCCCCTGCAGACCCGCGTCGAGGCCTGCTTCGTGCAGGGCAGCGCGCTCGACTGGGTGGCGCGCAACCGCAGCAAGCCGGGGCGCGATGGCGCCTTCGACACCTGGGTGCTGCACGCCAGCAGCGCCTGGAGCAAGCAGCACCTGGACCTGCCCAAGGAAACGGTGATCGAGCGCCTGCACGGCGCCTTCGCCGAGCTGATCGGCTGCGCCCTGCCGGCCCCGGCCATGAGCCTGGCCCATCGCTGGCTGTACGCCCGGCCTGCCGCCGCGCACGAGTGGGGCACCCTGGCCGACGCCGACCTGGGCCTGTACGCCTGCGGCGACTGGTGCCTGTCCGGCCGGGTGGAAGGCGCCTGGCTCAGCGGCCAGGAGGCGGCACGGCGACTGCTGCAGCACCGCAGCCTGTAGGCGCGGGCTCCGCTCGCGAAACAGGCCCTGCCAAAGCCTCGCTACAATGCCGCCGGGCTGTGGGACAATGCCCGCCCAGCCCGTCGAAGCCCCCCGTCATGCGCCAGAAAGCCCATCCACCCCGCCAACCCAAGGCCGTCACCAAGGGCCAGCTGCACCCGCGCAACCGCCATCAGGGCCGCTACGACTTCCCCAGGCTGATCGCCGCCAGCCCCGAGCTGAGCCGCTTCGTCATCCTCAACCCCTATGGCAAGCAGAGCATCGACTTCGCCGACCCCGAGGCGGTGCGCGTGTTCAACCGCGCGCTGCTGCGCCAGCTGTACGGCATCCATCACTGGGACATTCCGCCGGGCTACCTGTGCCCACCGATCCCCGGTCGCGCCGACTACTTGCACGGCCTGGCCGACCTGCTGGCCGAGAGCAATGCCGGCGTCATACCACGCGGTGCCGGGGTGCGCGTGCTGGATATAGGCACCGGCGCCAACTGCATCTATCCGCTGCTCGGCCATAGCGACTATGGCTGGCGCTTCCTCGGCTCGGACATCGACCCGCTGGCGCTGCAGTCGGCCGCCGCCATAGTGCGCGCCAACGGCCTGACGCAGGCCATCGAGCTGCGCCGGCAGCGCGACTGCGAGCATATCTTCCAGGGGCTGCTGGGCGCCGAGGAGCGCTTCGCCCTGAGCCTGTGCAACCCGCCCTTCCACGCCTCGGCCGCCGAGGCGGCCAGCGGCAGCACGCGCAAGTGGAAGAACCTCGGCAAGCTCGACCCCAGACGCAAGCTGCCCCAGCTGAACTTCGGTGGGCAGAGCAACGAGCTGTGGTGCGCCGGCGGCGAGGCGGCCTTTCTCGCCCGCATGGCGCGGGAGAGCGCGGGCGTGGCCGATCGGGTGCTGTGGTTCAGCAGCCTGGTGTCCAAGGCCGCCAATCTGGCCGCCTTCAAGGCCGCCCTGCAGCGCGCCGGGGCACTGGAAGTGCGGCAAGTCGACATGGCCCAGGGCAACAAGCAGAGCCGTTTCGTCGCCTGGACCTTTCAGGAGGTCGCCGCGCGTCGCGCCTGGCTCAGCGCTATCGCCAGCGGAGCCCCGACATGACTATGCTAACGGTGTGCTGTCGCACAGCTTCGGGAGTCCGGGAGTCCCCATGCGCTGGAAGAGTCTGCTGGCCCTCTGCTGCCTGTCCTGGTGCCTGAGTACCCAGGCGGAGCCGCGCGAGCTGCAGATCAGCGTCGGCGACTGGCCGCCCTACCTGTCCACCGACCAGCGCCACAATGGCGTGATCGCCCATATCATCAGTGACCTGTTCGCCGAGGAAGGCTACCAGGTCAGCTTCCGCTTTCTGCCCTGGCCCCGCGCCTACTCGACCGCGGCGGCGGGCCAGTACGACGCCACCGGTGTGTGGATGCACAAGGACGAACGCGAGGACGACTTCCTGTTCAGCGCGCCGCTGCTCGACGAGCAGTTCGTGTTCTTCCACCTGAAGTCGCAACCCTTCGACTGGCAGAGCTTCGACGACCTGGCCGGGATGACCCTCGGCGGCGGCCTGGAATATAGCTACGGCCCCGCTTTCGACGCCTTCCTGGCCCAGGGCAAGGTGAAGATGGAGCGGGTCTCCAGCGACCAGCAGAACTTCGACAAACTGCTCAAGGAGCGCATCGTGCTCTATCCGCAGGAGATGAACGTGGGCTACGCGGCGCTGCGCAGCCACTTCACCCCGGCCGAGCGGGCGCGCATCACCCACCATCCGAAACCGCTGCTGGTCAACCAGAGCTACCTGATGC
Source organism: Pseudomonas sp. CAU 1711 (assembly GCF_039888625.1). Lineage (NCBI taxonomy): Bacteria > Pseudomonadati > Pseudomonadota > Gammaproteobacteria > Pseudomonadales > Pseudomonadaceae > Pseudomonas > Pseudomonas sp. CAU 1711. The sequence goes on from NZ_JBDQQT010000008.1 coordinate 175,866, forward strand.
TGCCCAAACGCCTGGCCGCCAGCCAGGAGCTGATGCAGCGCTTCAACCAGCGCCTGCAGGCCATGCGCGACAGCGGTCGCTACGACCGCTACTTCCGCGACCTGCAGGCCGGCAAGTACATGCTCACCGAGGAAGACGCGGAACAGGCCTCGACCGGCCCCTGACGCGCCCGGCCGCGCTCACATCGCCCACTCGTTGACCACCATGTGCGTCTTCACCCGCTGCATGCCCGGGTAGTTCTCGATCTCGCCGCGAATCTCGGCCAGGCGCGCCATGCTCGCCGCCTCCACCTGCACCAGCATGTCGGTCTCGCCGCTGATGCCGCAGCACTGGCGGATCTCCGGGTGCGCGCGCATGCGCTCGACGTAGTCCTGGCAGCGACCGTTGGTATAGAAGAGCTCGAGAAAGGCCTTCACTGCGGCACCCTCCGTCTCCACCACCCGGGCGTGATAGCCGCGGATCACCCCGGCCTGCTCCAGCTGGCGAATCCGCTCGCCCACCGCCGAGCGCGACAGGTTGACCTCGCGGGCGATCTGGCTGACGGGGGTGCGCGCGTCGCTGCGCAGCAGGGCGAGAATCTGGCGGTCGAACTTGTCCACGAAGGGCTCCGGCGAACTGACGGGCGATTCCGCCGCTTCGCCGGTGATCGGCGGCAACCTGGCCGCAACGACGGGCTTAACATGGCGGGATCGAAAGGATCGCACGAGCATACCTCATGAGCCGTCTGAACAAGGAACTGGGCCTGCTGCAAGGCGTCGCCCTGCTCAGCACCTCGCTGCTCGGCACCGGCATCTTCGTGGTGCCGGCGCTGGCCGCCACCGCCGCCGGCCAGGCCTCGCTGTGGGCCTGGCTGCTGCTGATCGCCCTGGTGCTGCCGGTGGCCTTCACCTTCGCCCAGCTGGGCAAGCGCTTCCCCCACGCCGGCGGTGCGCCGCACCTGATCGGCCGCGCCTTCGGCGCGCGCAGCGAACGGCTGATCGCCATGCTGTTCCTCGCCGTCCTGCCGGTCGGCCTGCCGGCCGCGCTGAACATCGCCACCGGCTTCTGGCAGGCCGTGCTGCCGATGGGGCGCGGCGAGGCGCTGCTGGTCCAGTTCGCCACCCTCGCCGCCATGCTGCTGCTCGGCCAGCGCCCACCGCGCGCCAGCGGTTGGGTCCAGGGGCTGATCGCCCTGGCCATCCTCGCCACCGTGGCCCTGGTGTGGTGGGCCGGCGAGCTGCCGCGCGCCAGCCAGCCGCTGCTGCCACGGATCGGCGACTCCTGGCAGCTGATTACCGCCGCCCTGGGGGTGATGTTCTGGTGCTTCGTCGGCATCGAGGCCTTCACCCACCTGGGCGAGGAATTCAAACGCCCGCAGCGCGACTTCCCCCTGGCCCTGCTGCTCGGCGTGCTGCTCGCCGGCCTGGTGTACTGGGCCTTCTCGGTGGCGGTGCTGAGCTTCGGCGTGTACGGCGACGAGCACAGCGACGCCGCCTCGCTGCCGCGCCTGATGCACATGCTGCTGGGCGATGAGGCGCGCTGGCTGGTGGCGGTGGTCGGCTACCTGGCCTGCTTCGCCTCGATGAACGTCTATGTGCAGGGCTTCGCCCGGCTGATCTGGAGCCTGGCCGACGAGGGCAAGCTGCCGGCGCCGCTGGCCACGCGCAACGGCCATGGCGTGCCGGCCCGCGCCCTGCTGCTGGTGGTGGCGATCTGCGCCCTGTGCGCCGCGCTGGCCGCCGTGCTGCAGCTGTCGGTGGACGACCTGATCCGCTACGCCAACGGCAACTTCATCCTGGTCTATCTGCTCAGCATGGCCGCCGGCGTGCTGCTGCTGCGCGGGCCCTGGCGCTGGATCGCGGCCTTCAGCGCCCTGCTCTGCGCCCTGGTGCTGCTGGCCCTGGGCCTGGATGCGCTGTACGCCCTCGGCCTGCTCGGCGCCATCGCCCTGCTCGACCGCTGGCGCGAGCGCCGCACGGGGTTGCCGAATCTGCAGGGCTGAGACGGTTGCGGCTATCCTCACCCTTCGGATAGCCACAAGGACCGACCATGCGCCGCCTGCTCCATGACCTGAAGATCCTCATCCTCGCCAACCTGTGGCTGGTGCCGGTGCTGGCCGGCCTGGTCGGCGCACTGTTCTACTTCGTCGCCCCGCCGCCGCCGATGCACGCGCGCCTGGCCACCGGCGCCGCCGGCGGCGGCTACCACGCCTTCGCCGAGCGCCTGCGCGCCGAACTGGAGAAGGACGGCTTCGAGCTCGAACTGGTGCCCAGCCAGGGCTCGCAGGACAACCTGGCCAGGCTGGTCGACGGCTCGGTGGAACTGGCCCTGGTGCAGAGCGGCCAGGAACAGAGCCTCGATGCGCAGCAACGCGACAGGCTGGCCGGCCTCGGCGTGATGTACCGCGAACCCCTGTGGCTGTTCACCGGGCGCAAGGTCAGGTTCGAGCGCCTGGCCGACCTGATGAAGCTGCGTCTGGCCATCGGCTCGCCGAACAGCGGTACCCAGGCGGTGACCGCCGCCCTGCTCCAGGCCAACCGCATCGCCCCGGCCGACTACCCCGAGCGCTGGCAGGCCCTGGGCGGCAGCCGCGCCGCCGAGGCGCTGATCGAAGGCCGGCTGGATGCCGCCTTCTTCGTCGGCCCGGCGGAGAACCCGTTGATCCAGCGCCTGGCCGCCGAGCACCGGGTGCGCCTGGTCGGCCTGCGGCGCATCGACGCCTACCTGGCGCGCCTGCCCTACCTGAGCCGGCTGGAAGTCGGCGAAGGCATGCTCGACCTGGCCCACAACACGCCGAACCGCGCCATCGCCACCCTCGGCCCGGTGGCCACCCTGGTGGCCGGCGAGGACTTCCACCCCTCGCTCACCCCGCTGATCCTCGAAGCCGCGCGCAAGGTGCTGGAGAACGGCAGCCTGCTCGACCCGGCGGGCAGCTATCCGCAGCGCCCACCACGCTCGCTGGCGACTCTCCCCGAGGCCGAGTACTACTACGCCAAGGGCCTGCCGATCCTGCAGCGCTACCTGCCGTTTCGCATCGCCTCGCTGGCCGACCGCTACATCATTCTCGCCATCCCGCTGGTGCTGCTGCTGTTTCCGCTGTTCAAGGCCATCGGGCCGATCTACCAGTGGCGCATCCGCGCGCGCATCTACCGCTGGTACAAGCACCTGCGCGAAATCGACCAGCAGCTCTACCAGGGCAGCCTGGACGGCGAGCTGGGCGCGCAGATAGAACGCCTGGAAACGCTGGAGGACGAGCTGGCGCGCATCGAGGTGCCGCTGTCCTATTCCAGCGAACTGTACGAACTGCACATGCACCTGCGCTACATGATCGAGCGCCTGTATGCCGTGCAGCGGCGGCGCCTGGCCGCGCAATGAAAAAGCCCCGCCAGTGGCGGGGCTCGGTTCAGGCGCGGATCACTTGATCCAGTGCTTGCCCCAGTGGGTGATGTCGTAGGCCTTGGCGGCCCGCATCAGGCTCTTGCCGGCGCCGGCCTTGCTCCCCTCGATCTCGTCGTCGATGACCTTGGTGGAGTGCGACAACCAGCTGGTGACGAAGGCCATGGCATCGCCATTGACCTCCAGCGCGCGCATCTCGATGTTGTTCAGGTTGTCGCAGTCGGCGTGATAGCAGGGGTCGAGAGCGATACCCGCGGTGCCGCCGTAGCGCGCCGCCTGCTCCTCGGTCTTCAGCACCTCGGCGCCGGTGAACAGTCCGCCGAAGGCGATGCCGTCGGTGAAGAACTGTGCATAGTCGGAGCGGAAGGTGATCTCGTCGCCCTCGGACGGCAGGCCACGCAGCCGGTAGTACTCCTCGAACAGACGCTCGATGGCGGCGGAGCCGGGCGGGCCTTCGAGACCGAAGTCGGAACCGTCGCCGTCATAGATGAAGTAGGCGAAGTTCGGCGAGGCGATCATGTCGAAGTTCAGATAGGCCTTGATCTTGGCCTTCTCCTCCGGCGGCAGCTGGGTCACGTAGTAGGTCGAGCCCACCAGCCCCGATTCCTCGGCGCCCCACCAGGCGAAGCGCAGCTTGTTCTTCGGCTTGACCTTGCGCATCTGCACGGCCAGCTCCAGCAGCGCGGCGCTGCCCGAACCGTTGTCGTTGATGCCCGCGCCCTCGAACACCGAGTCGAGGTGAGCGCCGGCCATCACCACGTTGTCCGGGTTGCCATGCCGCGACTCGGCCACCAGGTTGTGGGTCTCGGTACGCTCGCGCACCACGTCGGTGAACATGTGCAGCTGCAACTCGGCGGTCTGCGCCAGGCTCTCGCCCAGTTGATAGGTGGTGAACATCACCGGGATGCCGCCGGAATAACCATCGCCCAGAGTGGCGTTGATCAGTCCCTTGCGATCCTCGGTATTGCCCTGGTTGAAGATGATCACCCCGGAGGCCCCCGCCGCCGCGGCGTTCTCCGCCTTGACCTGGAAGCTGCAGGCACCGCGTTGCAGCAGGGCGATGGCACCGGCCGGGAAGCCGGCGAAATCGGCCTCCTCGCAGCCGCTGGTGGAGGCGTTGCCGAGGCCCAGGGCGAGGTCCGCCGGAGCCACCGCGGCGGTCACATTGCCGGCATCGGTCTGCGACAGGTAGGTGAAGTCCACGTCCCACTCATAGGTCACGGGAGTCGGCGCCACCGCGTTCAACTGGCCGGGGCCCTGCGGGTAGAAGGCGCTGAACGGGAAGGCCTGCAGGCTGACGCTGTAGCCGGCGCGCTCCAGGGTTTCCTTCACGTAGTTCAGCGAGCCGTTGTAGCCCGGCAGGCCGGCGGCACGATTGCCGCCATTGGCCAGCGCCACGTCGTGGAGCATCTGCAGGTGCTGCTGGGTGTTCTGCGCCTGCATGCAGCGCGGCAGCAGCAGCGGCGAGCTGTTGAGCAGACCGGCGCGGCACTCCATCGGCCCCAGTCGCGAAGGGCTCCAGAGCTTGTCGAACAATTGCGAGAGGTCTTGTGTCTCGGCGGCCATGGCCGGTGCGGTGACGCTGGCCAGTAGGGAAGCGAACAGCAACTGACGTTTCTTGTGATGCATGGGTTTGTCTCTCCAATTCCGTATTTGGAGCATGTGGATGCGGCAGCACTTGTGGCGCCACCACGAGTCGTCCCTTTACTGCGTCGTTTGGACGCAAGAGAAACTAGACGCTGATTTGCGAACGCGCGAAGTTTTCTGCAGAAATTTGCACTGAATCACCGGAGATGGCCGATAAAGCCAGTAAAGCGCCAGCATCCGCACCCAGCTGCCGCCCCGGGACCTGAAGCCCGCGCCGCACTCGGGTAGACTCTGCGCTCCCCATTCCGTACCCGCGCGAAGAACACCCATGCCGATCCGCCACTGCATCGTCCACCTGATCGACAAGAAGCCCGACGGCTCCCCCGCCGTGCTGCACGCCCGCGACTCGGAGCTTGCCGCCTCGCAGGCCATGGAAAACCTGCTGGCCGACCTCAACGAGAGCTACAACGCCAAGCAGGGCAAAGCCTGGGGCCTGTTCCACGAGGAATCCGGCGCCTATCCCTTCAGCGGCTGGCTGAAGGCCTATCTGGACGGTGAACGCGACTTCACCGCCTTCAGCCGCCAGGCCGTGGAGCAGCTGCGCAAGCTGATGGAGGAATCCAACCTGTCCACCGGCGGCCACGTGCTGCTGGCCCACTACCAGCAGGGCATGACCGACTACCTGGCCATCGCCCTGCTGCACCACAGCGAGGGCGTGGCGGTGACCGAGGCGCTCGACGTGGCCCCGGCCAAGCACCTGGACCTCGGCCAGCTGCACCTGGCGGCGCGCATCAATATCAGCGAGTGGCGCAACAACCCGCACTCCAAGCAGTACATCTCCTTTATCAAGGGCAAGAACGGCAAGAAGGTCTCGGACTACTTCCGCGACTTCATCGGCTGCCAGGAGGGCGTCGACGCGCCGAGCGAGACCCGCACCCTGCTCAAGGCCTTCAGCGACTTCGTCGAGAGCGAGGACCTGGCCGAGGAGAAGGCCCGCGAGAAGACCGACGCGCTGGTCGACTACGCCACCAGCCAGGCCAAGCTGGGCGAGCCGATCACCCTGGAAGAACTTTCCGGGCTGATCGACGAAGACCGGCCCAAGGCGTTCTACGAACATATCCGCAACAAGGACTACGGCATGGCCCCGGAATTTCCGGCGGACAAGCGCACCCTCAGCCAATTCCGCCGCTTCACCGGCCGCGCCGAGGGCCTGTCGATCAGCTTCGAGGCGCATCTGCTGGGCTCGAAGATCGAGTACGACGAGGGCCGCGACATGCTGATCATCCGCCAGCTGCCGACCCAGCTGAAAGACCAGCTCAAGCGCCGCAAGGACTGAGCCCGGCGCCGCCCAGAAACGCAAACGCCAGGCACTGCCCGGCGTTCGCACTCCCCTCTCCCCCGGGAGAGGGGCCGGGGCGGGCCGCGTAGGATGAGGGAGCTCATAGGCGACTCCGCTCCCTCACCCCAACCCACTCCCAAAGAGAGAGGGGCAACCGCTACAGCGCGTCGATGCGGAAGCCCAGCCGCGGGAAGTGCACATGCACCGTGCCGGCGCGCTCGTCCTCGCGGCGCAGGACGATGGACTCGGCCGCCACGCAGAGCAGCTCGCCCTGCACCGGGTCGACGCCGTAGTCGGTGGCCGCCACGCTGACCCGCTGACCGGGCGTCAAGCCCAGCGCCTGACTGAAGTCCTCTTCTGGCAGCGGCGCCGGCGTCGCCTCGCGGGCGATGGCGATGGCCTCCTCGCCGCTCAGCGGGCTGTGCGCGCCATGGCCGAAGCCCAGCACGCGGCCCAGCCAGGCGGCGACTTCGGGGTAGCCATCGACCAGCGGCGCGGTGACATGGGTGCCCTTGAGGAACCACAGCGGGTGGGCCATGGCGAAGTCGGCCACCGAAGGCTCGCCGAACAGGAAGTCGCCCTCCTCGCGCGCCAGCTGCTGCTGCAGCCGCGCCATCAGCACCGGCCACTGCAGCTTGGCCTGCTCGATCGGCAGGCGGCTGGCGCTGCCGCCGGAGAACAGCGCGGCACGGTCGGCGACGAAGGCCTTCTGCGCCGCCGGCGGCAGCTGGCCCATGCGCACGGCGATGGACTCGGGCTGGAACACCAGAGCCACGGCGTGCTGGAACACCACGGCATCGGCCCACTGGGCGAAGCTGGCGGCGACGCACTCCTGGCCCTCGGGGAACAGGCTGGGAATGGCCTTCTCCGCTTCCAGGCGGCGGGCGATCAGCGCGGTGTCGCAGTAGATGTCGGCACCGACCTGCAGCACCGGCGTCTTGCGATAGCCGCCGGTGAGCGCCAGCAGATCGGGCTTGGGCATGATCCGCGGGATCTCCACCGAGCGCCACGACAGCTGCTTGAAGCCCAGCATCAGGCGGGCCTTCTCGGCGAAGGGCGAGGCGTCGTAGTGGTGCAGGATCAGTTCGGACATGACAGGGCTCCGCTGCAATTGAGTCGAGGTCGCAGCTTAGCCGCAGCGGGCGCCGCGGCCTACCCCGGGGCGGCGACTATCAGCGCTTCCTTGGCCGCCTTCTTCAGGCGCTTGATGGCGATCTCGCGGCGCAACGCGGCGCCCTTGTCGGTGCAGGCCTCGACGTAGACCAGGGCCAGCGCCGGGCTGGAATGAAAGAAGCGTGCGCCCCGGCCGCTGCGGTGCTGCTCGAAGCGCCGCTGCGGGTCGTCGCTGATGCCACAGTAGAGCGCGCCGCTTTCGGCGCGGACGAGGTAGACGAACCAGGGTTTGGCGGGCGGCATATCGGTCATGGCCGCCGAGCTTACCCAGTCAGCGTCCCGCCTGCCAGGCGCGCAGCCCGGCCATGGCCTGCCTGCCGACCGCCGCCTGCACCGGCGCCAGCCAGCCCAGCAGCAGGCCCTTGGCGCCCAGCGCCTGGCGCATCCAGCGCCACAGGTCGAAATGGTCGCGATGCTCGACGATCTTGCCGTCGGCGAAACGGAAGCTGGCCTCGATGTGGTTCTCCACCCGCCGCCCGGTGGCGCTGAACAGATAGCTCGCCACCCAGCGCGCACGGCCCTGGCGCTCGTCCGCCTCCAGCACTTGGTAGCTCAGCGAGAAGTCCCTGGCCCGCGCGCAGAGCATGCGCCACATGTCGCCGGCGTCGCGGCCGCGCAGGTCGCGAAAGGCCGGGTCGGAGAACTGCACGTCGGCGGCGTAGCAGGCTGCCATGGCCTCGGCGTCGAGCCGTTGGAAGGCCTGGTAGAAACGCTCGATCAGCTCGGCATTGGGGTGCGCCATGGTGGACTCCGCGATGGATGAGGATGGGACAGAGTATGGCCGGGGCGACGACGGGCGACGATTGGCGCTAATGACAACTTTGTGTTCATAATAGCCATATGCCGCGCATCGCCCTCTACACCTGTCCACAGACCGTGCTGTCCAGCCTGAGCATGGCCGACGACGCCTTCCGCCTGGCCAATCGTCTGGCCGGCGAGGCGCTGTTCGAGCCGGTACGGATCAGCGCCGACGGCCGGCCGGTACAGCTGGACTACGCACAGCTGAGCGTCGACGGCGATCTGCGCCTGGCCGAGAGCGCCGAGCTGCTGCTGATTCCGGCCACCGGCAGCGATCTGGACAAGAGCCTCGAGGACAACGCCGAGCTGGTCGCCTGGCTGGCCGCGCGCCCCGTCGGGCAGAGCCTGGCCAGCCTGTGCAGCAGCGCCTGCCTGCTGGCCGCGTCCGGCCAGCTGGACGGTCGCCGCGCCACCACCCACTGGGCCCTGGCCGACGCCTTTCGCCGGCGTTTCCCGCGGGTGCGACTGCACATCGAGGCGATGTTTACCGAGGACGGCAACCGCTTCTGCTCCGGTGGCGCCCAGGCCGGCCTCGACCTGTGCCTGCGGCTGATCGCCCGCCATGCCGACGACTGGCTGGCGCAGCGGGTGGCCGCCGCACTGGTGGTGGATCAGCGGCGCGGCCCGCAGTCGCGCTACGCCCCGCTGCTGCCGAGCCGAGGCCAGGACGATGCGCAGATCGCCCCGCTGCTGCGCTGGATGGCCCGGCATCATGCCGAGCCCATCGACCTGGCCTGCCTGGCCGAACGCGCCAGCTGCTCGACCCGCACCCTGCTGCGGCGCTTCAAGGCGGCCACCGGGCTGACGCCCAACGACTACTTGCAGCGCCTGCGCATCGACGCCGCGCAGCACGCCCTGCGCAATCCCGCGCACTCGCTGGAGCGGGTCGCCGCGCAGGTCGGCTACGCCGACCGCGCCACCTTCGCCAGGCTGTTCAAGCAGCTCTGTGGCGAGACGCCCGGCGCCTTCCGCAAGCGCCTGCGCGACGCCCCTGGCTAGCGCGCGACAGCGCTGGTGGGTTGCGCCGGCTTGCGGCTAACCCACAAACGCCGCTCACACCTGTGCACAGAACTCGCCCATGAAAAAGCCGGGCACTGGGCCCGGCTTGTCGACTTACCGCCGCCTCAGAAGCTGGTGCGGTAATGCAGGGTGTAGGCCTCGACCCCGTCGTTGGGCTGCTTGATGCCGGCGTTGGAGTAGTGCACGGCGCGAATGCCGATCTCCTGGCCGGAGAAGCGCAGGCCGGCGCCGATACGGTCCTCGAACTGGAAGGAGGAACCCAGGTCGTTGTCTTCCAGCTCGGTGCTGGAGAAGGCCGCCACGCCGATGCCCGCCTCGATATAGGGCCGCACGCTCTCACCGGCGAACTCGTAGACGAACACCGGGGTGAAGGACAGGCTGTGGTTGCTGGAGGTGTCGTCGCCGTCCCAGTAGGTGTAGCCGGCATCCCAGTAGCCGGTCAGGCGGCCGACGCCGCTCTGCCACCAGCTGGTGTTCCAGTCCCACTGCGCGCCGAGACGATAGACCATGGTGGAATCGCCGCTCTGCCCGATGGCGGCGCTGAAGTCGACGGCCTGGGCGGACAGGCTCCCCATTGCCAGGGCCGCAGCGGCGGCCAGAGAAAGGATCTTCTTCATTCTTATACGTCCTGTACTGAGAGGTAACGGTATTGTCGCTGTGGGAGAGTATAGAAGCCGAGGTTCTTAAGGAAAGCCGTTTCCCGCCAAAGAATCAGCTCAGCGACGACACCGCACAGGCCTCGCCCCAGAGCGCCGGCAGCACCCGCGCCAGTTGCTCGGCCCGGCCACTGGACCAGAAGCGCACCGCGCTCTCGCCACCCGCCTCGGCCAGCAGGCCACGCTCGCCCAGCACCTGTTCCAGACGCCGCGCCACCGCCGCGCCGGTGTCCACCAGGCGTACCGACTCCGGCACCAGCTCGCGCAGCAGCGGCTTGATGAAGGGATAGTGGGTGCAGCCGAGGATCAGGGTATCGCAGCCCTCGGCCAACAGCGGCTCGACCCAGCCGCGCAACAGCGCGCGGGTGTGCGGACCGTCCAGCTCGCCGGCCTCGATCCGCTCGACCAGCCCCGGGCAGGGCTGGGTGACCACCCGCACGTCGCTGGCGAAGCGATCCAGCAGGGCGGCGAACTTGGCGCTCTTCAGCGTACCGGTGGTGGCCAGCACGCCGACCACGCCGCTGCGCGTGGCCGCCGCCGCCGGTTTCACCGCCGGCTCCATGCCGACTATGGGCAGCTCGGCATAGTGCTCGCGCAGCTCGGCCACCGCCGCCGCGGTGGCGGTATTGCAGGCCAGCACCAGCGCCTTGGCGCCCTGCGCCAGGAGGAACTCGGCGATGTGCTGGCTGCGCTCACGGATAAATTCCGCGCTCTTCTCGCCGTAGGGCACATGGCCGCTGTCGGCGACGTAGAGCAGGTCCTCCTGCGGCAGGCGCGCGCGGATCTCGCGCAACACCGAGAGGCCGCCGACGCCGGAGTCGAACACGCCGACCGGCGCTCGACTCATGACCGCCCTCCGCACACCGCGCAGGCCGGGTCACGCTTGACGCGCAGCTCGCGGAAGCGCGAGCCGAGGGCGTCGACCAGCAGCAGGCGGCCCACCAGCGGCTCGCCGAAACCGGCCAGCAGCTTGAGCGCCTCCAGCGCCTGCAGGCTGCCGACCAGGCCCACCAGCGGGCCGACCACCCCGGCCTCGCTGCAGGTCAGCTCGGCCTCGCTGCCGTGGCCGTACAGGCAGTGGTAGCAGGGGCTGGCCGGGTTGCGCGGGTCGAACACCGCGAGCTGGCCCTCCAGGCGGATCGCCGCGCCGCTCACCAGCGGCCGGCCGGCGGCCACGCAGGCGGCATTGACCGCCTCGCGGGTGGCGAAGTTGTCGCTGCAGTCCAGCACCAGGTCCACCGCCGCCACCGCGGCGGCCAGCGAGTCCTCGTCCAGTGCGGCGTGATGCGCCAGCAACCTGACCTGCGGGTTGAGCGCGGCCAGGCGAGCCATGGCCGAGTCGACCTTGCTCACCCCGATCTGCTCGCAGTCATGGATGATCTGGCGCTGCAGGTTGGTCAGGTCGACCCGGTCGAAGTCGGCCAGGTGCAGCTCGCCGACACCGGCGGCGGCCAGGTACAGGGCCACCGGCGAACCGAGGCCGCCGAGGCCGACTATCAACACGCGGCTCTGCTTGAGGCGCAGCTGGCCGGGCACGTCGATCTGCGGCAAGAGGATCTGCCGGCTGTAGCGCAGCAGTTCGTCGTCGGTGAGTTCCAGGGTCATAGCGGCCATTGTCCCAGTGAGATGCGTTCATGATCGCCCAGGTCGCGACGGCTCTCCACCGCGACGAAACCGGCGGCGGCGAGCAGCGCGCGCACGGCGCCGGCCTGATCGAAGCCGTGTTCCAGCAGCAGCCAGCCGCCGGGCTGCAGATGCCGGGGCGCCTCGGCGACGATCTGGCGGATATCGTCCAGCCCGTCGGCACCGGAGATCAGGGCGCTGGCCGGCTCGAAGCGCACATCGCCCTCGCCCAGGTGGCGGTCGTCCGCGGCGATATAGGGCGGGTTGCCGAGGATCAGGTCGAAGCGCTCGCCGGCCAGGGCGGCGAACCAGCTGCTGCGGCGGAACTCGGCATTGCCCAGCCCCAGGCGCAGGCGATTGCGCTCGGCCAGCTCGACCGCCTCGGCGACCCGGTCGACGCCGGTCACCCGCCAGCCGCCGCGCTCGCTGGCCAGGGCCAGGGCGATGGCGCCGGTGCCGGTGCCCAGGTCGAGCACCCGCCGCGGCGTGGCCGGGGCCAGTTGCAGGGCGGTCTCCACCAGCAGTTCGGTATCCGGGCGGGGAATCAGGGTGTGCGGCGCCACCTCCAGGTCCAGGCTCCAGAAGCCCTGGTGGCCGAGGATATAGGCCACCGGCTCGCCGCAGCGGCGACGCTCGAGCATCTGCTCGAAAGCAGCCAGCTGCTCGGCCGTTGGCTCATGCTCGGGCCAGGTGCGCAGGTAGCTGCGCGACTTGCCCAGGGCGGCGGCCAGCAGCAGCTCGGCATCCAGCCGCGCGCTCGGCGAGGCGGGCAGGTCGGCGCTGTCGAGCAGGGATTGGATGGTGGGCATAGCGGTTAGCTTCAAGTTTCAAGCTCCAAGCTTCAAGTCACTTGCAGCTTGTGGCTTGAAGCTGCTCTTAATCGCCCAGCGCCGCCAGCTGGTCGGCCTGGTATTCCTGCAGCAGCGGCTCGATCACCTGTTCCACCGCGCCGCCTATCACCTCGTTCAGCGAGTACAGGGTCAGGTTGATGCGGTGGTCGGTGACCCGACCCTGCGGGAAGTTGTAGGTGCGGATGCGCTCGGAACGGTCGCCGGAACCCACCAGCAGCTTGCGCGTGTCGGAGATTTCCTTGTGCGCGGCGGCGTCCTGCTGGTCCTGCAGCTTGGCCGCCAGCCAGGCCATGGCCTTGGCGCGGTTCTTGTGCTGCGAGCGCTCCTCCTGGCACTCGACCACCAGGCCGGTGGGCAGGTGGGTGATGCGGATCGCCGAGTCGGTCTTGTTCACATGCTGGCCGCCGGCGCCCGAGGCGCGGTAGGTGTCCACGCGCAGGTCGGCCGGGTTGATCTCGATGGCCTGCTGTTCGTCCGGCTCGGGCAGCACGGCGACGGTGCAGGCCGAGGTGTGGATGCGCCCCTGCGACTCGGTCTCCGGCACGCGCTGCACGCGATGGGCGCCGGACTCGAACTTGAGCTTGGCGTAGACATTGTCGCCCTCGACCCGCGAGATCACTTCCTTATAGCCGCCGTGCTCGCCGAGGCTCTCGGAGAGGATCTCGACCCGCCAGCCCTGGCGCTCGGCGTAGCGCGAGTACATGCGGAACAGGTCGCCGGAGAAGATCGCCGCCTCGTCGCCGCCGGTGCCAGCGCGGATTTCCAGGAACACGTTGCGCCCGTCGTTGGGGTCCCTGGGCAGCAGCATGCGCTGCAGGCTGTCCTCCAGGGAGGCCAGGCGCTCCTTGGCCTGGGCCTCCTCCTCCTCGGCCATCTCGCGCAGGTCCGGGTCGCTGTCCTTGAGCAGCGCCTGGGCGCCCTCCAGATCGTCCTGAGTCTTGCGCAGCTCGCGGTAGGCGAGGATCACCGGCTCCACTTCGGCGTACTCCTTGGAGTAGGCGCGGAACTTGGCCTGGTCGCTGATCACCTCGGCATCGCCGAGCAGCGCGGTGAGTTCCTCGAAGCGGTCCTGGAGGGTGTCGAGTTTCTTCAGCAGTGAGGCTTTCATGGCTTGCTCGGGCCCTCGTCGAGGGCAAAGAGTTCCTGGGCCACGGCCAGCGCTTCGAAGCGGCCGTCGGCGGAGATTTTCTTCAGCTGCACGCTGGGCGCGTGCAGCAGCTTGTTGGTCAGGCCGCGGGCCAACTGGGCCAGGGCCTCCTCGGCGCTGGCGCCATTGGCCAGCAGGCGCTGGGCGCGGCTCAGTTCCTCGTCACGCAGGCGCTCGGCCTGCTGGCGGTAGGCCTTGAGCACGTCCACCGCGGCCAGTTCGCGCAGGCGCAGCATGAAGTCCTCGGCGCCGGCGGCCACCAGTTCCTCGGCGGCCTGGGCGGCGCCCTGGCGGCTCTTGAGGTTTTCCTCGATGACCTCATGCAGGTCGTCGACGGTATAGAGGTAGACGTCGTCCAGCTCGCCCACCTCCGGTTCGATGTCGCGCGGCACGGCGATATCGACCATGAACATGGGCTTGTGCTTGCGCTGCTTGAGCGCGCGCTCCACCGCGCCCTTGCCGAGGATGGGCAGCTGGCTGGCGGTGGAGCTGATGACGATGTCGCTGTGCGCCAGTTCCTGGGGAATGTCGGCCAGCAGCACGGCATGCGCGCCGAACTGCTCGGCCAGCTGGCTGGCGCGCTCCAGGGTGCGGTTGGCGACGACGATGCGCTTGACCCCCTGGTCGTGCAGGTGGCGGGCGACCAGGCTGATGGTCTCGCCGGCGCCGATCAGCAGGGCCTGGCTGCGGTGCAGGTCGGCGAAGATCTGCTTGGCCAGGCTGACCGCCGCGAAGGCCACCGACACCGGGTTCTCGCCAATGGCGGTGTCGGTACGCACCGTCTTGGCGGTGCTGAAGGTAGCCTGGAACAGGCGGCCGAGCAGCGGCCCGACGGTGCCGGCCTCGCGCGCCACGGCGTAGGCGGACTTCATCTGGCCGAGGATCTGCGGCTCGCCGAGGATCATCGAGTCCAGCCCCGCGGCCACCCGCATCATATGGCGCACGGCCTCGTTGTCCTCGTGCACGTAGGCGCAGGCGCGCAGTTCGTCGAGGCTCAGGCGGTGGTAGTCGGCCAGCCAGCGCAGCACCTCGTCGGCGTCCAGGCGGTCCTGCTCCAGGTACAGCTCGCTGCGATTGCAGGTGGAGAGGATCGCCGCCTCGCGACTGGGCGTGACGCGACACAGCTGCTGCAGGGCCTCGACCAGTTGCTCGGGGGTGAAGGCCACGCGTTCGCGGACGTCCACCGAGGCGGTCTTGTGGTTGATGCCGAGGGCGAGGAAGGCCATGCAGGGTCGCTAGACAGGTTCGAAAGACCGGCAATTGTCCTACGTCACCCGAGGCAGGACAACTGGCGCGACAAATTGACCCAATAGGCAAAGCCCCGAGAAACCGGCCTGTACTACGTAATGCTGCTCACTTAAGAAAACGCCGCGATTTCTTTACAGAGCCGCGGCGTTTTCTGGCTTGGCCAGCAGCGGAAGGACACTGCGCAATACCATGGCCTGGATGTCGCGGCGCCTTGAGAGCGCCCCCTCTCCCGCCGGGAGAGGGGCTGGGGGTGAGGGACTATCGCCTACTCGTTGCCTGGCCCTCACCCCGACCCTCTCCCAGAGGGAGAGGGAGAACAACAGCCACCGTGCCGACTCAATCAAGGTTCGGCCGAACGCGATGTCGCCAAGTGAACAGCATTAGGCCTGTACTCCGGGCTTTTATGTCATGATGCGGCCACGCCACGGACCGCAGCTTTCCTTATGAACAAATCCCTCGCGTTGCTCACCGCCTCCCTCCTGCTCGCCGGCTGCCAGACCCTGGCCCCCACGCCGGACGGCAGCCCGCCGGTGGAGAGCGCCGAGAGCGCGACGAGCAAAGCGCAGCCCAAGCAGTACGCCTCGTTCAGCGAGGAGACCCTGTACGCCCTGCTCACCGCCGAGCTGGCCGGGCAGCGCGACCGCTTCGACATCGCCCTGGGCAACTACGTGCAACAGGCCAACGCCACCCGCGACCCCGGCGTGGCCGAGCGCGCCTTCCGCATCGCCGAATACCTGGGCGCCGAGCAGGCCGCCCTGGACAGCGCGCTGATCTGGTCGCAGAGCGCGCCGGACAGCGTCGACGCCCAGCGCGCCGCCGCCGTACAGCTGGCCCGCGCCGGTCGCTACGACGAAGCCATGCTCCACATGGAGAAGGTCCTGCAGGGCCAGGGCGACACCCACTTCGACTTCCTCGCCCTGTCCGCCGCCGAGACCGACCCGGACACCCGCGCCGGCCTGATGCAGAGCTTCGAGCGCCTGCTGCAGAAGCACCCGAACAACGGCCAGCTGCTGTTCGGCAAGGCCCTGCTGCTGCACCAGGACGGTCGCCCCGAGGAAGCCCTGGAGCTGCTCGAAGGCAACAAGGCCAGCGAGCAGCAGGTGCCGCCGCTGCTGCTGCGCGCCCGCCTGCTGCAGGGCCTGGGGCGTGGCGAGGAAGCCCTGCCGCTGCTGGAGAGCGGCCTGGAGAAGCACCCCGACGAAAAACGCCTGCGCCTGGCCTATGCCCGCCAGCTGGTCGAGGCCAAGCGCCTGGACGACGCCAAGCGCGAGTTTTCCGGCCTGGTCCAGCAGTTCCCGGACGACGACGACCTGCGCTACTCCCTGGCCCTGGTGTGCATGGAGGCCGAGTCCTGGGACGAGGCCGCCGCCTACCTGGAGGAGCTGGTGGCGCGCGGCGCCCATGCCGACGCCGCGCACTTCAACCTGGGCCGCCTCTACGAGCGGCGCGGCGACTCGGAGAGCGCGCTGATCGAGTACGCCCTGGTCGGCCCGGGCGACGACTACCTGCCCGCCCAGGTGCGCCAGACCGAGATCCTCTTCGCCAGCGAGCGCGCCGCGGAAGCCAGCAACCGCCTGGCGCGCAGCCGCGAAAGCCAACCGGACTACGCCATCCAGCTGTACCTGATCGAAGCGGAGGCCCTGGCCAACCGCCAGCAGCACGAGCAGGCCTGGCAGGTCATGGCCCAGGCCCTGGAGCAGTTCCCCGGCGACACCAACCTGCTCTACACCCGCGCCATGCTCGCCGAGAAGCGTGGCGACCTGGCCGGCCTGGAGCGCGACCTGCGCGACATCATCGAACGCGAACCGGACAATGCCACGGCGCTGAACGCCCTCGGCTACACCCTGGCCGACCGCACCACCCGCTACGACGAGGCCAAGGCCCTGATCGAGCGCGCCCACCGGCTCAACCCGGAGGACGCCGCCACCCTCGACAGCCTGGGCTGGGTCAACTACCGCCTGGGCAACCTGGAGGAGGCCGAGCGCTACCTGCGCGCGGCCCTGGCCAAGTTCCCCGACCACGAGGTCGCCGCCCACCTGGGCGAGGTGCTCTGGGCCCAGGGCCGGCAGCGCGAGGCCCGCAAGGTCTGGTCCGGCGCCCTGAAGACCCAGCCCGACAGCCCCATACTGCGCTCCACCATCCAGCGCCTGACCGGTTCCGAGAAACTCTGATCCATGTTTCGTCACCTCCTCGTTTTCAGCCTCATCGCCCTCCTCGCCGGCTGCGCCGGCCTCACCAGCCGCGAAGCCGTCGAAGGCCAGGGCGACGCCAAGCTCTGGCAGGCGCACAAGGGCCGGATCGCCAGCCTCGACGCCTGGCAGATCAGCGGCAAGGTCGGCATCCGCGCGCCGAAGGACTCCGGCAGCGGCACGCTGTTCTGGCTGCAACGCCAGGGCTACTACGACATCCGCCTGTCCGGGCCACTCGGCCGGGGCGCCGCGCGCCTGACCGGGCGCGAGGGCGACGTGCTGCTGGAAGTGGCCAACCAGGGCCGCTATCAGGCCGCCTCGCCCGAGGCCCTGCTGGAAGAACAGCTCGGCTGGCGCCTGCCGGTCTCCCACCTGTTCTGGTGGGTGCGCGGCCTGCCCGCGCCGGACAGCCAGAGCCGCGTGACCCTCGACAGCGACAGCCAGCTGGCGCGCCTGGAGCAGGACGGCTGGCAGCTGCAGTACCTGAGCTATGTCGAACAGAACGGCTACCGCCTGCCCGAACGCATCAAGCTGCACGGCAAGGACCTCGACATCACCCTGGTGATCAAGGACTGGCAGCCGCGCCAGCTGGGTCAGTAATCCGTTATTCCCTCTCCCCTCGGGGAGAGGGCCAGGGAGAGGGGGCTGCACATCAACCCTCTCCCCCAACCCCTCTCCCGCGAGCGGGAGAGGGGTGATCACAGCCGCCACCACATCGAACACCCCATGACCACCACCGCCATCCCCGCCCACGCCGAGCTGCTCCTGCCCGCCCCGGCCAAGCTCAACCTGATGCTGCATATCCTCGGCCGCCGCGCCGACGGCTATCACCTGCTGCAGACCCTGTTCCAGTTCCTCGACCACGGCGACGAACTGGGTTTCTCGCGCCGCGACGACGGCGAGATCGTCCTGCATAGCGAAGTCCCCGGCGTGCCGCACGACAGCAATCTGATCGTGCGCGCCGCGAGAAAGCTGCAGGCCGAGAGCGGCACCGCCTATGGCGCCGATATCTGGCTGGACAAGCGCCTGCCCATGGGCGGCGGCATCGGCGGCGGCAGCTCGGACGCGGCCACCACCATGGTCGGCCTCGACCACCTGTGGCGCACCGCCCTGGGCGAGGAGCGCCTGGCCCAGCTGGGCCTGGAGCTGGGCGCCGACGTGCCGGTGTTCGTCCGTGGCCGCGCGGCATTCGCCGAAGGCGTGGGCGAGCAGCTGCAACCGGTCGAGCTCCCCGAGCCCTGGTTTCTGGTGGCCATCCCGCAGGTCAGCATCAGCACCGCGGAAGTTTTTGCCGACCCCGAGTTGACACGTGATACCCCCGCCATTACAGTTCGCAGCCTTCCCGAGGGGGGCGGTCGTAACGACTGCCAACCGGTTGTCGAGAAGCGCTACCCCGAAGTGCGTAACGCTTTGATAACGCTCAACAAATTTGTTGCAGCCAAGATGACCGGAACCGGAGCTTGCGTGTTTGGGAGCTTCCCAAACCAGGCCGATGCTGATAAAGTCTCGCGCCAACTTCCGGCCACCCTGCCGAGCTTCGTCGCTCGCGGCTGCAACAGGTCTCCCTTGCACCGCAGGCTCGAAACGGCAACTCGGAAGTGAATGCGGGACGCGATACAGGGGCGTCGCCAAGCGGTAAGGCAGCAGGTTTTGATCCTGCCATGCGTTGGTTCGAATCCAGCCGCCCCTGCCATTAACCTCCCAGCATTCGACTTATACTCTAGGGGCGTCGCCAAGCGGTAAGGCAGCAGGTTTTGATCCTGCCATGCGTTGGTTCGAATCCAGCCGCCCCTGCCATACACTCGGAAGCTGTTCAGGAAGCCCGCTTTCTGAACAGCTTTTTGTTCATCGGAACCACTCCCAGGCAGGTACTGCGCGTGTCCAAGATGATGGTCTTCACGGGGAACTCCAACCCCGATCTGGCCCGGCGCATCGTGCGTCAACTGCACATCCCGCTGGGCGATGCCTCCGTAGGCAAGTTCTCCGACGGCGAAATCAGCGCCGAGATCAACGAGAACGTGCGCGGCAAGGATGTCTTCATCATCCAGCCGACCTGCGCACCGACCAACGACAACCTGATGGAGCTGGTGGTGATGGCCGACGCCTTCCGCCGTTCCTCGGCCACACGCATCACCGCCGTCATCCCCTACTTCGGCTATGCCCGCCAGGACCGCCGCCCGCGCTCCGCCCGCGTGGCGATCAGCGCCAAGGTGGTGGCCGACATGCTGACCGTGGTCGGCATCGACCGCGTGCTCACCGTCGACCTGCACGCCGACCAGATCCAGGGCTTCTTCGACATCCCGGTGGACAACATCTACGGCTCCCCGGTGCTGACCGACGACATCCAGGACCAGCGCTTCGAGAACCTGATGATCGTCTCCCCGGACATCGGCGGCGTGGTCCGCGCCCGCGCCGTGGCCAAGAGCCTGGGCGTCGACCTGGCGATCATCGACAAGCGTCGCGAGAAGGCCAACCACTCCGAAGTCATGCACATCATCGGCGATGTCGAAGGCCGCACCTGCGTGCTGGTCGACGACATGGTCGACACCGCCGGCACCCTCTGCCATGCCGCCAAGGCACTGAAGGAGCACGGCGCCTCGAAGGTCTATGCCTACGCCACCCACCCGGTGCTGTCCGGCCGCGCCATCGAGAACCTGGAAAATTCCGTGCTGGACGCCCTGGTGGTGACCAACACCATCCCGCTGTCCGCCGCCGCCCAGGCCTGCTCCCGCATCCGTCAGCTGGACATGGCCCCGGTGATCGCCGAAGCGGTTCGCCGCATCAGCAACGAAGAATCGATCAGCGCGATGTTCCGCTAAGCGGAACATGCCTGTACGACAAGCGCCCCGCCCCGCGCGGGGCTTTTTGCCCTACCGCCCGAACGCTGGTCGCAAGCGCCTAGGACGGAGTGGTTATTTTGGAGAACTGTAATGACTGATTTTGCCCTGAATGCCGAAGTGCGTTCCGACCTGGGGAAAGGTGCGAGCCGCCGCCTGCGTCGTAACGAAAACCTGGTTCCCGCCGTGATCTACGGCGGCGAGAAGCCGGCCCAGTCCATCAGCCTGCTGGCCAAGGACATCGCCAAGCTGCTGGAAAACGAAGCCGCCTTCAGCCACGTGCTGGCCCTGAACGTCGCCGGCGCCACCGAGAACGTGGTGATCAAGGCCCTGCAGCGCCACCCGGCCAAAGGCTACGTGATGCACGCCGACTTCGTCCGCGTCGTCGCCGGCCAGAAGCTGAGCGCCCACGTTCCGCTGCACTTCATCAACGAAGCCACCTCGGTTGGCGTCAAGCAGCAGGGCGGCGAGATCTCCCACACCGTCAGCGAAGTCGAAGTTTCCTGCCAGCCGCAAGACCTGCCGGAATTCATCGAAGTCGACCTGGCCGCCGTTGAAGTCGGTCAGACCGTACACCTGTCCGACATCAAGCTGCCGAAAGGCGTCGAGCTGGTGGCCCTGGCCCACGGCAACGACCTGGCAGTCGCCAACATCCACGCCTCCCGCGTGAAGGAAGAAAGCGCCGAGTAATACTCGACCGCTGCTTCCCGTAAAAGGGCCCCTGACGTGACTGCCATCCAACTGATCGTCGGCCTGGGTAACCCAGGCCCCGAATACGACCAGACCCGGCATAACGCAGGGGCCCTTTTCGTTGAGCGCCTGGCCGACAGCCAACGCATCAGCCTCGCCCTCGACAAGAAATATTTCGGCCTGGTGGGTAAATTCAGCCATCAGGGCCGCGACGTTCGTCTGCTCATCCCCACCACCTACATGAACCGCAGCGGCCAGGCCGTGGCGGCGCTGGCGAATTTCTTCCGCATCCCGGTCGACGCCATGCTGGTGGCCCACGACGAACTCGACATGCCCCCCGGCGCCGCCAAACTCAAGACCGGCGGCGGCCACGGCGGGCACAACGGCCTGCGCGACATCATCGCCCAGTGCGGCAACCAGAACGGCTTCCACCGCCTGCGCCTCGGCATCGGCCACCCCGGCCACGCCAGCCTGGTCTCCGGCTTCGTCCTCGGCCGCGCCCCGCGCAGCGAGCAGGAGCTACTGGACAAGAGCATCGACCACGCCCTCGGCGTGCTGCCCGAGATGCTCGCCGGCGACTGGACCCGCGCCATGCAGAAACTGCACAGCCAGAAAGCCTGACCCCTTTTCACGACTTCATCTGCGCGAGGGATACACCATGGGATTCAACTGCGGCATCGTCGGCCTGCCCAACGTCGGCAAGTCCACCCTGTTCAACGCCCTCACCAAGTCCGGCATCGCCGCGGAGAACTTCCCCTTCTGCACCATCGAGCCGAACAGCGGCATAGTGCCGATGCCCGACCCGCGCCTGGACGCCCTGGCGGCCATCGTCAAACCGGAGAAGGTCATCCCCACCACCATGGAATTCGTCGACATCGCCGGCCTGGTGGCGGGCGCCTCCAAGGGTGAAGGCCTGGGCAACAAGTTCCTCGCCAATATCCGCGAGACCGATGCCATCGCCCACGTGGTGCGCTGCTTCGAGGACGACAACGTCATCCACGTGGCCAACAGCGTCGACCCCAAGCGCGACATCGAGATCATCGAGCTGGAACTGATCATGGCCGACCTCGACAGCTGCGAGAAGCAGCTGCAGCGCGTCACCCGCGCCGCCAAGGGCGGCGACAAGGAAGCCGTGGCGCAGAAAGGCCTGCTGGAGAAACTCATCCCGCACTTCACCGAAGGCAAACCGGCGCGCAGCCTGCTGAAGAACCTGGGCGACGACGAGAAACGCCTGGCCAGGACCTTCCACCTGCTCACCACCAAGCCGGTGATGTACATCGCCAACGTCGCCGAGGACGGCTTCGAGAACAACCCGCACCTCGACGTGGTGCGCGCCATCGCCGAGGAAGAAGGCGCCGTGGTGGTGCCGGTATGCAACAAGATCGAGGCCGAGATCGCCGAACTGGACGATCTGGAAGAGATGCAGATGTTCCTCGAGACCATGGGCATGGAAGAGCCGGGCCTGAACCGCGTGATCCGCGCCGGCTACGGCCTGCTCAACCTGCAGACCTACTTCACCGCCGGGGTGAAGGAAGTCCGCGCCTGGACCGTGCGCATCGGCGCCACCGCCCCGCAGGCCGCCGGCGTGATCCACACCGACTTCGAGAAGGGCTTCATCCGCGCCGAAGTGGTGGCCTACGACGACTTCATCCAATACAAGGGCGAAGGCGGCGCCAAGGAAGCCGGCAAATGGCGCCTGGAAGGCAAGGACTACATCGTCAAGGACGGCGACGTGATGCACTTCCGCTTCAACGTCTGAGCCCGACCGGAGCCCCGCTATCGCGGGGCTCTGCATTTCTACCGCCACAACAGCTAAGCGCTTGATAAAGCATCAATTTATCCCCCAGAAGGGGTTGACAGCCAACCCCGACAAGAGAATAATGCGCGCCACTCGGCTACATAGCTCAGTCGGTTAGAGCGCAGCATTCATAATGCTGATGTCCCAGGTTCAAGTCCCGGTGTAGCCACCATACAAATCAAAGGGTTAGCTTCGGCTAACCCTTTGTCGTTTCTGGATCCAGACTACAAACAGACTACCGGGCTATTTTAGGCTGTCCAGGGATCGACCAGATTCACACCAAGCGATTCGAAATGACGGGTGTTGCGAGTAGCAACTACCGCATCATGCAGCCGGCCAATAGCGGCAATCTGCGCATCCGCCATTTCAACCACCCTACCCCGCGCCTCACTCTCTGCCGCGATCTCTGCGTAATGAACCGCAGCATCGGCATCGAAGGGCAGGATATTGCCCGCAAAGTCTTCATCGAACATTGCCGACGCCAGATCCAACAGACCTTGCTTGCGCTTCCCATCCGGCATACGTGCGATGCCATACAGAATCTCAGCAACAGTAATCGAGCAGATGACCAGCTCATTGGCTGGCTGAGCATCTGCCCACTCCAGAACACGAGGATCTGGCTTCGCTCGCATGAGCTCGGACAGTACGTTGGTATCGAGCAGGATCATTCATCAAAGCTCGCTGCTCGGGCTTTATCCTTGCGCTCAGGGACTGCCAGATCGGCACCACCCACAGCAGCGAAGCGAGCATGGATACGGCTCCCCAAACCACCGCGCTTCTGATGACGAGAGAGCGCTTGGCGAATAATCATACGGGCCTCTTCTTCCATAGAACGGCCATGACTGGCAGCCACAACACGCAGCTGCGCCTTGAGGTCGTCGTCTAGGTTGCGAATTGTGATGCTGGCCATTTCGCCCTCCGATGAAATCAGTGCAATCATTGATATCATACATGCACACAGGTCACATGCATGCGGCAGGACCACTCTAATGCAGAGGCGAAAGGCGTAACGCAGACTCCAGATGATCCGGCAGCGCATGGACATCGTGATCAATGAGTGCCCAAGATCCGCTGCAAGCCGAGAATATCGCTACCCACCATCATGTAATGACTGGCAAAGGTATGACGCAGGATATGGGTCATCTGCCATGCTGATCGAGAAATGGCCCAGGGTTGGCTGTGCGCTGCGAAACGCGGACTAACCGCCGATGCGCCCTACGAAAGCCACGCTCCCGCTCTTGCTCTAAACTGCCAAACACTGGGGCAGCTTGTGCCGCAGTGTGAGTGCTCTTCTCAAACGCAGGGAAAGGATATCGCCCGTTATGAATACTCAGGGTTGAAGGCGTGCTCATGGGGCGTTTTTTTTACCAGTGCCAGCGCATGCTCGGGCTCGTTTGCGCGTTGCTGCTCTGCGAAATGCCGGAGGCGGCCATGGCGCAGAAAGCCCAGGCTCCGGACCAGCGGCCACGCATTCTTTACTACAACTCGGCAACACCAGAGGATCACTGGTGGCACACCACATCCGAGATCATGCAGGCGGCCTGCGACGACTTGGGCCTGGAGCTTGAGGTCGTTTACGTAAACCGCAACCATATCGGCATGCTGGAGCACTTCGAGTCCGTCATCAACGGCTCGCTCCGCCCCGATGCGGTGGTCTTTCAGAGCCTGAAGAAAAATGGAGTCGGGATGCTCAAACTTGCCGAGCAAGGCAAGATTCCCGCCTTTATGTTCAACGCCGGCCTGACGGCGGAGCAGACCCGGAGCCACGGTGGCCCGCGCGAGCGCTTCAAGTACTGGATCGGGCAGATGCTGCCGGATGATCAGGCCGCCGGCCATGATCTGGCTCTAACGCTCTACCGCGAGGCGCTCAGCAGAGGGCTGGTCGACCATGCGGGAAAAGTGCAATTCCTGGCGATCAACGGCGCGGTGGCGGATGGCGCGGCTATCGAGCGGGCAGCCGGCCTGCAACTGGCCATGCAGCAAGAGCCGGGTATCGCGCTGCAGCAACTCACCTCGGCTAACTGGCAGCGCGAGCAAGGCAAGTTGGTGTTCCTCGGCCTGAGCCGGCGCTACCCGCAAGCCAAGGCGGTCTGGGCGGCCAACGACCCGATGGGGCTGGGCGCCCTGGATGGCATGCTGGAGCGGGGCCTGGTGCCAGGCAAGGACATGCTCGTGGGCTCTATCGACTGGGTTCCCGAGGCCCTGCATGAGGTGGCCAATAATCGCCTGGTCACCACCCAGGGTGGCCATTTCATGGAAGCCGGCTGGGTGATGGTGCTGCTGCACGATTATTTCAAGCAGCGCGACTTTGCCAGCGAAGCCGTAAGCTTCAAGACCAAGATGACCGCGCTGTCCCAGCGTGACAGCGCGGCATATCTACGCGCCTTCACGCCGGAGAACTTCCATAAGATTAATTTCCGGCAGTTCTCCAAGGCCGAAAACCCTGCGCTGCAGCAATACAACTTCAGCTTCGCGCCGGTCCTGGCCGACCTGCTAGACCAGGAGTAATGCCCTTCGTCGCTCCACGGGCTCAACAGCAATGCGCAGGCGTGGGGCATGGCCTGTTCCTTCCGCTGCTTGCCCCGTGCGCGGCGGCAGTGATCGCTAGTTCTGCTCATTCTCTCCTTGCTCGTTCTCCCGCTCGGATCGGCAGCGCCGGCCATATTCGGTGTCATAACAGCGATCCGACTCGTAGCCATGCTGATCGCGATGCCGCGAGTCTGCCGGGTAATAGACGCAGCCTGCCTGAAGCAGAAAGAGACAGGCCAGGGCGGTACGAATGAGTGAAGCAGGCATGACGGACCTCCACGCGGTGAACGCTCTCCCCGAGTAAAGACGCGAAATGACGGTGGCGCGCGGCCTAGCGACCACCGCCACGGCCGGCCAGCAGCAAGCCACTGACGATCAGCGCACCGCCCAGCCAGTGATAAGACTGCAGGCTTTCGCCCAGCAACAGCCAGCCGAGGATGGCGGTGAAGACCGGCATCAGGTAGTTGCTCATGGCCGTGCGGGCCGGGCCCAGTTCGCGCAGGCCGATGTTCCATAGCTGGTAGGCCAGCACCGAGGCGAACAGCGCCGTGTAGCCGATGGCCGAGAGGTTGGCCAGGTTGGGCTCGAAGCGCGCCCCCTGCCACAGCTCCCAGGCGTACAGCGGCGCCAGCATCAGCAGGCCGAGCAGCACCAGCGCGCCGAGCAGGGTGAGGGGCGGCAGTTGGAAGTGCGCGCTCCAGCGCCGCAGCAGCAGCGAGTACAGGGCCCAGTCGAGGGTGGCCAGCACCATCAGCAGATCGCCTTCGGCGAAGGACAGGCTGGCCAGCACCTGCCAGTCGCCCTGGGCGATCAGCCAGAGCAGGCCGAGCAGCGCCAGCAGCAGGCCGAGCCAGGCCTTGCGCGCCGGCCACTCGCCGAGCAGCAGGCCGGCGCCGATGAAAGTGGCCAGCGGCAGGCAGGTGCTGACCAGGCTCAGGTTGATCGCCGCAGTGCTCTGCGCGGCGGTGTAGAGCAGGCAGTTGTAGGCCGTGATGGCCAGCGCGGCCAGTACCCACAGGCGCCAGCCGGCCTGGCGCAGGCTGTGCCGATGCCGCCAGAGCGAGGGCGTGACCAGCGGCAGGAGGATGGCCAGGGCCACGGCCCAACGCCAGAAGGCCAGCGACAGCGGTGGAATGGCGCCGGTGAAGGCGCGCGCCACCAGCGAGTTGCCGGCCCAGAACAGGCTCGCCATGGCCAGCCCGGCCCAGGCCAGAACGGCACCGCGGCTCAGGCCCGCGACCAGGGTTCGGGCTGGCTGTTGCGCATCGTTCATGCTCACCTCCGGGTTCGCCGGGCACCTTACGAAGGGCGTCGGGGATTTACAAGCGAACTCCGGAGCGACAGCGGCGCCATGCGCCACCGCTCGCTCGGTTCAGTGTCGGTAGCGCTCAGTCGAGCAGGGTGCAGGCCATCACCAGGGCGTCCTCGCGCCCGCCTGCGGCCGGGTAGTAGTCGCGGCGGCGGCCCACTTCGTTGAAGCCGTAGCGCTCGTACAGGCGGTAGGCGCTCTGGTTGCTGGCACGCACTTCGAGAAAGCACACCCCAGCCTGGAGCTCCAAGGCGCGGCGCATCAGGTGCTCCAGCAACAGCAGGCCCAGGCCCTTGCCCTGGCTCTGCGGGCGCACGGTGATGTTGAGCAGGTGCGCCTCGTCGAGAATGATCTGGATGATGCCATGGCCGATCTGCTCGTCGCCGTCGAACATCAGCCAGCAGTCGTAGGACTTGAGGCCGTCGGCGAACAGGCTGCGGCTCCAGGGATGGCTGAAGGCGGCGTTCTCGATCTGCACCACGCGGTCGAGGTCCGCCTCGGTCATCGGGCGGAAGCTGATGGCGCCGTTCATACGGATGCTTTCCAGCGCGGCATGATGCGGCGCATGGCACGCCAGACATCGGCCTTGCGCTCGGGCTCGTCCTGCAGCAGTTCCAGGCTCGGCAGTGCCCAGGCGGCGCCCAGGCCCTCGACCTGCAGCTCGCGGCAGTAGGCCTCCTCGTCCGCCTCGCCGGCGAAACGCACGGCGGGCAGGCCGATCAGCCACAGGCAGCGGCACGGCTCGGCCTCCAGTTGCCCGGCCAGCACGCCCTGCACATAGTCGCGGGCGGCGTCCGGGCCCTGATCCATGTTGCCGCGCGCCAGCAGCGGCCAGCGGATCGGCGAACCGTCGCCGACCTGCTGCGGCGCATCCGGCAGGCCGGCGGCGCGCAGCAGGTCCTTGAGCAGCAAGTAGGACGGGTCGCGACTCTGGAACGGCTCGCCGGTGGCCAGCTCGACCAGCAGCGCGCAGTCGCCGGCACGCAACAGCTGCAGGGCGAAGCGTGGCGGCGGGGCGACAGGCTTGGCCTCGACGGCCGGCGCTTGTTCCGGCTCGGGCTTGGCTTCGGGCTTGGCGAACACCTTGGCCGCCGACGTCGGGCGCGGCACTTCGATGGCCGGGCGGGCCGCCGGCTGCTGCACAGGAGCGGGCGCGGCGGCCGGCTCGGGAACAGAACCGACAGGCGCGACTTCCAGCTCCGGCTCGGGCGGCTGCAACAGCTCGGCTCGCGAGGGTGCGGCGAAGGGCAGCTCCACACGCGGCAGCCAGCTGGCCACCTGCATGGCGCTCAGATAGGCACGGCGGCGCAGCTCGCTGATCAAGAGCGAACCTGCGGACGCGGAGTCAAGGGGATGCGGCTCAAAGGCTCGGGCCTCGGGGATGACACAAAGGCGGCCATTGTCGCGTGAAACGCGGCGAGCGGAAAGCCGCCCAAAGCAAAGCCCCTCTCCCCCGCCCCCCTCCCGTACACGGGCGAGGGGAGATAAGCGTTGTAGCCCGGGGAGTTGCCGGCTTCGGGCTACGAAGAGGGTGCAGACGGCACTGACCCCCCCTCTCCCGCCGGGAGAGGGTTGGGGTGAGGGAAAGTGGCGAGTGGCTCCAGACACCCTCGCCCCTGGCCCTCTCCCAAGGGGAGAGGGGAAGGATCTAGCACCTTAGTCCATATGAAATCTGGGGCGGAGTTGCCGGCTTCCCGGATTGCATCCAGGCTACGAAGAGGGTGCGGACAATACCTTCCCCCTCTCCCCTTGGGAGAGGGCTGGGGTGAGGGGAAGCGGTGAGTGGCTCCAGCCACCCTCACCCCTGCCCCTCTCCCGCAGGGGGAGGGGAACGGCTCAGAATGCACAAGGCCCGCCATGGGGCGGGCCTTGCTCGGCGGATCAGAGCGCCTGATCCCAGGGACGGTCGCCGTGCTCGTCCTTGATGCGGGTGGGCAGGCCCATCACATCAAGCAGCTTGAGGAACGGCTCGGCCGGCAGCTCCTCGACGTTGACCATGCGCTGCGCATCCCACTCGCCACGCGCCACCAGCAGGGCAGCGGCGACCGGCGGCACGCCGGCGGTGTAGGAGATGCCCTGGCTGTCGGTCTCGGCGAAGGCCTCTTCGTGGTCGGCCACGTTGTAGATGAACAGCTCAGTCTGCTTACCGTCTTTGGTGCCTTTGACCAGGTCGCCGATGCAGGTCTTGCCGCTGTAGCCCGGGGCCAGCGAGGCCGGATCCGGCAGCACGGCCTTGACCAGCTTGAGCGGCACAACCTGCTGCCCTTCGGCGGTGGTCACCGGCTGCTCGGAGAGCAGGCCGAGGTTCTTCAGCACGGTGAACACGTTGATGTAGTGGTCGCCGAAGCTCATCCAGAAGCGCACGTTCGGCACATCGAGATGCTTGGACAGCGAGTGCACTTCATCGTGGCCGGTCAGGTACAGGTTCTGCTCGCCCACCACGGGCAGGTCGTCGGTGCGCTTGACCTCGAACATGCTGTTGGCGGTCCACTGGCTGTTCTGCCAGCTCCAGACCGTGCCGGTGAATTCGCGGAAATTGATTTCCGGGTCGAAATTGGTGGCGAAGTACTTGCCGTGCGAACCGGCGTTGACGTCGAGGATGTCGATCGACTCGATCTTGTCGAAGTACTGTTGTTGCGCCAGAGCGGCATAGGCGTTGACCACGCCCGGGTCGAAGCCGACGCCGAGAATCGCTGTGATGCCCTTGTCCTGGCATTCGGCCAGGTGCTTCCACTCGTAGTTGCCGTACCACGGCGGGGTTTCGCAGATCTTGCTCGGATCTTCGTGAATCGCGGTATCCAGATAAGCCACGCCGGTATCGATACAGGCGCGCAGCACGGACATGTTGAGGAAGGCCGAGCCAACGTTGATGACGATCTGCGATTCGGTCTCGCGGATCAGCGCCTTGGTCGCTTCCACGTCCAGAGCATTCAGCGCGTAGGCCCGGATTTCCGCGGGCTGCTTCAGGCTTCCTTTGGCCTGCACGCTGTCGATGATGGCCTGGCATTTGGAGATGTTGCGCGACGCAATTGCAATGCGACCTAACTCGTCATTGTGTTGCGCGCACTTATGGGCCACCACCTTGGCAACACCTCCTGCACCAATGATAAGAACGTTCTTCTTCAATTCGTTATCTCTCCTTTACCCGTACACCAGCCTCAGGAGAGGCTGGAGAGGTAATCGTCAAAGGTAAATTCGCGAACCACCTCGACGCTGCCGTCGAGCTGCTTCACCACGATGGACGGCATTTTCAGGCCGTTGAACCAGTTCTTCTTGACCATGGTGTAGCCTGCCGCGTCGATGAACGACAGCCGATCGCCGATGGCCAGCGGACGATCGAATTGGTACTCGCCGAAGATGTCGCCGGCCAGGCAGGACTTACCGCAGACCATGTAGGTGTGCTCGCCTTCGTTGGGCGCCATCTTGGCGTTGAGGCGGTAGATCAGCAGATCGAGCATGTGCGCCTCGATCGAGCTGTCGACCACCGCAAGATTCTTGCCGTTGTACAGGGTGTCGAGCACGGTGACCTCCAGCGACGCACTCATGGTGATCGCCGCCTCGCCCGGCTCCAGGTAAACCTGCACGCCGTACTTCTCGGAGAAGGCCTTCAGCCGCGCGCAGAAGGCATCCAGCGGATAGCCCTCGCCGGTGAAGTGGATGCCGCCGCCGAGGCTGACCCACTCGACCCGCTCAAGCAGATGAGCGAAACGCTCCTCGATGGTGCCGAGCATCTTGTCGAACAGCTCGAAGCTGCCGTTCTCGCAGTTGTTGTGGAACATGAAGCCGCTGATCTTGCCCATCACACCGGCAATTTTTTCCGGGTCCCACTCGCCCAGGCGGCTGAACGGCCGCGCCGGGTCGGCCAGCAGGTAGTCGGAGCTGCTCACCTGCGGATTCACCCGCAGGCCGCGGATGGTGCCGGAGGTTTGCGCCTCGAAACGCTGCAACTGGCCGATCGAGTTGAAAATGATCTTGTCGCAGTTGGCGACCATCTCCTCAACCTCGTCGTCGGCCCAGGCCACGCTGTAGGCATGGGTCTCGCCGGCGAACTTCTGCCGGCCGAGCTTGAGCTCATATAAAGAGGAGGACGTGGTGCCGTCCATGTACTGCTGCATCAGGTCGAACACCGACCAGGTGGCGAAGCACTTGAGCGCGAGCAGCGCCTTGGCCCCGGAGTTTTCGCGCACGTAGGCGATCTTCTCCAGATTGACCAGCAGCTTCTGCTTGTCGATGAAGTAGTACGGCGTCTTGATCATCTCGTAGCCCCGGCAAGGTCGACCAAAGGAGGGTTTTGGCCCCCCCAAGAAAAAGAGGACGCGAATTGTGCCGACAACCGGCGCATATCGAAAGAGCAGTGTGCATTTTTCGATCAATGGGGGCGTATTTTCAGCCTGCCGCAGGGGCATGACCGCGACATGACGGACGCGGGTATCGCCCCCGGATCGATACGCTACAATCGCCCCCTTTTGACGGATATCACGGCCTCGCGATGATCGATCCCAAGCGCGTACTGCGCGCCCTCGCCGAGCACTGGACGCTGCTCGAACCGCTGTGCGAGCGTTTCGACACCGGCACCCTGAGCCTGGTCGAGCTGCGCAACCAGCTCGGCACGCAGCTGCCCGAAGGCTCTGCCGCCGACATCACCGCCCTGCTCGACCAGTGGATTCGCCTGGACATCCTGGTGCCGGTGGCCAAGAGCCCCAACCGCTTCGAGCTCAATGCGCAGATCCACGACTTCCTCGCCTACCTGCGACGTGAGCACCGCCTGGGCCTGTGCCTGGAGATCGAGGCCTACCTGCGCCACCTGGAACGCCTGGCCGGCTATATCCAGGACGCCTTCGAAGTGCGCGACGGCAACGACCTGGCGCGCCAGCTGCGCCTGCTCGATATGCGCGTGCGCGACGTACTGAAGAAGCTAGGCAACGACGAACAGGCCCTGGTCGGCGTGGCCGAGCGGGCCAAGACCTCGGATCGGCAGATTCCGCTACGCCAACGCTACGCCGAAGTGCTGGCGACCTGGGACGAATACGTCGAACCGATGATCCAGCTGGTCTCCGCCGATGGCGCCTTCGAACAGGGCGTGCGCCGCGTCGAGCAGGTGCTGCTCAAGCTGCTCGGCGAGCAGCAGCGCCTCGGCCAGCTGGTCGACGACGACCTGCTGCTGCGCACCCACGCGCGCATCCTGGAAATGCAGACCGTCGCCCAGCTGACCCTGCGCAAGGCCCGCGAGCTGCTGTTGCCGCTGCGCGAGGAAGCGCGCCGGCACAACGCCGTGACCCGTGGCGCCGCGCTGGCCCTGTCGGTGATCCGCAAGAAGGGCCTGGACGCCCTGCCGCAGGCCTCGATGCCGCTGTTCAGCCGCCCGCAGAGCACCTTCCTCGGCACCGCCAGCCAGGTGGAAAGCTACGTCTACGCCCTGGCGCGCTTCCAGCCCAAGCCCAACCAGTTCCCCAAGGCCAGCGGCACCCGCAAGGGCGCCGCACCGCAGGCGCCACGCACCGCGCGCGAGATGATCGAGCGCTGCGAGCAGGCCCTGCCGCTGCCGGACCTGATGACCTGGCTGCTGGAGCAGGAACCGGAAGGCGCCACCGACGAGCTGCTCTACTGGTTCTCGCGCCTGTCGCGCGACAGCCGCTTCCAGCGCGAGCGCCTCGAGCGCCGCGACTACCTCACCCGCGAGCACCAGGTCAGCCTGAGCTCCTATGCCCTGGTGGGCCGCCCCCATGCCTGAGCTCCACACCGCTTGCCTCCCTCTCCCCCTGGGAGAGGGCCGGGGTGAGGGCCAGCCGCCCGCCTCGAAGTCCCTCACCCCCAGCCCCTCTCCCGACGGCAGAGGGGAGTCGCACCTGCGAGTGACCGCATGAACATCGATCTGAAAGAACTCACCCAGCTCGCCCCGATCTTCCGCGAGCTGTTCAAGGGCTACCACATCAGCCGCGCCGCCCCCGAGCTGTACACCCAGCTCAGCGCCCAGCAGGACGCCTACCGCGCGCTGTTCAAGTCGCTCGGCTACGAACTGGTCTGCGACAGCCGCGGCTTCTATTACTTCGTCCCCGAGCAGATGGGCGCGCAGGTCAACAAGACCGCCCAGCGCCTGGCGCTGTTCACCTTCATCCTGGTCGAGCACCTGGCCGACCAGGGCCGCGACCCGCTGGCCGTGCTCGATGGCGGCAGCCTGGGCCGCGACGAGCTGCCGCCGCTGCTGGACAAGTACAAGGACCTGTTCCTCCAGGCCGAAGTGATCAGCGTTGAGGAGCTGGAGGAAAAAGTCATGCGCCGCCTGACCCAGCTCGGCTTCGCCATTGAAGAAAACGGCGTGTATCGCTTCCTCGCGCCGATGCACCGCTTCCTCGACGTGTGCCTGTCGGTGCAGCAGGACCGCGACCTGGCGGCCAGCCTGCACAGCAACCTGCCGCTGCCGACGCCGGAACTGGTGGTGGACGAGGCCGAGGATGAGATCGTGCGCATCGAGCCGCCGGCCGAGCCCGTCGCCGCCACTGCAGAAGAGTCCGAGGAAGACGCCCTGGCCCGCGCCATGGCCGAGGAACGTGAAGCCCAGGAGATCGACGCATGAGCCAGGAACGCTACGGCATCCGCCGCTTTGCCCTGATGAACACCGCCGGCTACAGCCTCGGCATCTTCCCGCTGGAGAACCCGCTGTCGGTGTATGGCGCCAACAACCTGGGCAAGTCGGCGTCGATCAACGCGCTGCAGTTCCCGATCCTGGCGCGCATGTCCGACATGAGCTTCGGCAAGTACAGCCTGGAGCAGTCGCGCAAGTTCTACTTCGCTTCCGACACCAGCTACATCCTGGTCGAGGTCGCCCTGCCCCACGGCCCGCACGTGATCGGCGTGGCCGGGCGCGGCCCGGGCGGCGGCTTCGGCCACCAGTTCTTCGCCTACCAGGGCGAGCTGGACCTGCAGCATTACCAGCAGGACGGCGTGTGCCTGCGCCAACGCGAGCTGTTCAAGAACCTCGGCCAGGCCGGCATCACCCCCTATGAGCTCAAGCCCGAGGAACTGCGTCGCCTGCTGGTCGGCGGGCATACCAGCATCCCGCTGGACCTGTGCCTCATCCCGCTGCGCTCCACCAGCGAGCAGAGCCTGAAGACCTTCCGCGCGCTGTTTATCAACCTGCTGCATATGCGCGAGATCACCGCTGCGAAGTTGAAGCAGCTGTTCCTCGATGCCTTCGAACACAGCCTGCGTTCGGGCAGCGTCGACTATATCGCCGCCACCGAAGAGGCCTTCCGCGATGTGCGCCGCATGGAGCAGGACTACCAGGCGCTGGTCGCTGCCGGCCCGTTGGTCGAGGCGCTGTCCGGTGGCGTGGCCCAGCGCGAAGTGCTGCGCGGCAAGCTGCATCGCCTCTCGCCGCTGCTGGATAATCTTCTCGGCACCTGGCACGACTACGCCGATGCGCGCAAGGAAGAGCTGGTGATCCAGGCCGAACACTACAGGCGCGAGCAGGACGGCCTGCAGAACGAACAGCGCGGCGGCACCGCCGAACTGATGCGCCTGGAGCGCGAGATCAGCGAGATCCAGCGCTGGCTCGGCGAGCTGGCGGTGCTGAAGAACCGCTTCGCCCTGGTCACGGATGCCAAGGTACTGGAAGAGCAGCTGCTCGCCGCCAAGGACGCCCACGACGAACTGGCCGGCGCCCTGGCCCAGTCACGTCAGTTCTCCAGCGAGGACCTCGACGAGCGCGTGCGCGATCTGGAGAAGCGCCTGAAGTCGGTCAGGCAGCAGCTCGATCACGCCGACAACAACAGCTACTCGCGCCTGCGCGAGGAGTTCAGCCAGGCCGACGTCGATCGCCTGATGCGCCTGTTCAATGGCCAGCTGTTCAGCCTGCCGCTCGGCGAGAAAGGCATCCAGGCCGAGGGCGAGGATTGGGTCAAGGCCGTCGAGGCGGTGCTGGATCGCTTCAAAGGCGACACCTTCGCCGTGCCGGGCCTGTCCATCGACCTCTCGCACATCGAGCCGCCGGCCCTGCAGGCCCTGGCCGACCGCGCAGCCCTGCGCGACCAGAAGGATCGCCTGGAACGCGAGCTCAAGCAGCTCAAGACCCAGCAGGCGGTGGCGGGCGACCGCGCGGCGAGCAAGGCCCAGGCCGAGCAGCTGTACCAGGCCGTGCTGGATGCACAGAAGGCCCTGGAAGATTTCCGCAAGTGCCAGACCCTCTCGGTCGAGGAGCCTACCAAGCTGGAACAGCTGGCCCAGGCCGAAGCGGCGCAGGACGAACTCAAGCGCGCCGCCGACGCCTTCGCCGAGCGCGTGCAGCAGCTGTCCGCCAAGCTGCAGCTGATCGGCCGCCAACTGGCCGATCTGGAAGCCAAGGAACGCACCCTGGAAGACGCCCTGCGCCGTCGCCAGTTGCTGCCGGCCGACCTGCCATTCGGCACGCCCTTCCTTGAGCCGGTGGACGACTCGCTGGACAACCTGCTGCCACTACTCAACGACTATCAGGACACCTGGCAGGCGCTGCAGCGCATCGACGGCCAGATCGACGCACTGTACGCCCAGGTGCGTCTCAAGGGCGTGGCCAAGTTCGACAGCGAGGAAGACCCGGAGCGCCGCCTGCAGCTGCTGGTCAACGCCTATGCGCATCGCCAGGACGAGGCCCTCACTCTAGCGAAGGCCAGACGAGCGGCGGTCACCGATATTGCCCGCACCCTGCGCAACATCCGCAGCGACTACGACAACCTGGAACACCAGCTGGCGCTGTTCAACCGCGAGATCAACAAGCGCCAGGTCTCCAACCTTTCGAGCTTCCGCATCGTCCTGGCGCCCAACCGCGACGCGCTCAAGCACATCGACCAGATCATCCACAGCGCCGGCCAGTACGAGGAAGGCGAGACCCTGTCGGTGTTCGACCTGTCGCAGTCGGCCGAACAGGACGCCAGGAACGAAGAGGCCAAGGACTACCTGTCGCGCCTGGTCGCCGCCAACGGCAACCAGTTGGGCCTCAAGGACCTGTTCGAGCTGGCCTTCGAGATCACCAAGGTCGGTGGTCAACCGGTGATGCACACCGACATCGATGGCGCAGCAAGCAACGGCACCACCATGACCATCAAGGCACTGACCAACATGTACCTGCTGCTGCACCTGATGGACCGCGAGCAGGCCGGCAAGGTCCGTCTGCCGTATTACCTGGATGAGGCGGCGGATATCGACGAGCGCAACCAGCAGGCACTGATCGAGACCAGCCTGCAGCTGGGCTTCGTGCCGATCCTCGCCTCGGTGAAGCCGCAGGTCTCGGCCCACGTGGCCATCGACCTGGAAGGCGGCAGCGGGCCGAACGGCATCTACATCGACGAAGCGGACTGGAAGTTCATCAAGCGTCGCGAGACGCGCACGGCCTCGGTCGAGGAAGCCGAGCCGGCCTGAGTTTCAGGTAAACGAAAAGGGCCGCTAATGCGGCCCTTGTCACTTTGCTTGCCCGAGCTGGCTACTTGTTCTCCAACGCAATCTTCGGCGCCCAGTGCAGCCAGAGCTCTTGGGGCTCATCGTGCAGGGCAAAGGTCTGCCCCGGCTGGGCCGGCCCGCCCATCTCCGGATTGTTCGGCGTGGCGAAGGCGATGCCGCCCTCCAGCAGTGCCTCCAGGGACTCGGTGCGCACCTTCACGCCCTTGAACAGCCCCGCCTCCACACCTATGCCGCTGGCATTCCAGAAGCGCGTTCCGGAGCGCACCAGGGGCGCATAGCGCGGCTCGATCAACACATGGATCAGCACCCGGTCGGAAGTCGGCCCCAGCTCGAAGTCGGTGACCTTGCCCACCGGCACCTCGCGATAGCTCACCAGCACGCCGGGCTTGATCGAGCCCCGGCGCAGCGTGCTGAGGACCAGGCGCAGCCCGTCCTCGCGCACCTCGAGGCTCGGGGCCTGCTTGCGCGCCTCGAAATAGAGCTGCTGTTTGCCAGCCTTGGGCGCCGGCAAAACCTCCAGATACTGGCCGCTGACCAACGTGTCGAGGTTCGCGGTACGAATCAGACCGAGCTCCGGCTTGACCACCCAGAACTCGCTGCCGACGCTGGCGATACGCCCGCTCGCCTTGACGATGCGAGCGTTGAGCAGCACGGCCTGCAGATCGTCGGTCAGCTCGACGCTCTCCACCTTACCGACCTCTATGCCCTTGTAGCGAATCGCAGTGCCCGGATTGATGCCATCCCCGCTGAGCACCCGAATCTGGATCGCCACCCCCTCCTGCACCGCCGCCTCCCGACTCGAATGCAGGGTGAAGCGCTGCACCTTGCGCGTAACCGATGCCTTGGGATTAGGCGTTTCGAAAGTCACGCCTCCGGCCAGCAGGGTCTGCAGCGACTCGCTCTTGACCTCTATCCCGGAGGAGATGCCGCCCTTGAGGGTGATTCCACTGGCGTTCCAGAAGCGCGTGGAACTGTTCACCAGACTGGCGTACTCCGGCTCGATATGAGCTCCCAGCACCACCCGCTTGCGATCCCGGGAGAACTGGTAACTCTGAATCGAACCGACCCGGACCTGACGGTAGAGAATCGGGCTGCCGACCTCGAGGGAGCCCAGGTTGTCGGCGAATAGCACCAGATGCAGCCCCGGCGCATCGACATCCAGCGGCGGCGCCTTGGCCCGCGCGACGAAGTCGCGCAGCGCCGTGCCGCCCTTGGGGCCTGGCTTGATGGCGATGTAGTTACCCTTGACCAGCGCCTCAAGCCCGGTGATGCCCGCCAGGGAGATCGAGGGCTTGACCATCCAGAACTCGGCACCCTCGGTCAGATAGTCCTCGGTGCGCGGATCGAGGGTGAGCTCGACCGAAGCCGAGTTGAGATCCTCGGCCACCTTGATGGTCTTCAGGGTGCCCACACGCACCCCCTTGTACATGACAGGGGTGCGGCCCGGATCGACACCTTCATAATCCGCCAGCTTGAGCGCCACCTTGATGCCGGCCTGGGCGGCATCGAAGTCTTCATACAGGCGGAAAGGAAGGGCCGGATCGGTGGGGGGACTGTCCTTGCGGTGCTCCGGCGTGGCGAAGGCTATGCCGCCGGCCACTATGCTGGTGAGCGACTCCGTGCGAACCTTGACCCCCGACAGCCCGGCATCGATGAACACACCACTGGCATTCCAGAAGCGCGTGTGCTTGCGCACCAGGCCGGCGAACTCGGGCTGGATGAAGACCTTGACCTCCACCGTGCTCTGGTCTTCGGCCAGTTGGTAACTCTTCACCCGGCCGACCTGGATCTGCTTGTAGAACACCGGGCTGTCGCGATTGAGAGACCCCAAGCGCTCGGCCTTGAGGGTCAGATGCAGGCCGGGCACGCTATCGGCCAGTGGCGGCGCCTCGGTCAGCGCAACGAACTTGCGAGTCGGTTCCCCATCCCCGGGGCTGGCGGTGATGTAATTGCCCGAGACCAGGGTCTCGAGGCCTGTGATGCCAGCCAGGGAAACGCTGGGTTTGACCAGCCAGAAGCGCGTGTTGCTGCGCAGATGCAGCTCGACCCGCTTGTCCATCTCCAGAGTGACCCTGACGCCGCGCTGCTGTCCCTGATCGTCCAGCTCCATGCCGATCACCTTGCCTATCGACATGCCCTTGTAGATGACCTCGGTCTTGTTGACCTGGATGCCATCCCCCGACGGGAAAAAGATCTGAATCTCGATACCCGCTTGCGCGTAGGCCCGCCAGGCCAGCCAGCCACCGATCAATAGGGCGATCAACGGCAGTATCCAGATGGCAGACCAGTTGGTGGTACGGCGGGTCTTCGCTGAACTTAGCTCGGTCATGCAGGAAGGCTCCATTTTCCAGAGTGCAGGCCTGGAGGCGTCTCGTTAGCCGCTTTTAGTCTCACTGGCTGACAACAGGGCTGGCGCAAGCCTAACGCATAGCGCACTAGCCTGCTCGTCGCTTTTCCCGCGCGCAAAAGCCAAACCCCCAGCCGATGTCTCGACTGGGGGTTTGGGGATAGGAGCTTGACGATGACCTACTCTCACATGGGGAAGCCCCACACTACCATCGGCGATGCGTCGTTTCACTGCTGAGTT